>CAZXEU010000132.1:0-39739 GCA_964639665.1 uncultured Rhodothermaceae bacterium | reverse complement strand
CATTACGTAGGCATACTGCGTGCGTTGCACCCGGACTGCGTCCGACACGGCAGGGCTGCCTCGCCTGCATCAGCCGATGGCATCGAACCCGGTGTAGATTCTAAGGCAGTCCGGAATGGAAATGCTTCCGTCGCTTCTCTGGTTGTTTTCCAGGATCGCTGCAAGAATACGCGGGAGCGCGAGCGCACTGCCGTTCAATGTGTGAACGAGCCGCGGCTTGCCGCCCTCTTTCGGCCGGAATCGCATGCGCATCCGCCGCGCCTGGTAGTCCGTGAAACTGGATACGCTGGAGACCTCGAGCCAGCGCTCCTGGCCCGCGCTCCAGACCTCCAGGTCAAACTGCACGGCCTGGTTGAATCCCAGGTCACCAGCGCACATGTGCAGCTTTCGGTGTGGCAGGCCGAGGGCCTTTAGCAGCTGCTCGCTGTGCGTACAGAGATCCTCGAGCGCAGCATCGCTCAGATCCGGATGCACGATGTGCACCAGTTCGACCTTGTCAAACTGGTGCAGTCGATTCAGGCCGCGGACCGTCTTGCCGTACGATCCGGCCTCGCGGCGCCAGCACGGGGAATGCGCGCACAGCAGGATCGGCAGCGCCTCCTCCTCCAGGATTTCTTCCCGGTACAGGTTGGTCAGCGGGACCTCCGCCGTGGGAATCGCATACAGGCCGTCAGCCGGCATGACGTACATCTGGTCTTCCTTGTCCGGAAGCTGTCCGGTGCCTTGCGCGCTTGCCTCGTTTACCAGTAGGGGAGGCTGGATTTCGGTGTAGCCCGCATCCACCGCGCGCTCCAGGAAGAACTGGATGAGTGCTCGCTGCAGCCGCGCCCCCTGTCCCATATAGAAAGGAAACCCGGCTCCGCTGACCTTGGCGCCGCGCTCGAAGTCAATGAGCCCGTGTCTTTCGGCGAGCGTCCAGTGAGGAAGGGGCGCAAAGTCGAACCGGGGCAGCTCGCGCGGCTGCCATGTGATTACGTTGTCGCCTGGGCCGCTGCCCGGCGGGACATCACGCCGAGGAATGTTGGGTATGCCGAGGAGCAACTGCTCAAGCTTGCTCTCCAGCTGGCGCGCCTTGTCCGCCAGCGCTCGTTCCTCTTGCTTGAAGCCGGCCTGCGCAGCGATCAGCTTCCTTGCTTCGCCCTTGCGGCCGGCTTGCATCAGGCGTCCTATGCCGCGCGCGGCGGCATTGGCCTCGGCCTGCAGCTTCTGCTGCCGGGTCAGCACGCCGCGCCTTTCTGCATCGCACTTCAATGCGCGGTCGACGATACATGTGTCCGGCCAGCCCCTGGCCTTCAGCGCCTCGCGTATCCGCCCGGTGTCCTTTTGAATGGTCTGTATATCCAGCATCGGCCGTGTTCCGGCTGCCCGCTTGTCAGCACGGGGCGTAGTCCAGTCGTTCTCTCAGCCTGGCGAGCGCCGCTTCGGTTGAGTCTGGGCGGTACCCCAGCTCGGTTTCCGCCTTCAGAATGATGAGCCCCGTATTGCGCGGCCGCGTGGCCCGCTGTTGCAATGCGGTGCTCGTGATCGGTTTGACCAGGCTTTCGTCCAGCCCGAAGACCCGGGCAATGGCCACCGCAAACGCATGCATGCTGAGCACGTCCCGGCCCGATACGTGGAACATGCCGGTCTTGCCGTAGCGCACGATGCGCATTATGCCGTCGGCAAGATCGCCCACGTAGGTTGGCGTCCTGACCTGGTCGGTGAATACGTGCACGGCCTTGCCGTCCGATATCCGCTGCAGCACCCAGAGCGCGAAATTGCTCCGGCGCAGCTGCTCGCCGGTCCCGTAGACAACATTGGTGCGAGCGATGGCCCACCGGTCCAGTCCTGCTTCGCGGGCCGCGTTTTCGCCGCCGAGTTTGGCCTTGCCGTAATAATTGAGCGGATTAGGACGATCGGCTTCCCTATACGGCCCGTTCTTGCCGTCGAAGACAAAGTCCGTGGAAATCTGCACGATACGTGCACCGCCGGCTCGGCATTCCCGCGCCAGGCAGGCCACGGACTGGGCATTCACATCCCAGCAGCGCTTCCTGTTCTGCTCACACCCGTCGACATCGGTCATGGCGGCGCAATTGACCACCACGGTTGGAGCAAAGTCGGAAAAAATGCGCCGTACCTGCGCCGCGTCGGTGATGTCGAGACCGATGTAGCCACATGAAGCGTCCCGGAATTTGGGATCGTTAGCATTCGAGGTCGCCAGCACATCGAACCGGCTGTCCTGACTGAGCCGGCTAACAAGCTCCTGACCCAGCAGCCCGTTCGATCCCGTAACCAGAATACGTTCGTACAGCATGAGACCATCTCTTGTGCGCAGCGGCACTCACTATTGGTGGTCGGCGAGCTGGTCCAAACGCTGGCTGCGGCGCTCGGCGGCGGCAGCATACCGGCTCTGTTCCACGGCCGTCTGCGGATATATGGCGGGCACCGGCGTCGGGCGTCCGTTCTCGTCGATTGCCACAAACGTGAAGTAGGCGTAGTTGCACTTCCGGCGAAGGCGCGTGAGCGCGTTTTCTGCCACCACGCTGAGCTCGACTTCCATGGAGGTCCGAAATGCACGGTTTACCCAACTCTCCAGAATGACGATCTCGCCCACGTGGATGGGTGCGTCGAACGAGACCGTGTCGACGGAAACGGTGACGCAGATCCGGTTGGCATGGCGGTGGGCGGATATCGCCGCGCACTTGTCCATAAGGTGCATGAGCCGACCTCCCATCATGTGTCCCAAACCGTTGGAATCATTCGGGAGCACGAATTCGGTCATGACGCAGCGCGAGTCGATTACGGTCTTTAGCTCCTTGCCCATGAGCCAAATTCAGGTCTTCTGCTTCTTCTTGCGCGCTGCGGGAAACAGGATATTGTTCAAAATAAGCCGGTATCCGGGTGAATTCTTGTGCAGATTCAGATCCGTGGGCGGATCCCCCACGAAGTGCTGATAATCCTCCGGGTCATGCCCGGCATAGAAGGTGAAGGTCCCCTGGCCGTACGAGCCGTGTATGTACTTGCCTTCGCTGCGCCGCGGCGTCTCGGCGAGAACCACGACGCCGGGCTTCAGCAACGTCTTCCTGAAGCCGGTGGTCTGGCCGACGAATCCGCGCACGGTGGCCACGTGATTCTGGGTGAGCATGGAAGGCACGGGATCCCACTTGGCGCTGAACTCGAAGAGCGTAAAGTAATCGAGCGCCGGATTCTGAAGTTGCTGCGGAGGCGGCCCCGTATCGATATCGGAGTGCTCATATTCCGCGGCATTGAAACTTGGCAGGAAGTCGGTAAAGGCCATGGTACGGCTGAAGTCGAGCCTTCGCGACGCCAGGGGGTCAATCGGGTCGCCATCGTATTCGGAAGGGACTATGTCCGTTGCGTGGGCGGCTAGGGCAATGTCGTATGTATCGGTGCCTGAACACATGGCAAACAGGAATCCGCCCTCGACCACATACTCCTGTATGGCACGCGCCACGGCGTGTTTGAGATGGCTTACCTTGCGGAACCCGTGCCGCCGCGCGGCCGCCTCGGCCGCGCGCTGCTGTTCCAGGTACCAGGGCATGTTCCGGTACTGGAAGAACTTGCCGTACTGCCCTGTAAAGTCCTCGTGGTGCAGGTGCAGCCAGTCGTAAGCTTCCAGCCTGCCAGCCAGCACGTCGTCGTCGTAGAGCACGTCATGCGGCACTTCGGCATACGTAAGCGCCAGCAGCACAGCATCGTCCCACGGCAGCGTCTGCTCCGGTGCGTAGACGGCAATGCGCGGCGAGGTCTCCAGCCGGACGAGCGCGGTGTTTGCGCGGTCGCTTTCGACCTCGGCCACCATGCGCGCGGCATCGCTGCCTGTCAGGCTCTCGTAGTAGACTTCGCGGACGGCCAGTTCCTCCAGCAGGTCGTCCGAAGCCTCCAGCAGAAAGGAGCCTCCGCGGTAGTTGAGCAGCCAGTCCGCCGTCCGTCCGCGCTCCAGCACCCAGTACACGACGCCGTAGGCCTTGAGGTGGTTCGACTGCCGCGAATCCATTGGAATAAGCAGGTCCTGCGCAAGCAAAGGCGCCGGAGCAAGGAGCAGAACGCTGAATAGAATGCGGTGCATGTTGCTAGACTCCGGTGGAGCGCAGGCGACGGATCCGCTTGCGGATCTCCGAGGCCAGGAGTGTGCCGGGGTGCGCCCTCAGCACGCCGGTATAGCCTTCGAGGGCCTCCAGAGGGGTGGCAAGTTCCAGCTCCAGGATTTCTGCCGCTAGGAAGAGCGACTGGTCCGCCAGAGGACCGCGCGGATACATGAGGGCGACTTCAGCGAACGCAGTATGGGCCGCGGCGGCCTGTCCGGCATCGCGCAGTGCCTGGGCCCGCACAAAGCGCAGCTCGTCCGCCAGAGGATGGCCGCCGTAGTGCGCCAGAAGGGAATCCGACGCCTGAAGGACGGACTCCGGGCGGCGCTGCCGTTGCATCAGCAGCAGATCTGCGTACGCCCGGAGCGCAGCACTGGTGGAGTCGGGTCCGGCGTTTTCCAGCAGCACGATTCGCTGGGACAGGGCATCATTTGCCACGTCGACGGATGCATCCTCGTCGAGCAGATCGAACAGGGCGCCAGCCTCGTCAATGTCGCCCCGGTACAGCAGGACCATCGCCTGCTCATAGCGGGCTTCCTCGGCCAGTTCGCCGAGGAGCAGCGTGTCCGCAAGGCGCCCGAATATCTCGTGGGCCTCGTCCAGGCGGTTTCTTAGCACCGCTATCCGGCCGAGCTCCAGGCGGGCCCGGTTGGCGGCCTCCGTGCCCGGGTAGCGGCGGATGATGTCCTCGGTGAAACCGGTCGCCTGATCAAGGTCCATGAAGACGTCTCGCTGAAGGAGGGCCATTTGTACCAGCACATCCGCGCCGCGCGCATCCTCCGGAAACTCCTGAAGAAACTGCCTCAGCGATGCGATGGCAGCCTCGTAGCTGGGAGACGCCTGGCGATTGCCCCGGCTGTCGTAAGCCGACTCCCGGTTGGCCTTGCCCCATTGAATGTGCATCCTGGCCCGTCCCAGGAGCGCGTCCGCAGTAATGGGCGCGGCGGCATCATGCTGCAGCGCCTCGTTGTAGGCCGTCAGGGCTACCTCGAAAGCACCCGCTCCGGCCGCCCGCTCTGCAAAATCGAATATGGCGCGGCCACGCTCTTCGCCGAGCTCGTCCACAACGGCATACTCGGTATAGGCCCGGCTATAGTCGCCTGCCTCGAGGTACAGCCAGCCGAGAAGCTCGCGCAGGCCCCGGCGCGAGGGATTGGTGGCGGCGGCCCGTTCGGCGGCCGCGATGTAGGCCGGCAAAGCGCCCTCCTGATCAAGAACGCGGCTTAGCCGGTTGCGCACGAAGCTGAGCTGCCGCTCATTATCCATGAGCAGACCGAGGTATTCCTCCATGGAACGCTCGTGGTCGCCCGTGTGCGTGTACAGATAGGCCAGGTCGATATGAAACAGCGAGCGGTCGCCGAGCTCGCTTCGACCGCGCAGCAGGACGTCTATCGCGCGGCCCAGCAGGCGCACTTCAACCAGGGAATTGTACACCGTGCGGTAGTTGGCCTCGCTTCCCCAGGACAGCGCCAGGCTCTCTTCCCAGAGGCTGTCTGCCGCGGCCTCGTCTCCGGCCAGAAAATGCAGGCGCGCCTTTGCGGAAAGCAGGGTCGGAAATTCGGTCGCAGGGGCCCTTGCGATGGCCGCATCAAGCAGCCGCAGGGCGTCGTCGTAACGCTTGACCGCCTCGTAGGCGCGTCCCAGCATGTCGGCTCGTGCCGGGGCATGCGGACCCTCCGCAGGGACAGACTCCAACAGCGCAATCGCGCGCTCGTACTCGGCGGCGCGAAGAAACGAACTGGCCAGCTCCAGTCGCGCAACCGCGACCGTGTCGACGTCCTGGGCCAGGACAAAGCCTGGACACGCAAGCGCGGCAGCCAGAACAAGCCCCAACAGTCTTTGCATGGGAAACGAGTGAAATCCAGCCTGATATCTCAATCGGGGAACGGAGGTTTCGCCAGACCGCCGGCGAGGAGCCCATCCGGTCTTCGTGCTGCAATATCCGGCCTTTTGGGCCGACGTGCACTCACCGGGACCCTCGGGCGACCACGCACAAGGCCAATTGCGTACCTTGCCTGCGTTTGCGTTGCTGAATTCATGCCTGATTTGCCCGACCAAAGTCCGCGAAGCCTTTCCATTCTGGGCTCGACCGGATCGGTCGGCACGCAGGCCCTGGAGCTTGTCCGCCTCATGCCGGACCGGCTGCGGGTGGTGGCACTGACGGCGAGCTCCAGCACGGACACGCTGGTCGAGCAGGCGCTCGAGTTCCGCCCCGAGCTCGTGGCGCTGGCACGGGCCGAGTCTGCGAAGAAGCTGCGGGATGCACTTGCGCCCCACGGCATTCGCGTGGTGGCAGGGCCGGAAGGGCTTTGCGAGGCGGCCTCCCTTGCTGCCGCCGACGTGGTCCTGGCGGCCATTTCGGGAGTGGCAGGACTGCGCCCCGTACTGGCTGCCCTCGCCTCGGGCAAAGTCGTGGCGCTGGCCAACAAGGAGACCCTCGTGGCCGCGGGAGCCCACGCCGTGCGCACGGCCGCCCGGTTCGGCGGCACGCTCGTGCCTGTCGACAGCGAGCACTCGGCCATATTCCAGTGCCTTGCCGGAGAGGAGCCGGATGCGGTGGAGAAGATCATCCTCACGGCTTCCGGAGGGCCTTTTCGCACCAGTGACGCGGCTGCACTCGCGCGCGTGACGCCAGCCGAGGCGCTGCGCCATCCCAATTGGTCCATGGGTGCCAAGATTACCATCGATTCGGCCACCATGATGAACAAGGGCCTCGAGGTGGTAGAGGCGCACTGGCTGTTTTCTGCGGCGCCCGACCAGATCCAGGTCGTAGTGCATCCCCAGAGCATCGTGCATTCGATGGTGCTGTTCCGGGATGGAAGCGCGAAGGCCCAGCTGGGGCTGCCCGACATGCGGCTGCCCATCCTGTATGCGTGCAGCTACCCCGATCGGTGGAGTGCGCCCTACGGGCGCGTGGACTGGAACGCCATCCAGCGGCTGGACTTTGCGCCTCCCGATCTCGTGAAATTCCCGTGCCTGCGTCTGGCATACGAGGCCCTGCGCCACGGCGGCACGGCGCCGGCCGTGCTTAACAGTGCCAATGAAGAGGCGGTTGACCTGTTCCTGGCAAATCGCTTGCGGTTTATGGACATTCCGCGCGCCGTCGAGGATGCGCTGTGCCGGCACGCCACCGCCGGCGAGCCGGATCTGGATGCCGTTCTGGCAGTGGACGAGGCTGTGCGCCAGAGTGTGCTGGAACAAGCCTACGTACAGGCTATTTGAGACCGGCTATTGAGCGAGGACCCCCGCCATGGATATTGTTGGGACTATACTGGCTGTTGTGGGTGCCATCATGATACTCGTGTTCGTGCACGAGTTGGGCCACTTCCTTGCGGCCAGAATGTTCGGAATGCGGGTGGACCGGTTTTCTGTCGGCTTTCCGCCCAAGATTGCGAGCCGGAAGATCGGGGAGACGGAGTACGTACTGGGAGCGACGCCGCTGGGAGGCTACGTCAAGATTGCCGGGATGATTGATGAGAGCATGGACAGCGAGTTTGCGGATAGCGAGCCGCAGCCCTGGGAATTTCGGTCGAAGCCCCTGTGGCAACGAGCCATCGTCATCGCGGCCGGCGTGACGTTCAACTTCATTCTGGCCGCAGCCATCTTCGCAGGCCTGAAAATGGTCTACGGGGAGTCGGGCTTTCTGGCGCAGCAGGACGGCTTCGTGTACGTAGCGGACAGTTCGCTTGCCGCCGAGCAGATAGGTTTGCAAACGGGGGACAGGATCGTCTCGATCAGCGGCGTGCCGTTTGATCCCGACGATCTGGGAGGCAGCATCATCCCGCTCCTGGCCGACACACTCGTCTTCGAGGTGGATCGCGACGGCCGGAGGCTCGCGCTGCCCGGGCCCCGCGACATCATGACACAGATACAGAATTCGTCGGATGGAGGCATCTTCGGACTGGGACTCTACAACGAGCCAAGCGTGGTAGGCGATGTCGCACCAGGCATGCCTGCGGACACGGCCGGCCTCATGCCGGGCGACAGGATTGCGGCCATCAATGGCTGGCCGGTCATGTTCTGGATGGAAATGACGAGCTTCATTCGTGACTCCGATGGCCGAACGCTGGAGCTTGAGGTCGTGCGCACGGATGATGGCAGCACGCGGACCCTGCGCAAGAGTATCCGGCCGAGCCTGCAAGAGGACGGTGAATACCGTATCGGCGTCGGCATCGCGAGCCGGACCGTGGATTATGCCCCGATGGAAGCCGCATGGCGTGGGCTGGCCGACACCTGGGACAACACGCGCGCCATTGCGATCAATCTCAGACGCATTGTTACGGGCAAGGAAAACGTGCGCGAGAATCTGGGCGGGCCTGTAATGGTGGCGAAGATTACGGGCCAGGCCGCGCAGCAGGGCGGGCAGTCCTTCTGGAGAATCGTGGCCCTGCTATCGATTACCCTGGCCATCGTCAACATTCTTCCTATTCCGGTGCTGGACGGAGGGCATCTCGTCTTTTTGCTCTACGAAGCCATCGTCCGCCGGGAGCCCTCTGTACGCTTCCGCATGATCACGCAGCAGGTGGGCTTCGGCATATTGCTACTACTGATGGCCTTCCTGGTCTTCAACGACATTACGCGCCTGTAGGCGCCTTATTGCGAATCGACGGGCAATGGCCGCCGGGGAAGACCTCAGGCTGCAGCAGGCGCTCGCAGAGCGGGGGCCGATTCCGGCGCACGTCGCCGTTATCATGGATGGCAACGGACGCTGGGCCAAAGAGCGTGGGAAGCCCAGGATCATGGGCCACCGGGCCGGCGTCGATTCGGTGCGGGAGGTGGTGGAGGCCTGCGCTGAGCTCGGGGTAGGCTACCTGACGCTGTATACGTTCAGCGTCGAGAACTGGCTGCGCCCGGCGGCAGAGGTGGAGGCCCTTATGGTGCTGCTTCGCCGTGCCTTGCGGGAAGAGCTTGCGGTGCTCCAGGAGAACGACATCCGCCTGCGAGCCGTTGGCGATATCGAAAGGCTGCCGGGGCGGACGCGCAGTGCACTGGCCAGAGCCATGGACGCCACGTCGGACAACGGGCGCATGCAACTGGTGCTGGCGCTTTCGTACAGCGGGCGGCTGGACATCACGCGCGCGGCGCGGACGCTCTGCATGCGGGTGCTGGACGGCAGCCTGGATCCTGCCTCCGTCAGCGAGAGGACGGTAACCGAGGCCCTGTATACGGCGGGCATGCCGGACCCGGACCTGCTCATACGGACGGGTGCCGAGAGCCGTGTCTCGAATTTCCTGCTCTGGCAACTCGCCTATACCGAGATGGTGATGTCGGACTGTTACTGGCCGGCATTTCGGCGCGACCATCTGTACGCCGGCATACGAACGTACCAGGACCGTGAGCGTCGCTACGGCAGGGTCTCCGGACAATAACGAAGACGTGGGTACGTTTGACGACGAAACCAAGTGCGCGTCGAACCCGTTAATTTGAGGAGCATTATGAAGTCCATGGTCCGGTTTCTGACCGCTGCAATGTGTGCGGCGCTGGCCTTGCTGCCTGCAGCGGCGCACGCCCAGTCGCTCGCTTCTTCCCTCGCCAGCTCCGACAGTCGTTCGGGAGCCTTGTCCTCCCGGCCCGAGGAAGTGGAAATCCTTGGTATTTCGGTGGAAGGCGTCGACTCCGAGAGCATGCAGCAGTATGTGCTGACCACCAGTGAACTCGCGGTCGGACAGACCATTACGCTGCCCGGCGATCCGGCGCTTGCGGGCGCCATACGCAATCTCTACCAGCTTCGCGTATTCTCGGATGTCAAGATCGTGGAGGAGCGCAGGGCGGGCTCGGGCGTGTTTCTCGTGGTACGGGTTGTGGAGGAGCCAAAGCTTGTCGACTACACGTTTTCCGGCATCAAGAAGAAGCACACCAAGGAGCTGGAAAAGGAGGTGCCCCTGTTCAAGGGTACCCGCGTGCGGCCTGCGGATCTGGAGAGATCGATCCAGGTCATCAAGGACTACTTCGGTGGAAAGGGCTACCACATGGCCTCGGTCGATGTGGCCCGCACGCTAGGTGCGGACAACTCGGTCAGCCTCGATTTCGCCGTCACCCAGGGCAGGCGGGTGAAGATCCGCGAGGTGCTCTTTTCCGGCAACAGCGAGGTGTCCGGCCGCGCGCTGCAACGCAAGCTCAAGAAGACCAAGCCCAAGAGTGCGCTGAGATTCTGGCGCAAGGCTCGGTTTGACGAGAGCCTGTACGAGGAGGACAAGGCCAATCTGGTCGGCTACTACAATTCGCGCGGATACTTTGACGCACGCATCACGCGGGATTCAGTTTACCTGGATCTGTCGGGCGAGGAGCCGGGCATGGTCGTGGAGGTAGACGTGAATGAAGGCCCACAGTATCACATCCGCCACATCGAGTGGGACGGCAACACGGTCTACCCGGATGTGGTGCTCTCGACGGCGCTGGGTGTGCTGCCCGGTGAAGTCTACAATGCGGAGCGCCTGGAACAGAACCTCCACGGCAACAAGCGCAGTAGCGACGTCTCCAGCCTGTACATGAATCGCGGGTACATGCTCTTTCGGGTGCAGCCGGAGGTGCGGGTGGTAGAAGGCGACTCGCTGGACCTGTACTACGATCTGTACGAAGGTGACATATTTGAATTTGGCGAGATCACCGTTGCCGGAAACTCCAAGACCAAAGAGCACGTGATTCGCCGCGAGCTGTACACAATTCCCGGTCAGACTTTCAGCCGCGAGCACATTCAGGAGACGATTCGAAGGCTGTCCCAGCTGAACTACTTCGACCAGGAGAAACTGGGCGCCGGACCGGCCCTGGACCTCGACCAGGAAAACCGGACGGTCGACTTGACCTACAGCCTGGAAGAGGTGGGCAGCGACCAGCTTGAGCTTTCCGGTACGTACGGCAGATTCGGGCTAATCCTCATGCTGCGCTTCGGCTTCAACAATTTCTCGACGCAGGATTTCTTCAAGCGTCGCGCATGGCGGCCGCTTCCCAGCGGCGACGGGCAGCAGCTCTCGGTGGGACTTCAGAGCAACGGCAGGGCATACCAGAGCTACTCGCTCAGCTTCACGGAGCCCTGGTTCCGCGGCCGGCCCACGCCGGTTGGATTCAGCCTTTCGCATTCCCGGTTCAGCGGCAGCTCCTTTTACACCTTTACCCGGAGCAACATTGATACGGGGCAGCTTTTCGTGCGCTCTTCGGCCTCCGTCTTCTATGAGAAGAGGCTGCAGTGGCCGGATGACAAGTTCAGCACGTCCACGTCCCTGGGATACCAGTATTTCCTGAACAGGGATTTCACGTCGGTGCTTCCGCTGGGCACCAGCGAACAGGTCACGGTCAGACAGGCGCTTACCCGGAGCTCGCTGGATCACCCGATATTTCCGACGGCGGGATCAAGCCTGCTGCTCTCTCTCGAAGTGGCCATGCCGGTGGCGGACTTTGTTCAGTATCACAAGTGGCGCTTCAGCACCGGCTGGAACGTGCCGCTCGCGCGCAAGCTCACCGTCAATTTGAGCGGCGAATTCGGTTACATAGGTTCGATCTCGGGCGAAGACGTACTGTTTGAACGCTACGTTGTAGGTGGATCTCCGTTTGACTTCCAGGGCTTCCGCGACAACTTCGGCAAGGACATCATCTACATGCGCGGATATCCTGCCCGTGTGCTGGGCCCCCGGCGCGGCGACGAAGCGATCGGCGGCCGCATCCTCAACAAGTATACTTCGGAGATGCGGGTGCTGGCCATACAGTCTCCCCAATTGACGGCGGCGCCGTATCTGTTCATGGACGCGGCCAACACGTGGGACGGCTTCTCCACCTACAGTCCCACCCAGCTGTACCGGTCCGCGGGGGTTGGCGTGCGTCTATTCCTGCCCATTCTCGGAATGCTGGAATTGACGTACGGGTATAATTTTGACCAGTTCATACCTATTCCGGGCCAGGCGCACAAGCACACGGGAGCCAACAAGTGGCTGTTCCAGTTCACGATCGGTCAGGGGTTTACGCAGTAGGACCGAGGCCATGAAGAAATATGCAATGCTGCTGTTGACGCTGGCGATTGCTGGCATGGCCAGCGGGCAGCAGAAGGTGGGCTATATCGATTCGGAGTTTATCTACGGCAAGTTCCCGGAGTTTGCCAGCGCGCAGCAGACGCTGGACAGGATGGCCCAGCAAATGGAGCAGGACATTGCGGACCGGCAGCGTGATCTCAACGATCTGTTCCAGGAATACGAGGCGCGTGAGCTCTTGTACACGCGCGACGAGCGGCAGCGGCGGCGCGAGGAAATCATGCGCGAGGAAGAAGACCTGGAGCGTCTTCGCGCGCAGTACTTTGGACCGGAAGGAGAGCTGTACCGGCAGCAGGAACAGATTCTGCGGCCCATCCAGGAAAAGATCCTGATCGCCGTAGAGGAAGTGGCCGAGGCTGAGGAGTATGACTACGTATTTGACAAGGGCGGCGACCTGCTGTTCTTGTATGCCACGGACCGACACGATTTGAGTGAGCAGGTGCTTGAGGTGCTGGGCATAGAGGTGCAGCCCGGAGAGCGCGAAAGAGCCGGCTCCAATTGACATCAACAGCACAGCACGCATACAAATGAAAAAGAGAACAATACTTGCCTTAGTGCCCCTGGCGGCCGTTGTGTTCACGCAGATGGCGAGCGCCCAGCAGCTGGCTGCCCTGCGTATTGGCTACACGGATCATGAGATTCTGATTTCGAACATGCCGGAGTACCGGACGGTGCAGGAAGAACTCCAGGCCGAATTCGAGGCCAGTCAGCAGGAGCTCCAGGCTGCCTACGAGGACTTCCAGAGCCAGGTTGAGCGGTACCAGAGGCAGCAGGCGCTACTGGCGCCCGAGCGGCAGCAGGAGCGCGAAGCCGAATTGGCCCAGGCGCAAGTCGAAATCCAGGAACAGGCAACCGAGAGTGAGCAGGAACTTGCCCAGCGCGAGGCGGAGCTGCTCAGTCCCATCTTTACCCGGGTGGATGCGGCCATCAAGAAGATAGCCGCCGAGAAGAGCCTTGATCTGGTGTTGCGCATCCAGGCCGGGCCCATGCAGCCGATAATCCTGTATGCAAATGAAGATCGTATATTGGACATCACCCTGGATGTGGCCATCGAGCTGGGTATCGATGTAGGCGAGGGAGACGGCGGATAATCGCCTTCGGGCACGATGCGTGCGGAGCCGTTCCTGCAACAAATAGCAAGGGAGGGGTCGTATATGGCTTTGGGTGACGTCAAGCGAGTAACCACGCAGACGCTGCAGCGCATGAAGGCTGCAGGTACGCCAATCGCCATGCTGACGGCGTACGATTATACGTTTGCGCGCATTCTGGACCGCGCTGGCGTGGACGTGATCCTGGTAGGGGACTCGGCCTCCAACGTCATGGCGGGGCACGAAACCACCCTGCCCATAACGCTGGAGCAGATGGTATACCATGCCCAGTGCGTAGTGCGCGCGGTAGGGCGTGCCCTTGTAGTTGTGGATCTGCCCTTTGGATCGTACCAGGGAAACTCCAAGGAAGCATTGCATTCTGCCATACGCGTGATGAAGGAAACGGGAGCGCACGGAGTCAAGGTGGAAGGCGGTGAAGCTGTACTGCCGGCTATCGATCGCATTCTCGCGGCCGGCATACCGGTGCTTGGACACCTGGGGCTCACCCCGCAAAGTATCTACAAGTTTGGCACGTACAAGGTGCGCGCCCGTACCGGTGAAGAGGCCAAGACGCTCAAGCTGGACGCGCGCTTGCTGGAGCGGGCGGGTTGTTTCGGCATTGTGCTGGAAAAGATCCCCGCGCCGCTGGCGCGCGAAGTCTCGGGTCTGCTCCGCATACCCACCATAGGAATCGGGGCCGGAAACGCCTGCGACGGCCAGGTTCTGGTAACCCACGATGCGCTGGGACTCACGACGGACTTCAATCCCCGGTTTGTGCGGCGCTATGCTGATCTGGCAGCTGACATTACGCGGGCGGTAGGCGCATTTGTAAAAGGCGTGAGGGAGCGGGATTTTCCCGGCGTGGACGAAAGCTACTGGGATGCGCCCGCATCGGAGACCGCACTCGCATGAGCACGGATCAGACGGACAGGGATCGGCCCCTGATTCTGGTATGTAACGACGACGGGATTGACGCGCCCGGGATACGCACCCTGGTTTCCGAATTGAGAGATCTTGGAGAGGTGGTCGTCGTGGCGCCGCTGGACGAGCAGAGCGCCGTGGGACATGCCATTACCATCCACAGCCCTGTGCGAGCCCGCCCCTGGCACCTGCCCGGGAGCAACGGCGACGTATTGGCGTGGGCCATAGCCGGCACGCCGGCCGACTGCATCAAGCTGGCCATCAATCGTTTGCTGACTAGGAAGCCCGACCTGGTGGTCGCAGGCATAAACCACGGGTCCAATACCGCGGTAAACGTGATCTACTCTGGAACGGTCGGAGCGGCGGCAGAAGCGTGCATGCTCGGTATTCCGTCCATCGCCGTGTCACTTTGCACGTGGGACAAGCACGATTTTTCGCCGTCCGCGCATTTTGCGGTGCGATTGGTGCGCAAGGTGCTCCGCGAAGGCATCCCGCCGGGATTGCTGCTTAATGTCAATATTCCTCCCCGGCCCCTGGAGGACATTCGGGGCATTCTGGTTACGCGCCTTGCACGGTCCCGATGGGAAGAATCATTTATTGAACGGACCGACCCGTTCGATCTGCCTTATTTCTGGTATTCCGGAAAATTCGTCAACCTCGATACCGGCGAATCGACCGACATCGACGCCATTGACAAGGGGTACGTATCCGTGACGCCCCTGCAGCTGGACCTGACAGCGCATGCCTTCATGGGAACGCTGCGCACTTGGGCCTGGGAGGAGGACGCTACGGCGTAAAGAATGCCCGCGCGTCCAGGTTGCCTCCGCTGATGATGGCTCCGACGCGCCTGCCACTGCACGCAACAGCGCCGCTCAGCAGCGCGGCGACGCCGAGGGCACCGGTCGGCTCGACCACTATCTTGAGCCGCTCCCACAGAAACTGCGCGGCCTCCCTGATGGCATCTTCCGTGACCGTCACCATGTCGTGCACGTAGCGCAGCACCAGCGGGAACGTGTATTTGCCCAGGGAAGGCGTGCGGGCGCCGTCCGCTATGGTATCCGGGTCGCGCACGCTGTGCAGCCGCCCCGTCCGGAAGCTGAGCGTGGCGTCGTTGCCGGCCAGAGGCTCTACGCCGATGATTCGGCATCCGGGGGCTCGTCTGCTGGCCGCCAGCGCGGTGCCGGAGAGCAGCCCGCCTCCGCCGCACGGCACCACGACAATGTCGAGGTCCGGGAGCCCGTCAAGGAGTTCGAGACCTGCAGTGCCTTGGCCGGCAATGATGTCGGGGTGGTCGTAGGGAGGAATAGTGGGCAGTCCCAGTTCGTCGGACAGCCTGGTTGCCAGCGCTTCGCGGGTTGTAGTGGACCGGTCGTAGGGCACGATCTCGGCACCGTAGTCGGTTGTGGCATCCAGCTTGACGCGCGGCGCGTCGCTGGGCATTACGATGGTGGCGGACATGCCGAGAAGTCGGCTCGCCAGTGCCACGGCCTGCGCGTGATTGCCGGAAGAGTACGTTAGGACACCTCGGGCCTTGTCGTGTTCGCTAAGGCGCGAAAGCGCATTATATGCACCTCGGAACTTGAAGGCGCCTGTGCGCTGGAAATTCTCGCACTTGAGAAACACACGTGCGCCGGCGCGCGCGTCAAGGAGCCTGGATGTCAGGACCGGCGTGCGATGCGCTATGCCGCACAAGGTCGTGGCCGCGGCCTCGACGTCCTCATAACCGACCACGGACCCTAGACGTCGCCGTTGTCCCTGGGCACTACGGCGTCCGTTACATCCGTTTCCTTTTCAATTATGACGCTTATGTTTGTCACCAGCGCAGAAATGGCGCCGATGGCCGCAAACATGGGCGCAAACAGTACGGCGGCGGCTGCGCCGGTAACGCCGATAGTCAGAGGAAACTCAACAATGACGCGTTCGTCCTTCCTCACGATGACGCGGCGCGCCCGTCCCTCCTCCACGACTTCCCGGACCTTGTCAATGAGCTGCGCTCCTCTTACCCTAACCTCTTCAATGGCCACCTTGGCCTTGCGCTGATCAATCATGCTGGTCGCCCTTTATGAATCCGTATGCAACTGTCTAGTATATATGGCAGGATCGAAAAAAGGTTGCGTTGGCCCCGGGCCTGCCTAGGGCTGGGCCAGGTTGCAGCCCTGATGCTCCTGGCCTCGGGCTGCAGCTCGCTGCAGGAACTCGAGGTAGTGGATTGGCCTACGCCGGAATATCCTGCATTCAGCGAAGAAAGGATTCTCGGACACCTCAGATTCCTGAACGGCCAGGAAGCTGGCGTGGGACCGGGAAACGCAGCCGGCCGGGAGATGGGCACGGCCTATGTTGCTGCGCAGATGAGCGGTCTCCAACCCGGGCTGGCTGGTTCCTACCGAATCCACAGGGAGGCCGCAGGCGGCGGAGTCAATGTATTCGGAGCGGCGGAGGAAGGCGTGGACTTCCTGGTGGACGTGCGTAGCGATACCGGGGAGGCAATCATCCGGTCTTTGGTCTACTGTCCCGATGGGCGCGGTGGCGGACTCGAAGAGGTGGACGCGTTCATTGTGCCGGCTTCCCGCGCCTCGGACGGTCTGGCGCAGACACTGGTGAGTCGCGGGGCCCGCGTGCTCATACTGATAGGGGGCCTGGAGTCGGAGCAGGAAGAGGGCCCAGTTGCCGGACTGCTCATTGTGCGACTGACAGTAGCATCGGCAGAACGGCTCTTCGGGCTTGAGACCGCGTTTTCCTCCTGTGAAGGCTGGCAACTGGCCGAACCGATTCCGCTGCGCGTACATGGATCGGGAGCACATACCCGGCCCGCAACGAGCGTAATCGGACTTCTTGCAGGGAAGGATCCGGGGCTGGCCGGTGAGCTGGTGCTGGTCTGCACGGAAATCGACGCACAGGACGGCATCGGTGAAGGTACCGCTGCACTGATCGAGCTTGCCCAAAGGTACCGCAGCTTCATGACGACGGAGCTGTTCCCCGGGCGCTCGCTCATGTTCGGCGTCTTTTACGGGTCCGATCAGGGACACGTGGGACTTGGGCGGTATCTTGACCAGCCGCTGTGGCCGCTTGCCGAGACTCGGGCCGTACTCTATATAGGCATGGACCCCGCGGAAGAGCCAGTTATCCGCCGGATGCTTGAGGCGCGCGGCCTGGAGGTGCACATAATTGCAACCGCGCAAGCGGCACCCGCCGGGGGCGACGAGGCAGCTGCTCTCAGGGCCGGGGCCCGGGAAGGGCTGCGGCTCGTGCGAGCGGCACACGCTCGCCTTAGCCGGCTTGCTGTCTCTAGTAGTGGAGACCGACCATGAAGACGAGGCCGGTGTTTTCCAGCTCGGGATCGCCCAGGAGGGGATCAGGCCGTGATATGTCGCGCAGTCCGCGCGTGAAGCGTGCCTCCGCCGTAAACAGCTGCGCAACGAGTTCGAAGTCCAGCGCCAGACCGAATGCAACGCCGTAGTCAACGCTTTCTACGGAGTGATCCTGTTCAATGATGGCCAGACCGCCTTCGCGCGGTGTGAGCGTCAGGTAGGATTCCATCTTGAAGGCCACGTACGGTCCGGCAAACAGGCGCGGATAGGTAGTTGAACGCGTCTGCAGCCGGTACTGGAGGAAAAGCGGGATAGACAGATAGGTCAGGTCGGATTTCAGGACGACCGGGATGTCCTGGTACAGGGCTGCTGCCCCGGCGCCCATCTGGACGTAGTGCAGTTCGGCCTGGGGCAGCAGGCCTCGTCCTAGATCAAGACCAAAGGCTACGGAGGCAGCAAGCCCCGTTTCCCGTTCCCAGGTTGTGGGCCCGATGTCCAGATCCCCGATGAACGCGGATGACACGGCACCAATCTTGACTGCTCCCGCCCATTGCTGTGCGCTGGCGCTCGCGCATAGGAAAAAGGCTGCGGCAATCGTACACGCGACTATTCTGTTCACGGACCGGTCCTTGGTTTTAGTGGCGTAAAGAAGCGCATTCGGCGCGTCAGGGTTCCCGACCTCAAGGAACAGCCGGGAGGACATCTTGTAATGACCGCGCAATACCCGCGTAGCATGGCTGTTTCTATCGAGGACGTCCGATACATCGCTTCGCTGGCCCGCCTTCAATTTGATGAAGAGGAAGAGCGTGTACTGGCCGAACAGATGAGCGAAATACTTGGGTATATGGAGAAGCTTCGCGAACTCGACACAACAGATGTTGAGCCCATGACCCATGTCCTGGAGTTGTCGAATGTGTTTCGCCATGACGTGGCCAAGAATCGAATGTCCCTGGACGAGGCGTTGCGGAATGCGCCCGATGCCGACGGGCAGTTCTTTCGGGTGCCGAAGGTGATTGGCTAGAGCATGGCCAGACGGCGCAAGGGGAAAGGGCGCAAGGCGAAACTGGCGCAGGTGCAAGGGCCTTCCTGGTGGGCAAAGCAGCCTGAGGGCGTGCAGCACGGAGTGTGTGCGGCCGCGCTCGTGGCGCTGGCGCTGGTCTTCTACGGGCCTGCGCTGTTTTCCGGCGAGGAGCTCGTTGGCAGCGATACCAGGCAATGGCGCGCGGCCGCGCAGTCCATGCTGGAATACCGCGAAGAGACAGGCGAGGAGCCGCTCTGGGCCACCAATGTATTTGCCGGCATGCCGGGCTACGTGATTTCCCCGTCTCCGCTGGTGCCACAACTGGACTATCTGCCCAGGTGGGTCAGAAAGTTTGCGTGGCCCGTCTCCCATTTTGTTTTCCTGCTGTTTGGGACGTACCTGCTGGTCTGGTTTCTTTGGCGAGACAAGCTTGCTGCCCTTCTGGGTGCCTGTGCCTTCGGCCTTACTACCTACCTGCCCGTAATCCTGGTGGCAGGCCATAACACCAAGTTTGTGGCGCTCTGCTTTGCTCCCTGGTTGCTGCTTGCGTTTGCCTATGCGCTCCGCCGGCCCGGACTGCTTTCCGGTGCGCTCTTTGCGATTGCGCTGTCGATCCAGCTTCGGGCAGGTCATGTACAGATCACGTACTACTTGGTCTGGATGGCGGCGATCTGGTGGCTGGCGGAGGGCATTGGCGCATGGCGAGCCAAGAAGGCGGGAGAGTTTGCCAGGAGCACTGCGACGCTCCTTGTGGGTGCGGCAGCCGCGCTGCTGATGGTTGCCGAACTCTATTTGCCCACATGGGAATACAAGCCGTATAGCATACGCGGGATGGCATCTGGTGGAGGGGCCGGAGGTCTCGACTGGGCCTATGCCATGAGTTGGAGCCAGGGCCCTGCCGAGCTTCTTACCCTCCTGGTGGCGGATGCCTTTGGCGGCTCGGCTCTTTACTGGGGGCCAAAGCCATTTACAGGCGGCCCTCACTACGTGGGCGGAGCAGTACTGCTGCTTGCCGCAATAGCGGTCTGGAAGGTGCGCGCGGCCACGGTCCGGGCCCTTGGTGCGGCCGCTTTTCTAATGGTGCTGTTTTCGATGGGTCGTCACCTGGAGGTGCTCAACCGGCCGATGTTCGAGCACTTCCCGCTGTTCGACTCCTTTCGCGTGCCGGAGACATGGCTCATTGCGGTGGCGCTGGTCCTGGCGGTTCTGGCTGCAAACGGTTTGGTCTACATAGTGCAGAATGAGCGGCAAATGGAGGCGCGGAGCGACTCGTGGAAATCGGCGCGAAAGGCGGCGGGTGTGCTGGTTCTGTTCGTGGTCCTTCTACTGGCGGGCGGCTCGGCTATGTTCAGCTTTGTCAGCGAGGGCGAAGAAGCCCAGGTCAGGCAGCTGGTGGCAAGCCAGAGTCAGCGGTCACCGGATGACCCGCAGGTTGTCCGTGCCGCGGATGACCTGCTCCGGGATCGCCTCGTAGAGCCGCGCAAGGAGGCATTCAGGGAAGATGCCGTGCGTACGCTGATCGTGCTGCTTTCGGCAAGCCTGCTTCTTGCCCTGTTCGGCCGCGGCAGGCTCCCCGCGTGGATCACGCAGGCAGGGCTCGTGCTCCTGGTCGCCGTTGATCTGGGAGGCGTGGGCAGGCGCTATTTTGGCGAGGACCAACTGGCTCGCGCGGGCACATTGGAGAGCCCGATCAGCGCTTACGACGTCGACCGATACATTGTGGCGGAATCGGAGCGCGCGGGCGGCAGCGGTCATTTCCGGGTGCTGTCTCTGGAGCAGAGAGACCAGACCCAGAATGGCCGTCCATCCTTTTTCCATGAGTCGCTGGGCGGTTACAGCGGGGCAAAGTTGCGACTCTACCAGGACTTTCTGGAGAACATCCTGACGGATCCGACGACGGGCCTGCCCAATCAGAATGCCCTGGATATGCTCAATACCCGATTCGTTATCGCGCCGGGGTCTATTCCTGGCCTGCGGGAAGTACACCGGGGAGAGCAGACGGGGCTCTTGGTGCTGGAGAATCCCCGTGCACTGCCACGGGCGTATTTCGTCGGAGAGATTGAGATCATTCCGGATGCGGAAGAGGCCTGGGAGCGGCTGCGAAGCGCTGCCTTTGAACCGGGACGCACGGCGGTGCTCCATGCCCCGCTGGACATGGAAATCGCGCCCATTGATTCTGCCAGCACAGCCTCCGCGGTGCTCCTGCGCCACGGTCCGCGCGAGATGGCGTGGCAAGTTCAAACCGATGGCGCCCGGCTGCTCGTGATCAGCGAGGTGTACTATCCGGCAGGATGGACGGCGAGTATCGATGGCGCGGAAACGCCCGTTTTGCGAGCCAATCACTTGCTTAGAGCCGTGCATGTGCCGGCCGGAGCCCATGAGGTGGTGCTTCGTTTTGATCCGCGATCCTATGCTGTGAGCTCTGCCTTCAGCGCCGCAAGCACGGCTGTTGCCTATCTGGTTCTGTTGGGTTTGCTGGGGGCAAAGTGGTATAGGAGGCGCAGCAGAAGTGCGAGTCCAGCCTCTAAGTGAAGCACGCGCTGCTGATTACTTACTACTTTCCTCCCTCCGGGGGGCCGGGAGTCCAGCGCATGCTGAAGTTCGCCCGGTACTTGCCGGAATTCGGCTGGAAGGCCACGGTACTGACCGTTGATCCCAAATTCGCAGCCTTCCCCGCGACGGATGCGGCTCTTCTGGATCAGATTCCCGATTCCACCCGCGTGGTTCGGACAAGGGCCTGGGACCCCTATGCCCTGTATGCCCGGCTTCAGGGCCTGGACAGGTCATCCGTCGTCGGTGTGGGCTTCGCGAGCGATTCAGAGCCCAATCTGCGACGCCGACTGGCCCGCTGGATTCGCGGCAACGTATTCTTGCCAGATGCCAGAGTTGGATGGTATCCCTATGCCATGCGCCAGGCAAAGGCGCTTATGCGTCGCGGCAACGTGGATGTGGTCATGACGTCCGGTCCGCCACACACCGCGCACCTGATCGGCAAAGGTTTGCTCAAGCAGCGGCGGGCTCCATGGGTTGTGGACATGCGTGATCCGTGGACGGATATATACTACTCCGACGAGCTGGCACAATTAGGTCTTGCGCGCTGGCTGGACGGGCGTATGGAAAAGCAGGTGCTCTCTCTCGCGGATGCCGTATTGTCCGTAAGTGATGGCTTGGGCGCGTGGCTCAGGCGCAAGGCCTCGATTAGGCACTATCAGACCATAACCAACGGATTCGATTCCAGCGACTTGCCAGCCCGGCGCACAGACCGGACCGACGGTAGTACCTTCATCATTGCTCATTTTGGTACGTACTCCGAGCTCCAACATGCTCCCGGTCTCGTACGCGCCCTGACCAGACTGAGCGCGCGTCATCGTGTGGAATTGCGCTTTTTCGGGCACGTGGACAGCGCGGTTCTTCGTGAGTACAGGCAGGCGGGGCTGGGCGCTGTTGTCAAGTGCCATGCATACGTACCGCATGCGGAGGCGCTGGAGGCAATGCAGGACGCACATCTCTTGCTGGTGGCGGTCCAGAGAACGGAGCAGGAGTTTGGCGTACTGCCCATCAAGACTTTTGAATACCTGGGTGTCGAAAGACCGATACTGGGCATTGCCCTTCCCGACGGTGAATTGGCCGCTGTACTCGAACGGACAAGGGGGGGCAAGGCATTTAGTCACGAAGATGACGCGGCGATCGAGGCACATATTCGCATGCATTTGCAAAGTGTTGCCGAGGGCAAGGATCTTCCACGACCGGATATCCGGGTCACCCTCGCGTATGAGAGGAAGGAATTGACGCGCCAGCTCGCGGGAGTCTTCGATAGTCTGCACGAAACGAGGATCAACCCGGTGGTCAAGTGAAGCGAATCTGTACCGTTGTTGGCGCCAGACCGCAATTCATAAAGGCTGCTGTTGTAAGCAAGGCGCTAGCACGGGAGGGTCTGTGCGAAACTCTGGTTCACACGGGCCAGCATTACGATAGCGCGCTCAGCGCCAGTTTCTTTGACGAATTGGACATTCCGGTCCCGGACACCAACCTGAATGTCGGTTCCGGTCCGCACGGACGGCAAACCGGTACCATTATGGAGCGGCTGGAGGCGTTTCTGGCCGGGCAGCCCACCTTCAACGCAATGCTGCTGTACGGCGATGCAAATAGCACCCTTGCGGCAGCGCTTGTAGGTGCAAAGCTCTGCATTCCGATTGCTCACGTAGAGGCGGGATTGCGCTCTCGTGACCGGTCTATGCCGGAGGAAATCAATCGCATTCTTACAGATCATGTATCGCGATGGCTCTTCTGCCCGACGGCAACGGCTGTAACAAACCTTGCTCGCGAGGGGATATCGGACGGAGTCTTCCTTTCCGGGGATGTAATGCACGACGCTTCAGCCGAATACGGAAGGCTTGCCGAACGGCAAAGACCCCTGGCGTCGTTGAGCAGTTTCGGTGCAGGGGAGTATGTTCTTGTCACCGTACACCGGGCGGCTAACACCGACAATCCCGGGCGGATGGCAGCGATTCTGGACGCTCTGGGAGAGTTGCAGTGTCCTGTGATCTTCCCGATTCACCCGCGGACCCGCGGCAAGATTGGCGATGCGGAGCTACCGGCGAATGTTCATGCCAGGGACCCCGTAGGGTATCCGGGCATGCTCACGTTGCTGCGTTATGCACGGTGCGTGATAACGGACAGCGGAGGACTCCAAAAGGAAGCGTATTGGAATCGGGTGCCGTGCGTCACGCTCAGAGATACCACGGAGTGGGTCGAAACGCTCGAGAACGACTGGAATACCTGTGTCGGTGTGGACTCCGAAGCCATCAAGAGTGCTGCTTTTCGCACTGAGCCCACTGAGCAGAAGCCGTTCGGATTAGCCCCGAAAGGCACTGCGTCTGCCTTTGTCGCACGGATACTCGCGGCTAATTTTGTTTAGGAGGGCAGTCCATGCAGGAGCAATCGGGTAAGGCCAGAATTCTGATGGTACTGGATGAGCCCTTTCCGCCGGATACGCGAGTGGAGAATGAGGCTGTATCTCTCGTCGAGGCAGGTTTTGAGGTCTTGCTTCTGGCCATTGGCCCCGATTCACGACCTCCAGAAGAATTCTACCGGGGAATACGGATAATCAGGCGGCGCCTGCCAAGGGAGCTTCGCAATAAGATGCGAGGGCTGGCAGGCACAGTACCCGTTCTCACGTACTTTCTGGATCGCGAAATAAGGAAGGTGTACCGCAGGTATCCGTTTGACGTGCTGCATTTGCATGATCTCTGGATTTTTGGAGGGGGTCTGCGGGCCGCGGCACGCCTCGGGCTTCCTGTTGTCGGCGACCTTCACGAGAATTACCCGGAAGTTCTCCGGCACTACGCGTGGAGCACCCGTTTTCCGGGCCGCTTTTTCGTCAGTATTCCGCGCTGGCGGCGTCTTGAAGAGCGCTGGGTCAACGCACTGGACAGGGTTATATTCGTCGTCCAGGAAATGCGGGATCGCTGTGGCGAGATACGCTTGCCGGAATCACATCAGGTCATTGTTCCCAACACGATCAATGTCAAGGAGGTCGATGAATGCAGGACGGACGCGCAAATAGTCAGTTCTTTGCGCGAAGAAACCACGTTTGTCTATACGGGGACCATCAACCTGCATCGCGGACTGGACATAGTCATACGCGCGATGCCGCGTGTCCTTGCACGCGTGCCGTGCAAACTGGTCGTTGTCGGAGAGGGAAGAATACGCGGGGAGCTGGAGGCCCTGTCCGTTGAATGCGGAGTTTCAGACCGCATCGAATTCCACGGTTGGAAGCCGCGACCTCTGCTGAAGAGCTACATTCTGGGCAGCCGGGCGTGCCTGGCTCCGCACGTAAAGGGAGCGCACAATGACGCATCCGCTCCCCACAAGTTATTCCACTACATGTACCTCAAGCGACCGGTACTGGTAACCAATTGCGTATCGATGGAACGCGTGGTGAACGAGGCGCAGTGCGGAGTGGTTGTTCCTTACGGTGACGTGGAAGCGATGGCGGAAGCCTTATCCAGACTGGCCCAGGATCCCGACCTTGCTGCAAGGCTGGGAGAGAATGGCCACTGCGCCGCGGTGGATCGATACAACTGGGATGCTACCGTCCGGCCCATGGTCCGGATGTACAGGGACCTTGTCCGTTGACAATAGCGAAGGCCCCGTCTATCTTCGCAGTGTATCTATTGGATTTGCCGGTTCCGGCGATTCCAGAGCGCTTGAATACCGGCTCGCGCTTTTGTGCACGAAGGGGCCGACAGGGATGTCCAGGACAGTGGTGTTTGTATCCGGCACAGGGACTGGAGCCGCATTGCGCATGCAGACTCGCGGTGGCGTTTCCGAACGGTGCAAGCAGAGTAAAGGCTGCCGCCAGCTGGTCTGGTTCGATCCAATTGGGAAGCTGGCGCTTAATCTGTCATGAGCAAGAAGCGGTTTTCCTTTGCAGGCTTGCAGTCTGCGCTGAGGCGCCTGGTCGGGGCCGAGCTGGAGGACCGGGCAGGGGGCGGCAGCCGACGGCCCGGTCTGGTCGTATCGGTCTGCGTTTCGGTGGCCCTGGTGATGTGGATAACGCTTAGCCTGGACGAAACATATACGGTACTGGTCGAGCTGGAAACTCGCGTTGTGAATCTTCCGCCGGACTCGGCCTTGATTGCGGCGCCGCCGAAGAGTGTTCAGGCCCGAGTTCGGGGTACGGGTACCGCGCTTTTCAGCTTGAAATATGACAGGCCGCTGGTCGACATCGATGCCTCGCAGGATGCTGTCATGCTGGCCTCGGTAGCCAATCTGCCTCAGGACGTAACCGTTGAAGATTTCTTCCCGGAGCGCATCCAGTTGAGCATTGAGGAGAGGATCCGAAGGCGCGTTCCTGTTGAGGTGCGCGCCGTCCTCGAACCCCAGGAGACGTTTGACTTCTTTACAGAACCCGTAGTGGTACCGGATTCCGTGGATGTGGAAGGCGCTCTATCCGTGGTCACCGAGCTGCGGGCCTGGCCCACTGTTTCGGGCATCCACGCGGGACTCAGGGATTCCGTGAATATCCACCTGCCTCTATCCGATAGCCTGTCCGATCTTGTCCAGCTTAATCCTTCGCACGTGGTGCTTCATTCCAATGCGCACCGCTTTACAGAAGCGGCCCGCATCTTGCCGGTTATTGTAACGGATCTGCCCACCACGCAGCCTCCCGTGGAACTGGACCCCGGCAGCGTCGAGGTCACCTATCGCGTCGCCCTGTCGCAGTTCGATGCCGCGCTGGGCGCGGAGGACTTTTACGCTACTGTGCCGTACGACGACATACGCAGCGACACGACCGGCCGCGTTACTCCAAGGATCCATCTGCCGACCGAATTGTTAGTACGCCCCGTCGAAACCTATCCGAGGACACTGGCCTACTTCATCTTTCTCGGTTCGGAGTAGAGGAGTTGAGCGGGGGCCAAATCCCGAATGGGAGACTGCGTATCCGCCTGACAGTGTCATGCCCCTTTTTCTCCGGACGGAAGCTACATTTGTAGACACTCCCCGGGGAATCTTTACGGATTCGGGCATCTGGTTCAGAACGCGGGAGGCGTGGGTGCGTGACTACGCGGGCGCCGTCGTGGATCGCCAGTCTCTCGGCCGCCTGCTGGCTGATGCCGAAGTGTGGCTCCGCTCTCCCCAAACGCTCGCCCTTTGGCTCCTGCCGACACTGCTTTTCCTGATTCCGTCCCTGAAGGCATTTCTGGCGGCGGTAGTGGTCTTTGTGGCCTGGCAATGTCTTGGCCCGGCCTTGGTAAGCCGCCTGTTGGTGCCTCTCTTTCGGCTGCTGGATAGCGTGATGCTGCAGGCAGCCTACTACGTGTGGACGATGAGCATCTTTGCTATCCGGTCGGAATTTGTAGCGCTCGCAATAGGCCTTGTGAGCTTTGTTCTATTACGCTGGGACCTGCTCAGATTGGGCGTCCAGCCCGTGGTCCGACCCATACGGGCCTCGCTATACAGCCTGCCCGTGCCGGACTATGTGCTGCGTGCGCTTATTGTGCGTGCGGCATTGCACTTTGGCGTAACGCTCCAGGGATTTGCTGAAATTGAAGACAGAATTGCTCAGACTCTGAAACGCAAGTAACCGAACAGGGAGCATTTCCGCAGTCTTTTCCACTTTCGAACTATGGCGGCAGGCCCGCGAATATCTACCGCGATGCAGACGAATGCGCGCGCGAGCATGCGTGCGCTGCTGGCTCGCGTGTGCGCCTGCGCGGCCGCCTGGAAAGGGGAGCAGGTTCGCCGGATTCGCATCAGCGTGGACCAGGAGCCCCAAAATGTGTTCGACTGGCTTCGCCCACATGCGGACCGCACGCGCATCTACTGGTCCAGCCGGGACGAAAGGGAAACGGTTGCGGCCATCGGCGTAGCTGATCGCCACATGGCTGCCTCCAGTGCATCAGGCCTGCGTGCAGCGCTCACGCCGGTACTTGACACGTGTGCCTCCGGGGTGCGTCTCTATGGCGGAATGCGCTTTGACAGGGCCGGGGCGCGTGATGTACGGTGGAAGCCCTTCGGCGCCTACCAGTTTGTCTTGCCGCGTTTCGAAATTCGCCGGACCCCCGGGGGATCAACCATTGCATGCAATTTGGTCATGCCGCGCGACCTCTTGTTTGCTGAATGTGCGGTGGATGAGCTGGAGAACGTATGCAACGGGGAGACTGCCTATACGAGGGGCATCCCAAGGCCGTTTTCCCGCTATGACGATCCGGACGAGGGAAGGTGGAACGAGTCCATCCTGTGGGCTCTGGATGCATTCTCGCGCACCACTCTTGACAAGGTGGTTTTTGCGCGCAAGGCGGTTTATGAATTCATGGACGCACTGGAGCCTGTTTCCGTGCTTGAGAGTCTTGCATCAGGCACTATGGACAGCTTCCATTACTGTTTTCAGCCTGCGGGCGGCGCGGCGTTTGTCGGGGCCTCGCCCGAGAGGCTATTCAAACTGGACGGCATGGAGCTGGAAAGCGAGGCCGTTGCCGGCACGCGGCCTCGTGGAGCGCCGGGCGAAGAGGATGAGCGGCAGGTCGCAAAGCTGAAAAACAGCAAGAAGGACAGGCTCGAGCACGACTACGTCCGGGTCAGCATTCGCGAGCAGCTTGAGCCGCTTTCGTCGGGGTTTCATCTGGATCGGCAACCCGCTATCATGAAGCTTGCATCTACCCTGCACCTGCAGTCACGCGCGAGGGCAATCCTCCATCCAGGTGTAACAAGCCTGGATGTCCTGGAGGCGCTGCATCCCACGCCGGCGGTCGGCGGCTATCCGGTTCAGGCTGCAATAGAGGCCATCCGCGAGCGCGAAACCTTCGACAGAGGCTGGTATGCAGGTCCCGTCGGGTGGATCAGCAAGGACGCTTCCGAATTCGCCGTGGCAATCAGGTCGGGGCTGGTTTGCCGCAATTCGCTCGCACTGTATTCCGGGGCCGGCATTGTCTACGGCTCTACTCCCTATGCCGAATGGCGGGAGATTGAGCACAAGATTGGAACTTTCATGCGCGTAATCGGGCTCGGAAAACGGAGCGGAGTACCCGTATCCCGGCCATGAACGAAGGCGGCAGCTTCAATCGACTATGGGCGGAGCTCATGGTGGAAGAGCTGGTGCGGTGCGGCGTGGACGTCTTCTGCATTGCCCCGGGTCTACGCAGCGCTCCCTTGGCCCTCGCAGCGGAAGCTCATGAGGCTGCACGTATTGTCGTGCACTACGATGAGCGCGGCGCGGCATTCTATGCGCTCGGCTACGCCAGAGCCACGGGACGGCCGGCGGTATGGATCACCACATCCGGCACCGCGCTGGGGCACGGTCTGCCGGCCGTTATCGAGGCTAGCATCGATCACGTGCCCATGCTGCTTCTGACGGCGGACCGTCCGCCGGAGCTTCGGGACACGGGAGCAAACCAGACCATTGAACAGGTCGGGGTTTTCGGACGCTTCGTGCGCTGGTTCGTGGATCTTCCTGCACCTTCAGGCGCTGTGGATCCCTCTTACGTACTGACGACCCTGGACCAGGCCTATTACCGAAGTCGCGGAACACCCGAGGGACCGGTTCACGTCAACTGCATGTTCAGGGCACCGCTGGTCGGGCAGCCCGCCCGGTCGCCTGATTTGGCCGAATCGCTGGCCCTATGGACACGGTCGGCTGCGCCGTATACCCGTTACGGGATGGCTAGTCCCAGGCTGCCGCAACAGGATGGCATCGCAAGCCTGTTGAATGAATGTGCGAAGGGCCTGATTGTGGCTGGCAGGCTTAGGTCGCAGGAGGGTGCACGGGCGGTGCTCCGGCTTTCGGTCCACCTGGGGTGGCCGGTGCTCGCCGACCTCCTATCCCATTTGCGCCTGGGCCACCAGGACTCTCCGACCCTGGTGGGCGGATTCGAGAGGCTTCTTTGCCGCAGCAAATTTGCGGATGCGCATGCGCCGGACATTGTGCTGCAACTGGGCAGAACGTGTGTTTCAAAGGAATTGCGAAAGTACCTTCGCAGGCATCGGCCCAAAGCCTACATCCTGGCGGACGAGGGACCGGAGCGCATCGATCCGGATCACCATGTGACGCATCGCCTGCAGTGCGATGTCGCCCGGCTGTGTGAGGCGCTTCAGGAGCGCGCAGCGCCGTCCTTCGCAGCAGACTGGCTTCAGTCCTGGAGGGGGCGCTACTTGGCAGAGGAAAGGCGGACGGAGTCAGTGCTGGAGGATACGGCATCTGTTTCCGAGCCCTACGTGGCAAGGGCGGTCTCGCGCCTCGTCCCCGAATCGCACGCGCTGTTTGTTAGCAGCAGCATGCCGGCGAGGGACATGGACCTGTTCGCGGCGGCCGATGGTCCGCCTGTCCGGGTTGCCGCAAACCGCGGAGCCAGCGGCATTGACGGCACCATTGCAAGTGCAGCAGGTTTTTCGGCAGGCCTGTCGCATCCGGTTACGGCCATTGTGGGGGATCTTGCTCTGCTGCATGATCTCAACTCTCTTGAGCTTGCCAGGAAAGCCGGTCTTGTGGTCGTCGTTCTTAACAACAACGGAGGCGGTATCTTTCACTTCATTCCCGGCGCTTTGGCCGAAGGGGGCTTCGAGACTGTTCTGGGTACACCCCACGGGCTGGCATTCCGGGACGCAGCACGGATGTTCGGACTCAAGTACGTGTGTCCGGATACCCGTAAGGAATTCAATGAGGCATACGCCCGCGCATGCGACAGCGGGGTTTCCACTTTAATAGAGGTGAAGACGGATCGCGATTCAAACCTTGAATTGCACGCGACATTGACCCGCGACGCGTAGCGGGACGCACACAAGAGGCAAACAGGAACAGGCAACGAGTATCCAGGATGGCATCAGGAAAGCGACACCACTTTACACACAGGCCTGTTGTCGAAGGGCCTGTTGAATGGCAGCAAGCCGGCACCTACACGGACATCACCTTTCATGTCGGTGTCGAGGGCACCGACACAGAGGGCATCGCAAAGATCACCATCAACAGGCCCGAAGTACGCAACGCGTTTCGACCGCTCACGGTGGCCGAAATGCAGGATGCGCTCGGCAAGAGCCGCGACGATCCGCGCATCGGCGTCATCATACTGACCGGGGAGGGTCCGCACGCATTCTGCTCCGGAGGCGACCAGCGGATCCGTGGCGACCACGGCTATACCGAATCGGCAACGGGAGTCCAGCGCCTGAACGTGCTCGATTTTCAGCGCCAGATACGAACCTGCCCCAAGCCTGTCATCGCCATGGTTGCGGGGTGGGCCGTCGGCGGCGGTCACGTATTGCATGTGATTTGCGATCTAACGATCGCTGCGGAAAACGCGCGCTTCATGCAGACCGGTCCCAAGGTGGGCTCGTTTGACGGAGGATACGGAGCCAGCTTCCTGGCGCGCAGCGTCGGCCAGAAGAAGGCGCGCGAGATCTGGTTCCTGTGCCGGCCCTATGATGCGCAGCAGGCGCTGGAGATGGGTCTGGTAAATGCCGTGGTTCCACTTGAGCGCCTCGAGCTGGAAACCGTACAGTGGTGCCGGGAAATCCTGCTCAATTCCAATATTGCCATCCGCATGCTGAAGGCCGGACTCAACGCGGACTGCGACGGGCAGGCCGGACTGCAGGAGCTGGCAGGACATGCTACCATGCTGTTCTACATGACCGAAGAGGGGCAGGAAGGCAAGCGGGCCTACCTGGACCGACGGCCGCCGCAGTTTGACAAGGACGGCTACAAGCCGTGACACAATCGGCATGCGGTTCATCGCGGCCTGCGTCCCCGGCCGTGTGGCTGGGAGCGATTCGCCCGAAGACACTCACCGTGGCCGTGTCTCCGGTCCTGGTGGGATGCGCGATGGCCTACGAAGCTGGCGCGTGGCACTCTGCCGCTGCGGCATGCGCCCTGATCTCCGCTCTGCTCATACAGGTGGGGACGAATCTCTGGAACGATTACAGGGACGTGGCAAGCGGTGCCGACACGAAGGACAGAAAGGGGCCGCGCCGCGCAGCCCAGGCCGGGCTTGTTTCTCCCGGAGCGCTAAGAGCAGCGGCCCATGCTGCCTTCACGGCCGCGTTCCTGTGCGGGCTGTACCTGGTCGTACGTGCTGGCTGGCCCATCCTCGTGGTTGGGGTTCTGGCCATCGCTTCTGGCGTGCTGTACAGCACGAGCCGGTACTCGCTCGCCCGCACGGGCCTGGCTGATCTCTTCGTTCTGGTATTCTTCGGGCCCGTGGCCGTGGGGGGGACGTACTACGTGCAAGCCCTGGCTATTGAGCCGCTTGTGCTGCTCGTCGGTATGGCCCCCGGATTCCTGGCCGTTGCCATCCTTCTGGTAAACAATATCCGTGACGTGGCAGAAGATCGGAAGGCAGGTAAGCGGACCCTGGTCGTTCGCTTTGGCAAGAGGTTCGGCATCGGAGCCTGGGCCTTTTGCGTTGTCGCTGCCGCCCTTATCCCTCTGGATATCGTGCTGTTCTCCAATTCGCACACATGGGCCGGGCTGCCGGTCGTGATCGTTCTTCCGGCGCTTGCCATATTTCATCGCCTCTACAGCGCCACCGACCCGGTCGCGCTGAACCCGCTGCTTGGTGCGACCAGCTTGCTGCTCTTTATACACAGTGCACTCTTCAGTATCGGATGGATCGTTTGACGCTGTGCGCGAGCCTCTCCGAGGGGTCGATGTCTATGCGTATGAGGCAGGCGTCGCACGGCCGGCGGCCATGGCTATCGGTCGCATTCGCCGCGGACTGCTGATAAAAGTAGGCGGCAAGGATGATCACACCGGCTGGGGGGAGATTGCGCCGCTCAAGGGATTCAGTGCCGAGTCGCTGGACGAGGCACGGCGCCAGGTACTGGAATGGCGGTCAGCGCCGATGCCCGATCTGGAGAGCCTCTTTCCATCCGTTCGATGCGGGCTGGAGCAGGCGCTCGAGAGCTATAGCGCCTGGCCTTCCCTGCGGCCCCGGCGTAAGTCCGTAGCAATCGGAGGGCTGCTCTTGGGAACGGCCCCGGACGTCCTGAATGCCGCAATCCATTGCCGCATAGCAGGTTACCGGGCGGTGAAGCTGAAAGTGGGTCGCAGGGACATCGACTCGGAGATTGCTCTGGTCCGCGAGGTCCGCCGGAGTCTGGGCCCGGACATAGCCCTCAGGCTGGATGCCAACAGGGCGTGGTCTCTGGAATCGGCGGCAGAATTCGGCCGAGGCGTACGGGCGGCCAGGGTGGACTATATCGAAGAGCCGCTTCGCGAGACGGGGCAACTGGAAGAGCTGGCGCTGCGCTTCGGCGTGCCGGTGGCGCTGGACGAGTCCCTGTCGGAGCTGACTTTCACGGACCTGGCTGCGCATTCCTACGCCGCGGCCGCCGTGCTGAAACCCATGGTGCTGGGAGGTTACGCGCGCACGCTTCGATGGGCGGAGGAAGCTGCCAAACTTGGCGTGCGCGCCTCTCTGAGCTCTTTCTTCGAGTCCGGCATTGGGCTATCCGGGCTCGTGCGCCTGGCAGGCGCTCTGCCGGAAGACCAGCCAGCCGGCCTGGATACTTACCGGTTTTTCGAGCGAGACGTGGTCAGTCCGCGGCTCGAACTAGACGGCCCGGAGACCACGCTTGAGGCGGTGTCACTGTCTTGCCGCCATATAGAGTTGTCAGGCATGCAGCAGATATGATTGACATTCTCCGGGATAGCGCGGAGCGGCATCCGGATGCGTGTGCCGTAGAAATGGCGGGCCGGACCGTTTCTTACGCGGAGCTTGACAGTGCTGTGGACGACGCGGCGCGCCGCCTGACGTCCGCGGCCCGAAACTGCGTCGGCTTGTGCCTGGACGACGCTCAGGAGATGCTCGTGTTTATGCTGGCCGGCCTGCGGGCGGGGCTCAGCACGTGTCCCATCAGCCCGCGCCTGCCCGCACGGGCAATCGACTCTCACGCCTTGATTGCCGGCGCTGACGTGGTTGTTACACGGCGCGCAGGTTGCATGAGTGCGCTGGCGCCCGAGGCGCTAGAGACCTATTCGATTTCGCTTGCCAGCGAAGGAGAATCGGATGTCTCCGAGGTGGTCGTCTTTACCTCGGGATCCACCGGTGCCCCGAAGGCTGCAGTCCTGGCATCGCACGCCTTGTACTTGAACGCTCTCGGTGCCAATTACAACATGCCGCTTGAGCCGGGAGACAGGTGGCTGCTGAGCCTGCCTCTTAGTCACGTCGGCGGCATCGGTGCCGCGCTCAGGACCCTGATCGCGGGAGCAACCCTGGTAATTCCGGACAGGCCACAGTCCTTGCCCGAAGTCCTAGGGCCCCTCGGCGTAACGCACGTGTCGGTTGTCTCGACGCAGCTGCTTCGACTGCTCAGGGCAAGCGAGGAAGCGGCGCCGGCTTCGATCAAGGCCGTGTTGGCAGGAGGAGGTCCCCTTGCTGCGTCTCTCCTTCACGAGGCACACTCTCGCGGCTATCCGGTCAGAACCACGTACGGTCTCACCGAGATGGGATCACAGGTGACCACGCTGCCTGCCGATGCTCCGCCCGAAAAGCTGACGTCAGCCGGTCGCGTGCTTCCTTACCGGGAACTCCGGATTTCGGGTGACGGCGAGGTTCTGGTGCGAGGCCCCGTTCTGTTCATGGGCTACAGGACGGGAGCTTCGCTTGCGCTCCCGGTAAATTCGGAGGGATGGTTTCGCACCGGTGATCTGGGCAGGCTCGATGCTGACGGCTACCTCCACATCATCGGGCGCCGGGACAACATGTTCGTTTCGGGTGGGGAGAATATCCACCCCGAAGAAATAGAACGCGCACTGGTTGATATTGCAGGGGTTGACCAGGCAGTAGTGGTACCCGTTCCGGATGCCGAATTCGGATCCCGGCCCGTCGCATTCGTGCGCGCGCGCTCTAAAGCCGTCAGCGAGGCTGCGCTGCAGGAAAGGCTCGCGGAAGTGTTACCCCGTTACAAGATCCCGCGCATTCTGCCGTGGTTGGGAGAGGTCTCGCCGGTAAAGGCTGATCGCAGGCGGATAATTGAGATAGCTGAACGCATGCTTATGCGTCGCCGCGAATAACAAGTAATAGCGCCGCACTTGAGACTCGCGGCGCAAGGTGGCAAAGGCGCGTATTCGGTAACGGCACGGGACAAGTCCTATAGGGCATCCGGCTCCGGCGCACCAACTTAGCCGACATCTTGGCCGAAGTTTACCATTTGGCTGCGCAACAGGTTGTAAATACCTGACTTCCAAATCGTTCTGGCACTACATTGCCCCGCAAGGTGGTTTTCGGACCTTGCTCATTTGATCGTCTTGTGCATGGCCAGGGGCACCGGATCGATGCACAGGGCGTCGTAAATGGCCCTGAGTTCCGTATCCGGCTGTGAGCTTGTGCGCACATGCAATGTGCGGCCGTCCTTGCGTTTGAAGACGCTGGTCGTGCGTACCTGGCGCCGAAGGATCTTCCTGAGCGTCGTCCAGCTGGAGCGTATCCCTTTCTTGTGCAGGCGCTTCCGGATCACCTGCGCCAACTGATAGGCCAGCACCGTGATGAACAGATGGCCTTCTGCGCGCCGGCCCGTGGAGTGGTAGATGGGCCTGAGACCCAGCTCCGACTTCAGGGACCGGAACACGGCTTCCAGGTCGGTCAGCATCACGTACGTGCGCCAGAGCTCTTCCGCGGTGAAGTCCATCTCGTTGCTGCGCAGGCAGTAGACGCCGGGATCGGTAAGCATGGTGCCCGCCTGGGGCGTCCTCTTCCACGTGATGGACCTGGCCTTGTCTTCCTTGTCACCCTTGTCCACCTCCACCTTGATATCGTAGTGCTGTCCGATGCCGCCGTATCGCTGCTTCAGCCGGCCGATACGTTGCTGTATCAGGTCCAGGCGCTTCTGCGTCTTCGGCCGGGCCAGTCCCTCGGACAGCTTGCCGAGGGCCTCCTCGAACCGCTCGGCCTTCTGCTTCATGATGGCCTCTTCATTCGCCACGCGGTCCCCGCTGCGGCAGTAGAGCCGCACTTCGTCCTCCGCGGCCTCCCGGTACACCCTGACATCACTGCCCGAGGACGTTTGAAGCGCCTCGGCCGGCTCCTCGTCGAACGGCTTCCTGCGCTCCCTCGATACTACGATGTAGCGGTAGCCCTCCTGGCGCAGCCAGTCTATGCGCTCCTGCGTAGCTACGCCCCGGTCCATCACCACGCGCGCGCCCCTGGGCGCCCCCAGCGACTCGAGCATCTCCTGGAGCGTGGACGGCTCGTTCACGTTGCCCTTGAAGATTCGGCTGCGACGCACGAACCCGCTGCCGTCCACCACGAGTGCCAGCGTCAGCAGCGGGCAATCCCTGCGCTTCTCCTTCGAGTGTCCGCGCGCCGCCTTGTCGATGCCCTTGCCGCTTCCTTCCAGGAAGCTGTTGGTCAGGTCGTAGAGCGTCACCGTGGGCACAAGATCAAACAGGTCCAGCGCGCGCCCAAAGAGATGGTCCTCTATGGTCTCCCGGTGTTTGTACAAGAGATCGCTGGCCCGGTAGAGCTGCATGGCGGCCATCTTGCCGAAGCTGCAGCCCAGGAACTCGTCCAGTCCGCTGGCCGCTTCGAGCCACTTCTTGGTGGCACGTTCGCTGGCCGGCTCGGCCAGCCGTCCCATGATGGAGCCTATGGCGGCATGCCGCAGGCCCCTGGCCATCCCGAGCTCCTCGAAGAGCTCGGGCAGGCCCAGCTCTTCCATGGCCCAGAGCCCCACGTGCTCTATTCCCACCATGCGAGGCCGAACCACCTTGAGCGAGTGGATGTCGACGTGTTGCCAGTCGCGCGGCGGCCTGCCATGCCTGTCTTCCGTCACGGCTACGGCCCCGCGGGCCGTCAGGAGGTCTGCGATGCGCTGGGCCTCCTGTTCCACGGCTTCGGGAACGCCCACGGGAATCAGTTCGAACTGGCCGTTCTGCAGCGCTTCTATGCGATGGCACAGCGGCTGCCAGTATCGTTTGTCGATCTCGAATTGGGCGCCGAGGTTGAGCAGGGTCTTTTGCCGGACTTTGCCGCCTTCGCGTTCAGCATGGCAGAGCCGGAAGGAAAAGTAGCGGGTCCCGTCGGCGGTGGTACGGGTGAGCGATCGGCGGATGAACATGCAGGGGAATATACCGCGGGGGCGGTATATTATACTACATGTGCATCTACTTTATGGCCCTACATTCGTCCCTCCACGGACCTGCCTCCCAAAGAATGGCCGCAAGTGGGGCCAAACAGCACCAAAACCGGGCAAACGAGGCCCCGGGAAGGGCCTCATCCCATCAAAACCCGCAAAATCCCTGGCGACTACGCAAACCTGCCTTCAATTCCGGTCGCCGAAGGGTAAAGATGGGTTGGGGCTTGGACATAAGTCGGCCTGTCAGCAGGTTTCCGTCGAAATACAGTGTAGCGGCAGCAATGATTCAGCTCAGGGGGTACAGGACGCGCACTTGCCAAGTGGTAGCTACCCTAGATTCGGGTGATTGACCCAAGCCAACTGTCGCTACTGTGACGGTGCTGGTACGACCAAGTCATGGCCAGAAATGACGTTCGAGACACGTATCCCGCGTAGCAGACCGCATGTATATCCCTGTCTCATACGCCAGATATACCAGCCTCGGTCTAATGGACCGGGTGCTCCCTTGATAAAGACAGGCCGGGTGTTGCACCCTGTCAATGATGTCGTCGCTGTTCTAGCGTCAAGCGTACAGCTGGTGTCACATTCGGCACAAACAGCTGTTACAGTTTGGACCGCAGTCTCACCGGGCACTGGTATTGGAAACATCTATGACACTATACGTTTCGGATTTCACAAGTCGTCCAGGCTACGGATTCTCGGGGAGAGGGGACATTTCTCGTTAGCCGATTCACATGGAGGTCGCCGAATGAATGCCGCGTATGCAGACAGCATTGCAATCTAGCAGGGACAGCGGCAGCCAATCTCGTTTCAGCCGGAGGAGCCAGCAAATCTTGCCGCAGCCGAGGACGAAATGGCAACTTATTCCGTCGATATGATCCAGCGGTTGACCCCGGTGGTGGGCTGATCCGCCTGAACTAGGAGCCTGTCGAGCTTTCCGGGGTTTCTAAGTGGAGAGTACGTCCAATAGCTGGAGTAGCGCAATGGCAGTCCGGTTTGTTCCGATCGACCGCAGTGCTCTGGAGCTTTTCCCCCGGACCGTTGACGAGTATGTGCCGCAGGGGCACCCGGTGCGTTTCGTGGTGGATCTGGTGGAGAGTGCAGATCTGCGAGGCTTCGAGCTCGCCTATTCGGGCAAGGGATCGGCGGCCTACCCGCCGGCGATGATGTTGGCGCTGCTCTTGTACGGATATATGACGGGCATATTCTCGAGTCGCAAGCTGGAGGAGGCCAGCCGGGACAGTCTGGCGTTCCGGTTTGTGTGCAATAATCACAATCCGGATCATTCAACGATCAGTGGATTCCGGAAGCGGTTCAGGGATGAGATCAAGGATTTCTTCGTGCAGGTGCTTCGGATGGCCATGGAGATGGGTCTGACGAAGCTGGGCACGGTGAGTCTGGATGGCACGAAGGTTCGGGCGAATGCGAGCAAGCACAAGGCGCTGAGTTGGCATCGTGCCAGGGAGCTGGAGAAGCAGTGCAAGGAGGAGGCGGAGGAGTTGCTTCGTCTGGCGGAGGATGCGGATCAGCGTGAGTTGGCCGCGGAGATAGACATTCCGGAGGAGTTGAAGCGCAGGAATAAGCGATTGGCAGGCATCAAGCGGGCAAAAGAGGCCCTGGAGGCGCAAGCTGCGGAGCGTTACGAAGAGGAGCAGGAGCAGCACGAGGCCAGGATGCAGCAGCGAGAGCTGCACGAGAAGGCCACGGGCAAGAAGATTCCGGGAAGGAAGCCGCAGCCTCCGGAGCAAAAACCTCCGGAGGATACGGATCAGGTCAATTTGACGGACGGAGACAGCCGCATCATGCCGCAAAGGTGAGGCGGCTTTGAGCAGTGCTACAACGGCCAGATCGCCGTTTGCCACGACAGCCGCCTGATAGCAGCGCAGCATGTGAGTCAGAAGCCCAATGACGTACAGGAAGTGGAGGTGACGCTCCAGGATTGGAAGGCCAATGCGACGGCTGAGGATCGGACGCTGGTGGCAGATGCCGGTTACTTCAGTCGTGGCAATGTGGAGAAATGTGAAGCAGACGGCGTAACTCCCCTGCTCAGTCCGAGCAAGAAGAAGCATAACGCTCCCCTTTGGGAGCGCTTGAAACCCACGACGGTAGACGACACAGAAGTCGACCGGCAGCCCTGTCCGGTAGATCGCATGAAGGTGCGCTTGAAGACGGAGGCCGGAAGGCAGCTATACGCGGCCCGGAAGGCAACGGTCGAACCGGTCTTCGGCATCATCAAGGAGGCCATGGGATTCCGACAATTCCAGGTGCGAGGCCTGGAGGCGGTACAAGCCGAGTGGGCCTTGGCGTGCACAGCCTACAATATCAGAAGGTTGTATGTGCTGCAAAGCGGCTAAATCAGGCGAAGAAGACCGCCTTTTGCCAAGAAACCAGGCCCAAAGCGGGCTCATTAGGTCCCCGAAGCCACTAAACCACGACCTTCAGGGTGGTCATTGGCGCAATCCTGCTGTCTTCCGCAAATCTCGGCCGAAAATCCAATCACACGAGCACTAAGCTCGACAGGCTCCTAGAACGTAAGATTGTTTCAGGCATGGAGGCTCTTGCTTGAAATGACGTAGAGCAGGTTGATACTGCGTGCAACATAGTATTGACACCACATTCCTACGCAGATGTATCGCGTCTATCGAGCGGGCGATGCTTGAGCTCGAACGGGTAGCGACTAATGACGACATCATGTTCGACATCTACCGAGCCGCCTGCGTGTAAGAGTTCGAGCTCGTACTTGAACAAAGCGGCAAACTTCTTCGCAAGAAGCTGGCCGCCTGGTTTGCGAGCAACCGACAAGCAGACCGTCTCCGCTTCAAGGATCTCTTCCGCCACGCGGCCAAACACGATCTGCTTGAAATCGAGGCAGTAGAGAGGTGGATTCGCTACCGCGACAACCGCAACATTACAGCTCATGACTACGGCGAGCGTTTCGCTGATGCCACGCTCAAGCTGCTTCCTGCTTTTGTCGAGGATGCAAGAGCTCTCGCAAGAATCCTTGAACAGGAGAGCGATGGCTGACCGGCTACACCTGGCGACGCGACATTGGCGCCTCCTTGAATCGCTGCTGCGAGCGCACCTTCCGGATGTCGAGGTATGGGCCTATGGTAGCCGAGTGAGCGGACGCAGCCACGACGGAAGCGATCTTGATCTCGTGCTCCGGGGGCCGGGACTCAATGAAATCCCGGCCGACCGATTGCTTTCTTTCACCGATGCGGTATGCAATTCAAGTATCCCGTTTCTCGTCGAGGCTCGGGACTGGGCACGGCTCCCCGAGCACTTCCAGCGGGAGATTGAGAGAGATTGCGTGGTGGTTGTACCGCAGATGCCAGGCTCCGGGTAGGACGTGCACGTCCTGCACTGCATTCGGAACAATCGTAAGCATGTAGCTGGTCGTGGAGTGCAGCTCAGCATCGGCTTCAGCTACGCCGAAGATATGTGCTCCACGCGGATTCACCGTGCGGGCAACATCAATCAGAATAGATGCGCAGAATTTGCTGATTACCACCTAGGTGATGCAACCAGTCGTGATTGACGACATTTAGAATTAACGGCGACGACAATTAGAATTAACGGGACTTGACGTCGTCTTGCGAGTGGACCGGCCATTTGTTCGGTCAGTCCACAAGCGAGATGGTAAAGGATGCGCAGGTCCTGCTTCTACGCAGGTTGGTTACGAAGAAGGGAGAACGCATAGCGACGGCGGCGGCCAAGGCCGGCATGTGCG
>CAZXEU010000131.1:0-9063 GCA_964639665.1 uncultured Rhodothermaceae bacterium | reverse complement strand
TCGAAGACGCGGCAGCGGCACAATTCGAAGTAGGTAGTGGCACCCAGCAAGCCATACTGAAGGCGCAGCTGGAGAAGAACACGCTGGCCCTTCGGCTGCTGGAGCTCGACGCCCGGCGCAGCCGCGCCCTGTCCGAGTTGGAGCGACTGCTGGACAGAACCCTGCCTGACAGCGTCCTGGTGCAGGTTGCGCTGCCACCGCGGTTGCCGCTGGCTGCCGAAGAACTCGTTGACCTTGCAGCACGGTCCCGCTCGGAAGCAGTTGCACTGCAGGTCATGCGCTCTCGCGAGGAAAGGCGCATCGAATTGGCACGCATGGCCTACTGGCCCGAATTCGGGGTTCACCTGGCCTACTTTGACATCGCGGCCGGCCCGGGAAGCGGCCGGGATGCCCTTGCCACCGGCCTGTCGGTGCGGCTTCCCTTGCAACGCCCAAGGCGGCGTGCACGCCTCGAAGAGGCCGTGATCCGGAAAAGGCAGGCGGATGCCGGGCTGCAGGCGTTCGGTTCGGATCTCCGCGCCGGAATCGCCGATCTCGTCCGGCGATTCCGGCTTGAACGCGATCAGCTCGACCAATACGACAACCTGCTCATTCCGCAGGCCGAGTCGGCGATGGAAGCGGCGCTGGCCGCCTACACGACCGGCCGCACGGACTTCCTGAACCTCCTCGATTCCCAGCGGCTGCTCTTTACGCTGCAGATGAACAGGGAGGACACCTTTGTTGGCTGCCTGGCACTGGCGGCAGCCCTTGAACGCACCCTTGGGATCGAGTCGCTCGAATCCCTGCTTTCCCTTTTGTGAAATGAAATTCGTCCGCTACATAGCCCTCGCGGCAGTCGCACTGGTGGCGATTGCGCTGGTCCTGCTTTTGCGCTCGCCTTCGGAGCCGGCGGATCCCGAATCCCGGGAGGCCCCGGGAGACCTTGCCAGTGCCGACCTCAACGGGGATGGCGTTGTCTTCCGAGACGGCATGCACCCGTGGATCATAGAGGACGAGCCCGGTACCTGCCCCATATGCGGCATGGACCTGGTTGCGACGCCCGTGCCTTCCGGCGACGCCGTGGAAGTCACCCGGGAAATGGCCAGGGCGATAGGCCTCAATACTACCCGGGTAGCGCAAAGGAGGCTCTCCCGCACGGTACGCACAACAGGTGTATTTGCAGCCAACGACCAGCGCGTCTCGGTCGTAGCTCCCAAGGTTGGCGGTTGGGTCGAACGGCTCTACGTGAATTTCGAGGGCGCCCGGGTCACGGAGGGCCAGCCTCTTATGGAAATCTACAGTCCGGAGCTGGTGGCGGCGCAAGAGGAATACTTGCTCGCGCTGCGCAACAGGGAGCGCCTTCAGGGCGCACCGGATGCCCTGCGGCTGGTTGAGGCCGCCCGTCGCAGGCTCGCCTTTGTTGACGTAACGCCGCAGCAGGTCCAGCTGCTGGAGGAAACCGGCACGCCCGGCAGGACCTTAACCATATACGCCTCCGCCGCGGGCACCGTGACCTCCACAGCGGTGACCGAGGGCCAGATGTTCAGCGCCGGCGAGACCCTGATGAAGGTGGCGGACCTGGCCGAGCTCTGGCTCATCGTGGATGTATACGAGCGGGATCTGGCCTGGCTTTCGCCGGGCCATATGGCCGTCATCCATCTTCCGTACGACTCGGGGCAGACCATCGAAGGCACAATCAGCTATCTGTACGATTATGTGGATCCAGATTCGAGGGCGGCAAGGGCGCGCATCGATGTCCCCAATGTGCATGGCCGGCTGCTGCCGGGCATGTACGCTACCGTCCATCTGCAGGCCGCAGCCGACGCGCCGCTGCCCGTTGTCCCCCTTGATGCCGTAATCAGCTCGGGAGACCGGCACCATGTACTGCGGGTTTCGGGGCCCTGGCAGTACGCCCCCGTCGAGGTCACGCCCGGCCTCCAGAGCAGCGACCTGGTTCAGATCCTGTCCGGGCTGGTCGCGGGCGACGAAGTGGTGACCCGGGCGCAGTTCCTTATTGACTCCGAAGCCCGGCTGACCGCCATGGTATCCGAAGCGCCTGCAGTCTACAGGATAAACATCACGGCCGCCGGATTCGAGCCGGCCCGCATAGAGCTTCCCCTGGGCGTGCCCGCCCGGCTCATCTTCGTGCGCCACGCCGAGCGAGCCTGCGATGCGGGAATTGAATTCCCCGAGCTCGGAATTGGCCCGGTTGCGGCGCCGCTCCACGAAGAAACGAGCGTGGACATTACGGCAGACCGGGCAGCAACCTACACCTTCGGCTGCGAACCGGACGCCCTGAAGGGCGAACTGGTCATTGATCACGCCATGCAACCATCTGATACAAATGATCACGCGCATCATTGAGTGGAGCGTCCGGGAAAGACTCCTTGTCCTGCTGTGTGCCGCGCTGCTGTCTGCGCTCGGCGCATGGGCCATGCTGAGCACTCCCGTTGACGTTATCCCCGACCTTTCCGACGTCCAGGTCATTGTCAAGACGGAGTATCCCGGCCAGGGACCGGAGGTAGTAGAGACCCAGGTTACGTATCCCCTGGCCACAGGCATGCTTTCCGTCCCGCATGCGCAAACCGTACGGGGCTTCTCGCTTTTTGGCACGTCCTTCGTGTACGTCGTTTTCGAGGATGGCACGGACCTTTACTGGGCCCGCTCGCGGGTCATGGAATACCTCAACCAGGCGTCGGCCTCGTTGCCCGACAACGCGCGCCCGGTGCTTGGTCCCGACGCCACGGGCGTGGGCTGGATTTTCCAGTATGCCCTTCGGGACACGACTGGCACGTATGACCTTGCGCAGCTCAGAAGCCTGCAGGATTTCTTCCTGCGGTACGAACTGCAGGCGGTGGACGGTGTCAGCGAAGTGGCCACGGTCGGAGGCTTCGAGAAGCAGTACCAGGTTGTGGTTGATCCGCAAAAGCTCTCCGCGTTCGGCATTACGCTTGCGCAGCTAAGGGAAGGCCTCCGGGCCGGCAATACGGACGTAGGCGGCAGAATCCTTGAGATGGCCGAGCGGGAATTTATCGTCATAGGGCGGGGATACTTGCGCGGAACGGACGACATTCGCGCCGTGCCTCTTGGCTCCTATGGCGGAACCACGGTCACCGTAGGCGACGTGGCCACCGTGCGCCTGGGGCCCCAGCTCCGGCGCGGCATAGCGGAGCGCAACGGAGAAGGCGAGGTCGTGGGCGGCATCGTGCTCATGCGTCACGGCGAAAACGCCCGGAGGGTCATTGAACGCGTGAAGATGCGCCTCGACGAGCTTGAGCCGAGCCTGCCTTCGGGCGTGGCCGTTTCCATCGAGTACGACAGGTCGGTACTTATCTCCAGGGCCATTCAGACGCTCGCGCGGGGAATCGCGGAAGAGCTTGTCGTCGTCGCCCTCCTTGTCATGCTATTCCTGCTGCACGTGCGGAGTGCATTCGTGGCACTTCTTGCAGTCCCCATGGCGGTGCTGATGGCGATGCTGCTACTTTTCATGTCGGGGCTCAACGCAAACGTCATGTCGCTGGGAGGCATTGCGATTGCCATCGGCGTGCTGGTCGATGCCTCTATCGTCATGGTAGAGACTGCACACAAGCGGCTGGAACAGGCCGGCCCGGACGCTTCGCGCCGGATAGTCATCACCGAGGCCGCCCGGGAAGTCGGCCCCAGCCTGTTCTTCTCGCTGCTTATCGTTACCGTCTCCTTCCTGCCTGTTCTGGCTCTGGAGGACGTGGAGGGCCGGCTTTTTCGGCCACTGGTATTTACCAAGACCTATGCCATGGCCGCGGCGTCCATTCTGGCCATTACCATGGTGCCCGCGCTCATGGCCGTGCTGCTGAAAGGCAGGATGCGGTCCGAGGCAAACAATCCCCTTTCCGGCTTCCTGGTACGCCTGTATGGACCCGTGCTGCGGCTGGCCGTGCGCCGCCCGCGGGCCGTGGTGGGGGCCGGGCTCTTGTGCTTGGCGCTTTCCTTTCTGCCGATTCAGCAACTGCTCTTCGACCGAACGTTTGTGCCCGCGCCGCAGATCGGCTCCGAATTCATGCCTCCGCTCAGGGAAGGCGACATGCTGTACATGCCGACCACGCTGCCGGGAGTCAGTCCGCGCAAGGCCGCGGAAGTGCTCGCGCAGACGAATCGGATCCTGAAGCAGTTTCCGGAGGTGGCCTCGGTCTTCGGCAAGGTGGGCCGCGCCGAAACGGCCACCGATCCTGCTCCGCTATCCATGATTGAGACCACCATCGCCCTGAAAGACCGCACCGAGTGGCGCAGCGGCATGACCTGGCAGCAGCTCGTGCGGGAGTTTGACCAGGCCCTGCAGCTTCCCGGATTGAACAACGCCTGGACCATGCCCATCCAGGGCCGGCAGGATATGTTGTCAACGGGAGTAAGGACTCCGGTCGGTATCAGGATTACCGGACCCGACCTGTCCGTGCTGGAGCGGATCGGCACCGAGATCGAAGAGGTGCTGCGTCCCCATGCCTGGTCCGTTTACGCGGACCGCGCCACGGGAGGATCGTTCCTGGACATTGACGTTGACCGGTTGGAGGCGGCAAGGCACGGACTCACGACAGCCGATGTGCTGGCGGTCGTAGCGAGTGGCCTTGGAGGCCAGACCGTGACCACAACTGTAGAAGGTCTGGAACGCTACGACGTAAATGTGCGGTTCGCCCGCGACTTCCGGTCCAGTCCGGCCACGCTTCGGCAGCTGCTCGTCCCCACGTCAGGCGGCGCAGTCCCGCTCGGGCAGGTGGCGCGGATATCGGTCGCCGACGGTCCGCCCGTAATCAAGAGCGAAAACGCAAGACGCGCCTCGTGGGTGTACGTTGACCTGGCACCCGGAACCGACATTGGAGGATTCGTCTCCATGGCAAGGCGGGAGGTTGCCCGGCGCGTGGAGCTGCCGCCCGGCTATGCTACCGAATGGACCGGTCGGTACGAATACCTTCAGCGCGCAAACAGGAGGCTTGGTGTGCTGATTCCGGTGACGCTGGCCATCATCCTCCTGATTCTGCTGGTGCATTCCCGCAATCTGACCGAGCCCCTGATGCTCATGGCCTCGCTTCCGTTTGCCGTCGTGGGAGGCATTTGGCTCATGACGGCCCTCGACTACCAGTGGAGCGTGGCGGTCGCCGTCGGCTTCATTGCACTGGTGGGCCTGGCCGCGGAAACGGGGATAGTGATGCAGCTCTCATTGCGCAATGCGCTGGACAGCTACCGCAGTGCGGGGCAACCGGGCAGCGTACGGGCAGCGCTGGAGGAAGGTGCCACAGAACGCCTGCGGCCCCTGGTGATGACGGTGATGACTACCGCACTGGCGCTGCTTCCCCTGATGCTGTCCACCGGCACGGGCGCCGAGGTGATGCGGCGCATTGCGACGCCCATGGTGGGAGGCCTGCTTTCAAGCGCTGTGCTAACGCTGGTAATACTTCCCGCTCTGTATTCGCTTCTCTGGCAGCGGAAGGGGCGGGAGCGCTAGCCGCGGCGCGCCCTGCTTCCCTCCCCATTCCCGCGGGAATTGTCCGGCCGGAGCACGCGCAGGCATGGACTGCAAAGGTGCCCGCTTTGTGCTGGCTCCGGCGCCTCGTGCGCACCTGCGGTCACGCGGCATCCGTCTGGCTGCCTGTGGCCGATCTGCCAGCGTGCAACAGGCGTATGCCTTCCACCAGCTGCGCATCCGGCGGCGTTCTGGCAAAGACCCACATGGCCAGGGCGGATGCCGGCAGCGCCAACAGTATCGCAGACAGCGAAGGCAACGCGGACGAAAGCTCGGCGGCCAGGTATGTGCCCGCGCCCGCGACGGCGGACGCCATGCCGCCTGCAGGCCCGGCTCTCTTCCACCACAGTCCGGCCACGGTTGGTACAAAGAGCGCGGCGCTCAGCAGCCCGATGGCCGCGGAATACAGCTCGGTAAGCAGTACGGGCGGCGAAAATGCCAGCACCATGGCCACCAGTCCCACGACCCAGACGGTGGCCATGTTGATGCCTGCCCGGGCTTTCGGTCCAAGCCGGAGGTGGCCCAGCATGTCGTGCGCGATGGCAGAGCTGCAGGCCAGCAGCAAGGCATCCGTGGTGGACATGACGGCTGCCATGACGGCCGCCACCGCGAGTCCCCGAACCAGGGGAGGGAATGCCTGCTCCATCACGCGCAGAAAGACGGTGTCCGGATCCGCCAAGTCAGAGAACGAGGCGGCGCCGTAGGGCACAATCACCAGAACCGCAAGGAGCACCATGCAGCTGAAGGCGATCATGGCAAGGTTTAGCGAGATGCGCGCGGAGCGGGCATCCCGTGCCGAGAAGACGCGCATCACGATGTGCGGAATGACGGGAATGGCCGCCGCCCAGACCACGAACGATCCGGCGTAACTGGCAAACGGCTGATCGAGTGCCGCGCCTAGATCAATCCCCGCGCTGCGCGCCTGGCTGAGCATTTCAAGGGGCGAGCCTTCGCGAAGGGCGATTGCCAATGCGATGCCACCAACGACGAGCAGCATCATGGCCCCCTGCACCACGTCCGTCCACGTCACGGCCACCATCCCGCCAATGGATACGTAAACGATGAACACAATGGCGGCAAGACCCACGGCGCTCTGGTAGGGGATGCCGAGAAGCAGCTCCGCCGTTATGCCGGCAGCTTTCATCTGCGCCACGATATAGGCGGTAAAGCTGACCACGATCAGCGCAGGCACCAGGACGCGCATCGCGGTCCCCGGATAGCGGTACGCCAGAAAATCCGTGATGGTAAAGCGACCGAAGTTGCGCAGCGGCCGGGCGACCAGAATCGACGCCAGCGGAAAGCCCACCACGGCGCCCGCAAACAGGGAAAGCGCGAACGGAATGCCGCGCCCGTAGGCCAGCCCCATCACGCCGATGATGGAGCCGCCGCTTGCGAGGGCCGCCATGATGGCGACGGCATTGACCCCCGTCGAAATGCGCCTGCCGGCTACCCAGTACTCTTCTTTCGATCCGAGCACCCGCCGGGAAGCGGCGATCCCGATCGCCAGGCAGGCAAGCAAGTACGCCACGACGAGCGTGCGCTCAACCGCCATCGCCCTCCCTTTTTCGCCAGGCCATTAGCCGGAGCAGTGCCACCAGCGGCGCCGCGACCATGAGCGCGGCCATGAGCCACCCGAAGAGCGCAAGGCCCGCAAGGCTCACGTCCCGGGTCCAAGGCAAGAACGCAAGCGCCGCAAAGAGCAGCAGTGCCGCGAGATAGGCGCGGTCGCCCCGCGACATGGCAAAAAACCGGGACATGGCCCTACCCAAGGTCTTCTGTCAGCACGGCATCCATGATGGCGCAGGCCGCAACCACGTCGTCGCCTGACAGGATCATGGGAGGCGCAAGGCGCACGGCCCTGGCCCCGCATACCAGGACCAGCAGGCCGCGCCTAAAGCATGCCTGCTCGAAGGCCGCCGCCTGGGCTGCTTCGCGGAAAGCCAGCGCCAGCATCAGGCCGAGGCCTCGCACTTCCGTGATCCCCTCGTGCGAGCGCGCCAGGTCTTCGAGTCGTGCGCGCAGAAGCGCGCCCGTCTGCCGGGCATTGTCCATCAGGCCACCCAGGATGAGTTCCAGTGTCGCGTTTGCCGCCGCGCACGAGACGGGATTGCCGCCAAACGTGCTGCCGTGGCTGCCGCGCGGCCATGTCATGATTTCCTCCCGAGCCAAGGTAGCGCTGATGGGCAGTCCCGAGCCGAGTCCCTTGGCCAGCGTTATGATATCCGGGACTATGCCAGCGTGCTCCAGGGCAAAGAAGGTGCCCGTGCGCCCCATGCCGGTCTGGATTTCGTCCGCGATGAGCAGCATCCCGTGCTCGTCGCACAACTTCCTGAGGCGCCGGAAAAATTCGGGCCGGGGCCGGCCGTGCCCGCCTTCTCCCTGAATGGGCTCCACGATAATGGCCGCCACCTCGGACGGCGCCACGGTGCGGCTGAACAAACGCTCCGACCAGCTGCCTATGCACACGTCAGCGCACGAGCCGCGCGCGTTGCCGTACGCGCATTCCGTGCAGGCGGCATACGGCACGTGGTAGACCCCGGGCAGCAGCGGACCGAACCCCGCACGCTGGACCACCTTGCTGTTGGTCAGACTCATGGCGCCGTACGTGCGCCCGTGAAACGCCCCGTCAAAGGCTATGATGCCGGGGCGCCCGGTGTGGTAGCGGGCCAGCTTGATGGCCGCCTCTACGGCCTCGGCTCCCGAGTTGCCGAGGTAGACGCGCCAGGCGCCGCCCGGGCCGAGCGCCGCCAGGCGATTGCACAGCTCTGCATAGGATCCGTAATGAAAGTCCGTGCCGCAGACGTGGAGCAGCTGCGAAGCCTGCTCTGTCAGCCGAGACACGACCTCCGGATGGCAATGTCCGGTCAGCGTGACGGCGATGCCGGACATGAAATCCAGAAAGCGGTTGCCGTCCACATCCTCAATCATGATGCCGCGGCCCCGGGCGGCCACCAGCGGGTATTCCTTGATCAGCGACGTGGACGCGGCGCGACGCTCGGCCGCGATCAGCTTGCGTGCCTCGGGCCCTGGCAGCTCGGTCACAATGCGCGGCCGGTTCACGACTGATCCAGCGCGCTGCCTAACTGCTCCTCCCCGTGCAGCAGGGCGTCCAGTACCGACTCGGCGGCCGCTTCCCTCGCGACCCGTTCCAGGCCCGCCGGCGCATCGGAGGCCTCTCCCGTAGCAAAGCCGATGGCCGCGCCGCTGTCTTCAATGGTCCATCCCATATCTGCCCAGCCGCGGGCCACGCTGCGGCAGAGCGCATCCAGACGATGCGGGGCAAGCGGAGCATCCGTGGCCAGGATGCTTACGGCGCAAGGCGAAGCGTTAGCACGCACGGCAATGGCGTCAAGCGCGCCACGCTTCTGCTCTCCACTGATTACCAGATCTTCGCGCCGGCCATGCCGGGCTAGCGTCAGCACGCCCACGGTGCAGGCATCCGCAAGGCGCACGGAGGCGCTGCCGATCCCGGCACCCATGCCATAGGCTACGGCGCCTGTGCCGGCGCCACGGGTGCGGAGCGGGGCCGGGTGGGCGCCGGCACAGGCGCCGTAGCCTATGGCATGGGTGCCGGGATCGGCAGCGCCTCCGTG
>CAZXEU010000130.1:0-7324 GCA_964639665.1 uncultured Rhodothermaceae bacterium | reverse complement strand
TCCGCAGCACGTCGATCTCCTTTGCGGTCTTCAAGCCCATGCCTCGTACGTCAACCCCGGCGGCCCCGGATCCGGCCTCCTTTCATGAACCCGTCGTAGTGCCGCATGAGCAGGTGGCTCTCTACCTGCTTCAACGTATCCAGCGTGACACCCACCATGATCAGCAGACTGGTGCCACCGAAGAACTGGGCGAACTGCTGCGTCTCCGTGATGCCCAGCTGGACGGCGAACGCCGGCAGAATGGCGGCAAAGCCGATGAACAGCGAGCCTGGCAGCGTAACGCGCGTCAGGATATCGTCGATTCGCTCGCTGGTCTGCCTCCCCGGACGAATTCCGGGAATGAAGCCGCCCTGACGCTTCATGGTATCCGCCATCTCCTTGGGATTTACGGCGATAGCCGTGTAGAAGTAAGTAAAGAACACGCAAACGAAGAAGAAAATGATGGAATAACCCCAGCCGGTAAAGTCGAGAAACAAAGCCCCGAATTGCTGCATGAACTCACTGTCGGGAAAGAACTGCGCGATCGTCCCCGGCACAAACATGATGGACTGCGCGAAAATGATGGGCATCACGCCTGCGGCATTCACGCGGATGGGCAGGTACTGGGTGGTACCGCCGTATACCTTGCGCCCGACGACCCGCTTTGCATACTGCACCGGAACGCGGCGCGTACCCTGGGTCATGAGCACAACAAAGGCCGTGACCAGCACCAGCACGCCCAGTTCGAATAAGAACAGGAATAGGTTCGGCATCTGCCGAAACTCGTTTACGAACGCCTGTGGAAGGAATGCAATGATGCCGATGGTAATGATAAGCGAGATTCCGTTGCCAATGCCGCTTTCGGTGATGCGCTCCCCCAGCCACATTACAAACATGGTTCCGGCCGTGAGCACGATCACGGTAGTGACCATGAAGAAGGTCGGATTGATCACGACCGCATTGGGCACGGTGCCGAGCAGAAATATGCTGTATCCGATGGACTGCAGGGCCGTGATGCCCGCCGTGCCATAACGCGTCAACTGCGTGATCTTGCGCCTGCCTTCCTCGCCCTCTCTCTGGAGCTTCTGGAAGTAGGGTACGGCGGCACCCAGAAGCTGAATGATGATCGAGGCCGTGATGTAGGGCATTATGCCCAGGGCAAAGACTCCGGCCTGCAGGAAGGCCCCGCCCACAAACAGGTTGAAAAAGCCGAACAGGTTGTTTGGACCTCCCGAAGAGAAGATCTCCCTGAGCACCGCCGCGTCGATCCCCGGAAGCGTCACATAGGCACCTACGCGGTAGATCACAAGGATGATCAGCGTGTAGATGATGCGCGTGCGCAGCTCTGTAATCTTCCAGATGTTGCGCAGGCTTTCGGCAAAGCTGGCCATGAACAGTTCTCGGGTTAGAGTGCGTGCCTAGCGCGCGGTGGCCGTACCGCCGGAAGCCTCGATCTTTTGCCGCGCCGATTGACTGAATGCGTGCGCTTCCACTTCAAGCGGCCCGCCTGCTTCGCCGTCTCCCAGTATCTTGATGCGATCGCCCTTGCGTGCCAGGCCCGCGGCGCAGAGCGCCTCGGGAGTAATGCCCTGGTCCGCATCCAGGCGGCCCGACTCCACCAGTTCGGTGAGGCGCCCGACGCTGAGTACGCGGTAGCGAACCCGAAACGGGTTCTTGAACCCGAATTTGGGCACGCGGCGCTGCAGCGGCATCTGGCCTCCCTCGAACCAGGCAGGCATTCTGTGATTGCCGGTGCGGCTCTTCTGGCCCTTGTTGCCCCGGGTCGAACTGTGCCCGCCCTTTCCGGATCCAACGCCGCGCCCAATGCGCTTGCGCCGCCTTGTGGATCCCGGTGCGGGCGACAGGTTGCTTAGATTCATCTTGCCGTGTTATTGGGTCTCGGTAACCTCGACCAGGTGGCGTACCTTGCGAATCATGCCACGGATGGCAGGCGTGTCCTTCTGGTATACCGTGTGGCTCATGCGGCGCAGCCCGAGCGCCTCCATTGTCCTGCGCTGGCGTGCGGACGCATGGATGAGGCTTCTTACCTGTGTCACTTTCAGCTGCATGATCCTATCCCTCGAAAACGCGTCGCAGCGGCAGGCCCCGGCGACGTGCGACCTCGACGGGATCCTCCAGGCTTCGCAGGGCGGCCAGCGTTGCGCCGACCTGGTTATGCGGATTGCTGGTACCCAGCGACTTGGACAGGATGTTCTTGATGCCGGCGCACTCCAGCACCGCTCGCACGCCTCCGCCGGCAATGACCCCGGTGCCCTCCGAGGCCGGCTGCAAGAGCACGCGACCGGCGTCTTGCTTGCCGATAACCCGATGCGGTATGGTTCCGCGGCCAGTCACCGGCACCGTGATAAGCCGCTTCTTGGCCGCCTCCGTCCCCTTGGCAATGGCATCGGCGACTTCATTGGCCTTGCCCAGACCCGCACCTACCTTGCCCTTGCCGTCTCCGACGACAACCACGGCGTTGAATGAAAACCGGCGGCCGCCCTTGACCACCTTGGCCACGCGATTGACCGTGACCAGACGCTCGATCCAGTCGGACTGCGCTCCCGAATCGTCCGACGAACGCCGTCCGCCCCTGTCCCTTGCCATATGCACGCCTTATAAGTGTGATTAAAACGCCAGCCCGCCCTTGCGCGCACCTTCGGCCAGCGCCCGGACGCGGCCAAGGTAACGGTATCCGTTCCTATCGAAGATCGCCGACTCTATGCCTGCCTCGCGAGCGCGCGCCGCGAGCGTCTTGCCAACTGCCTGGCCTACTTCGAGAGAGCTGCCGGAGAGCTCCGCCTCTGCCAGGCTGGAGGCTGCCGCCAGGGTCGTGCCCGAAATGTCGTCAATGAGTTGGGCATAAATGTGCCTGTTGGAGCGGAACACGGTGAGACGTGGACGCTCCCGTGTGCCGTGCACACGCTTGCGCACGCTACGCTTGACGCGCCGCCGCCGTGCCGACTTGAGGGTTCTGGCCTTTCGTTCTGCCATGGTAAATGTGTCCTATCGAGCCGCCGTCTTGCCGGCCTTGCGGCGTACATATTCCCCCACATAGCGCACGCCCTTGCCCTTGTACGGCTCCGGCGGACGCAGCCCGCGAATCTTGGCCGCCACGTGGCCCACCATTTGCTTGTCAATGCCCTCGACCGTGATCCTGGGATTCTGGCCGCGCCGGCCAGCTTCCGCTGTTACGGTCACTTCCGGCGGCGGAACAAAGACAATGAGATGAGAAAACCCGAGCGCCAATTCCAGCACGCCGTTCTTCACTTCCGCGCGCGAGCCCACGCCGACGATTTCCAGATCCTTGCGGAAGCCTTGGGTAACGCCCGTGACCATGTTGTTGATCAGCGACCGGTACAGTCCGTGCAGGGCCCGGTGCCGCTTCTGGTTCGAAGCACGCGTGACGCGGATGACCCCGTTCTCCTGCTCCACCGAGATTTCGGAGCTGATCTCCTGGCGCAGCTCTCCCTTGGGCCCTCGCACCACGACGGTACCCGTCTTCTCAACCACGGCACTCACGCCGTCCGGAAGAGAAATGGGAAGCTTTCCTATACGTGACATGATGTCTTCCGGTTAAAAGACGAACGCCAGCACTTCACCGCCGGTATTGATTCTGCGAGCCTCCTTGTCTGTCATCACCCCCTGCGAAGTCGATACGATGGCCGTGCCGAGACCGTTGCGCACCCTGGGCAGGTCTACGGCCCGGACATAGGTCCGCAGCCCCGGCCTAGAAGCCCGCTTGAGCTCGCGTATGGCCCCGCGGCCCAGTCGGTCGTACTTGAGAAAGATGCGAAGCAGTCCCTGTTTACCGTCATCGATGTTGAGAAAGTTGCGGACGTAGCCCTTTTCTACCAGAATCTTGGTAATGGCCCGCTTCAGCTTGGAAGCCGGCACATCCGTAAAGCGATGCCCGGCCGCCTGCGCATTGCGAATACGGGAAAGGTAGTCTGCAACGGGATCCGTAATGCCACTCATAATTTGTAACGATGTCTTCTACCAGCTCGACTTGCGAATCCCCGGGATCTTGCCCTCGCGAGCCATGTCCCTGAAAACGATGCGCGATATCCCGTACATCCGTATATAGCCACGCGAGCGGCCCGTCAATTGGCACCTGTTGCGCAGGCGCGAGGGACTGGAATTGCGGGGAAGCTTCTGCAGCCCTTCGCTGTCGAAGGCCGCCTTCAGCTGCCGGCGCTTGTCCGCATACTTGGCCACCAGTCTTTCGCGCTTCTTCTGCCGGGCTACCCAGCTCTTTTTCGCCATGACAATGCTGTATTTGGTAGTCTCAGGCCGCCCTGCGCCGCACGAAGGGCATGCCCAGCTCCTTCAGGAGCGCGTAAGCCTCCTCGTCCGTAGCGGCGGTCGTCACTATGGTGACATCCAGGCCGCTAATGCGGTCGACCTTGTCCACGTCGATCTCGGGAAATATGATCTGCTCCCTGATTCCCAGGGAGTAATTGCCTCTGCCATCGAAACTGCGGTCGGGAGTGCCACGAAAGTCGCGCACGCGAGGTAGCGCCAGCGTAATGAGCCGGTCCAGAAACTCCCACATGCGCGCACCCCGCAGTGTAACGGTCACGCCGACGGCCATTCCAGCCCGGAGCTTGAAATTCGAAACGCTCTTGCGCGCCCTCCGAATGGTGGGCTGCTGCCCAGTGATCAAGCGCAGCTCCTGCAGGCCGCTTTCCACGAGCTTCTGGTTCTGCGTGGCATCCCCGATGCCCTTGTTTACCACGATCTTGACCAGGCGCGGCACCTGCAAGTCGTTGCTGTACGGGAACTGCTTGCGCAGCGCCGGCATGACTTCCTTTCGGTATCGCTGTTGCAGGCGAGGTGAATACTTCATGGCCACTCAGTCCAGTTCCGATTTAGTGGTGGCGGCATAGCGTACCCATCGGCCACTGCCCGTATCCGGGTCCTCGATCCACTTGCGGCCCACGCGCGTGGGATCACCGTTGCCGTCCAGCGGCTGCACGTTGGATATGTGGATCGGCAGCTCCCGCTCCACACGGCCTCCCTGCGGATACATCTGGTTGGGGCGGGTATGACGTATGCGGAGATTTACACCCTCCACGATCACGCGTCCGCGCTCCGGAAACACCTTCAGCACCTTGCCCACGTAGCCGCGACTGCGGTCATGCCGCTCTTCCGCGGCCGTAATGGCTTTGGTGAGCATGACAAGATCCCCTTTCTTGACGTGCGGTTTGGCTTTTCGGATGTCTGCACCCATGACTCCGTATACGATAATCTATATAACTTCCGGAGCCAGGGACACAATGCGCATGTAGCGCCGGTCACGCAGCTCACGGGCCACGGGCCCGAATATGCGGGTACCACGCGGCTCTCCCTGGGGATTGAGCAGAACAGCAGCATTCTCGTCAAAGCGCACGTACGAGCCGTCGTCGCGCCTTTGCTCCTTCCTGGTGCGCACCACCACAGCACGCACGACATCCCCCTTCTTGACACCGCCACCCGGGATGGCAGACTTGACCGTAACCACGATCTTGTCACCAATGCGGGCGTAGCGGCGCCCGCTTCCCCCGAGCACGCGGATGCAGAGCACTTCCTTGGCACCGCTGTTATCCGCGACGTTTAGTCTTGACTCCTGTTGTATCATCGCACGTCTCTTGCCTACTTGGCCCGCTCGACGACCTCCACGAGGCGCCACCGCTTGTACTTGCTTCGCGGCCGGGTCTCCATGATGCGCACCGTGTCCCCTTCACGGGCCGTCTCTTCCTCGTCGTGCGCCATGAGGCGTGATGTCTTCTTGATGAACTTGCCATACATGGGATGACGCACCTGGCGCTCGATGCCCACCACGATGCTCTTGTCCATCCTGTTGCTTACTACGATGCCAACTCGCTCCTTGCGCGCAGTACGGGTCATGGCGTATCCACCTCCTTGAGAATGGTCTGCAGCCTGGCAAGAAAGCGCCGCTTCTGGCGAAGCAGCAGCGGATTCTCCAGGTGCGCGATGGCATGCCGAAACCGGAGTTCGCGCAACTGCTCCCCTTCCTCGCGAATCCGCTCGCGAATCTCGTCCACGCTCATGGCGCGAATTTCCTTGGCCTTCATCATGGCTTATTGCTCAACGTAATCCGGCCGCACGACCATCTTGGTCTTGAGCGGAAGCTTCTGCTGCGCCAGGCGCAGCGACTCACGCGCTAGCTCGAGGGAAATGCCTCCACCCACCTCAAACAGGATCCGTCCAGGATGGATCGATGCGGCCCAGTGGTCAATGGCACCCTTGCCCTTGCCCATGCGTACTTCAGCCGGCTTGCGCGTGATGGGCTTGTCCGGGAAGACGCGGATATAGACCTTCCCGGCGCGCTTCATGCGCCGGGTCATGGCGATGCGGGCAGCTTCGATCTGTCTGCTCGTTACGCGGCCCGGCTCCAGGGCCTTGAGGCCGAAGTCGCCAAAATCCACGCGCGTGCCGCGGGAAGCATTGCCGCGAATGCGTCCCTTCTGCTGCTTGCGATACTTGGTGCGCTTTGGCATCAACATGGAATCACCTCCTCTATCTGCGCGGGCCGCGGCGTGCGCCCGAGGCCCTGTTGCGTCCGGCACCGCTGCGCCGCCGCTCGCGCGCCTTGCCTTCGCCTCCTCGGCGGCCACCCGCGTGCATCTGTCTTAGCTGCTGCCGCTGAGCCTGCACGTTCGGGCTCAGGTCGGGCCTGCCCAGGATTTCACCGCGGTACACCCACACTTTTACACCGATGCTGCCGTAGATGGTGGCGGCGATGGCTTCGGAATAATCAATGTCGGCCCGGATCGTGTGCAGCGGCACACGGCCCTCGAGGTACTGCTCCACGCGGCCCATCTCGGCACCGCCCAGACGACCGGCCACCTTTATGCGGATGCCCTGGGCCCCCATGCGCATGGCGCCCTGGATAGCCTGCTTCATGGCGCGCCGAAACGACACGCGGCCTTCCAGTTGCTGGGCAACATTCTGCGCAACCAGACTGGCATCGAGCTCGGGGCGCTTGATCTCGTTGATGTTGATCTGGATATCCTTCCCGGTAAGCTTCTTGAGCTCCTCGCGAAGCTTGTCGACCTCCGCGCCTCCGCGGCCGATGACCACGCCCGGCCGGCTGGTGTGCAGCGTCAGAATCACGCGGCGGGGAGTTCGCTCGATAACGACCCGGCTCAAGCCGGCCCGCTTCAGGCGGGCCGTCACGTAGCGGCGAATCTCCTCGTCCTCCAGGAGCTTGGCCGCCATGTCCTTCTTGCCGGCATACCAGTTGGAAATGCGGGCGCGGTACTCGTCCTCTGGGCCACTCACACCATCGCCATTCTGGTCCCGGCAGCCTTCCCGACCTTGGTCGCGGATGCACCAATAC
>CAZXEU010000129.1:0-2026 GCA_964639665.1 uncultured Rhodothermaceae bacterium | reverse complement strand
TCTCGCGTGTGCAAGGCAGAGCTAGCCTTGCACACGCGAGAGGGGCTTTTTGGTGAGCTTCGCGAGGATTCCAGCCGCTTCGTCGTCGTTGCAGGAGAACCAAGCCGCAGCGAGCTATTTCGGCGCGTTTCTGCAACCGGCCACCGGGAGCGCATGCCACCTCCGGAGGAAGTCCCTGTAGGTCTGACTGACTATGAAATAGCCGTCCTGGAGCGATGGATTGCGCAAGGTGCCAAGTGGAAGCCGCATTGGGCGTTCATCCCGCCCGAGCGCCCCAGCGTGCCGCCTGCGGGAGCGGATGCCCGCAACTCCATAGACAACTTTGTCGCCGCGCGCCTTGAACGCGAGGGGCTTTCTTTTTCGGTCGAAGCGGATCCGCGCACGCTCGTCAGGAGACTGTATCTGGACCTGACGGGACTTCCGCCGAGCGGGAGTGCACTGCAATCGCATCTCGAAGAATTCAGATACGAGGCGGTGGTCGAGAGTCTCCTTGCCTCGCCCCATTTCGGCGAGCGCATGGCTCTCCATTGGCTCGATCTGGCCCGGTTTGCGGATACAAACGGCTATTCCATCGACGGTGGACGGCACATGTGGTTGTGGCGCGATTGGTTGATCCACGCCTTTAACAGCAACATGCCTTTCGATGCCTTCATCGTAGAGCAGCTCGCGGGCGACTTGCTTTCCGATGCCACGGGGGCCTCACGCGTCGCGACTGGCTTTCACCGCAATCACATGATCACGCACGAGGGGGGTACGATTCCGGAAGAAAACCTTACCAACTACGTGGTTGACCGGGTAAAGACTACCGGCGAAGTCTTTCTGGGCCTTACTGTAGCTTGCGCGCAGTGCCACGATCACAAGTATGATCCCCTCTCGCAGCGAGACTACTACAAGCTTTTCGCCTTCTTCAATACTACGGGAGATCGCGGCCTTGACGGAGACGCTGGCATAAACTCGGTGCCGTCCATCGATGCGTACTCACTCCTGGCCACTTCCGGAGAGGAAGCTGCGGTGCGAGAGGAACTCGCACAACTCAATGCCCAGCTTCTGGCCGACAACGCCATGCAGGCGGCCTGGGAAGCTGACATGCGCCTGCAACTTGCCGAACGAGGCCGGGAGATGGACTTGCACCCGATGGATGCCATCAAGGTCACAACTCCCAATTCCGGCTATACCGGCGAGATTCGCGGTGACGGCTCCGTATACATAGCCCGCCCTCCCGGCCTGGCGGCCTACAATGTCTCCCTGCGGCTTCCACCCATGGAGGCGCCGACAACAGGCCTAAGGGTGATCTTTTATCCGAGCGTCAACGGCGGCGCCTTGGGTTACGGCCGCGATATGGCCGGATCTTTTGTGCTGACCAGCTTGCACGTCACCGCCGGGGCGGTGCCGAGCGACCAGGTGGACCCGCATCGGACTGTTAAGATCAGGCGGCTGACGGCCTCGGCGGAATCAGCACAGTTTCCGGCCCGGGCCGCGCTCGACGAGAGGCGAACGAGCGGGTGGTCGCCCCATCCTCAAAACAGACGGCAGCAGCACATCACGGCGACTTTCGAATCGCCCCTTGACGCACGCGATACTCCGTTCGTAACCGTGATGCTGAACTTCGGCGCTGGCAGCAGTCTCATCGGCGGGCATTTCCGCATCTTTGCCCTGCAGGGAACGGACGACGGCCATTTCCTTGCCGAGGCAGTACATCAGGCACTGGAGATACCGCCAGCCGACCGATCAGGCGGACAGGCAGAGAGCGTACGGCGCGCTTTTGCAGCGGAAGCTGAGGAAACGGCACCGATCAGGCAGCGAATTGCCAATCTGCAAGACAGGCTTGAATTCCTTACGGCCGCGCATTCGACCATGGTGATGGACACTGCTCCTGAACCGCGCCGGACTTTTGTACTCAACCGGGGCCAGTACGACCAGCCGCTGGAGGAAGTCCAACCTGGTGTTCCATCGTTCTTGCCCCCGTTTGACGGGGAGCCAACGCGGCTCGGTTTGGCTCGCTGGCTTGTCGCGGAGGACAACCCGC
>CAZXEU010000128.1:0-8243 GCA_964639665.1 uncultured Rhodothermaceae bacterium | reverse complement strand
AGGTACGAATAGCCGCCCTTGGGTCCCAGCGGCCCTTCGATCTGCGTTCCGACCACGAAGGCGGAGGCAGATGCCGAACCGCCTGTCCGACGGTTGTTTCCGGCCCGCGACCAGGCGTCGATGACCCCCGATATGCGCCTGCCGAAGCGTGCTCCAAAACCACCCGCGTACAGGTCGGCGCTTCGAAGAATCTCGGACGGAAACGCCGAATAGTAGCTCAGGATATGGAACGGCTGGTATATGAGTATGCCGTCCAGTAGCGCCAGGTTCTGGGTTGGCTCGCCTCCCCGTATATAGAATTGGCCTCCCTGGTCGCCGACCAGCACCACGCCGGGCAGCACCGTGAGGTAAGCCGCGAGATCTCCCGCCACATCCGGGCCGGGCACGCGCTCGATCTGCTGCGGGCGCACCGTCTGGAGTCCGGCGACAAGGTTGGTGGCACGCGCCTGCCTTCCCGCTTCCACGACAAGTTCCTGCAGCTCTCCCGAGGCAGAGGCCAGGGACACATCCAGGGTGCGCACTTGCCCCGGCGCAAGCAGCAGCGTGTCAAGGTAGGTGGCGTAGCCGACGTGGGAAACCTGGACGATCAGGCGCTCGGCCGGCAGTCCCGGAATTACATAGAGGCCGTCACCCGAGGTGGCGCTTCCATATATGTCACCCCGCGTGTCCTGCAGCACCACATTTACGCCTTCCAGTGCCTCGCCTGCCTCGCGGCCGGTTACAAAGCCGCGAAGCGTCGCAGGCTGGGCCCACAGGCAGGGTGCCGCGGAAAGGGCCAGCATCCACAGAATGCCGTGCTTCTTGTAGCCGATGTCCAGGGGAGGGCGCACCCGTCATCCTCGCATCTTTATGAGGCCAATTTCGTTTGCGTTGCTCTTTCTAGCCCGCTGAGCGCATGGCAACACGCATCGACGGAAAGGCTATTGCCGCCGAGATCCGCCAGGAGGTGCGCCGGGACGTAGAACAATGGAGGGCCGCCGGAAATCGCGCTCCCTACCTTGCCGTGGTTCTCGTGGGCGACGATCCCGCATCTGCGTCCTATGTACGTAGCAAGATAAAGGCCAGCCGCAGCGCCGGCATAGAGGGGGATACGATCCGCCTTGACGCGGAGATTCCCGAATCAGAGCTGTTGGGCCTCATCGAGAGCCTGAATGCGGACGAAGGTGTAGATGGCATCCTGGTGCAGCTGCCGCTGCCGCGCCATGTCGACGCGCGCACGGTACTGGAAACAGTGAACCCGGACAAGGACGTGGACGGTCTGCACGTCATCAACGCGGGCAGGCTGGCCACGGCCCAGGACGGGCTGGTGCCCTGCACGCCGGCGGGCATCATGGAGCTCCTTCGCCGGTCGGGCATTGCGATCGAGGGCCAGCGGGCCGTGGTCATTGGCCGGAGCAACCTCGTGGGCAAGCCTGTCGGCCACCTGCTCCTGGGCGCCCATGCCACGGTTACGCTGTGCCACAGCCGCACGCGGGACCTGGACGGCGTGTGCAGGGAAGCCGACATTCTGGTGGCGGCCATTGGACGCGCGCAGTTCGTTGGCGCCGACATGATAAAGCCCGGGGCCGCGGTGATTGATGTCGGCATCAATCGTCTGGAGGACGCCTCGCGCCCGCGCGGCTACCGGCTTGTGGGAGACGTGGACTTTGACGCGGTGCAGCAGGTTGCCGGCGCCGTTACGCCCGTGCCGGGTGGAGTGGGGCCCATGACAGTGGCCATGCTGCTCAGAAACACGCTAATGGCAGCGCAGCGCAGGTAGCCGATGCGGCAGGCAGCTCCGGACACATTGCAAGCCGATATTCAGTCCGCGGAGCAGCCCGCGGACACGACAGGTGCGTTGCAGCAGCTGAACGAGGACCTGAGCGAAGCGGGCGATTTGCTGCTAACGGGCGAGCTGGGCGAGAGCACCAACGTCCTCTACCAGAGCCTGACCGACTTTGTGCTGCAGCTGGGCCCGAAGCTCCTGAGTGCGCTGGCTGTCTTCGTAGTCCTCTACGGCATATACCGGCTTGTATTCTGGCTCCTTCGCCGCGGACTGCGGCGCGCCCGCTACATCCGTGCCGGCCTTGTGACGCTTGTCCTGCAGGCCTTCCGGCTTGTGGGTCTATCCGTGGTGGTCGTTACCGTGCTGGGGCACCTCGGCTTGAACCTTGCCGGACTCGGACTCGGGCTGGGCCTTGCCGGTGTGGCCGTTGGCTTTGCGGCCCGGGACACCCTCGAGAACATTATTTCCGGCGTCACCATCCTGCTGGACCAGCCGTTTCGCATCGGGGACAAAATCATCATCCAGGGCACGTACGGCACGGTCAAGGAGATCACGCTCCGCTCCACCCGGATCCGAACGCCCAATAACGAAGTCCTGGTAATGCCCAATCTGCTGATGGTCAACAACCAGCTTCTCAATCATGCCATGGTCAGTCCGCTGCGCGTCGACATCCCCTTCGGCATCGCCTACAAGGAGCATCCGCGCCAGGCAAGGGACGTAGTGCTTGCGTTGACCCGAAAAGACCAGCGGCTGCACCCTGAACATCCGAGCGAGGTCAAGGTCACCAACCTGGGCGAGTCGAGCATCGACATGGTCCTATGGCTCTTCCTGCAGGACCCCGGCCATGAAATGGCCGTCCAGTACGAATACAAGGAGGGCATCCGCGAGGCCCTGCGCGAGGCGGGCATAGAAATCCCCTTCCCGCATCTACAGCTAAAGACGGACAATCCTCTCACTACTGGTACTTCTCCGTAGCACCTGTCTCCGGCCGGCAGACCAGGCGGCTATCGCGGCTACTGCCTGGAAGGGCCTAGACTAGCGCCCGGTGGAAAGCAGTATGGGCCCGGGCGCCGGAGCATCCGTGCTCGACACGAAATGCAGCATCAAGGTCGCTCCGGGTAGCCCGGACAGCGGCACGCGCACGCGGCTGCGCGTATAGACCAGCAGGTCCGATCTCCCCAGCTCTTCCCCGTCACGAGCGCTTACTACGACATGTCCGGCAAAGGGCTCTCCCGCGGTTTCGATCAGGAACGTAGCGCCCTGTCCCTGCAGCAGCGACTCCGGGCTGGATTCCAGGACCGCGGTGAGTCGTGCGGGACTCGCACCCGGAATGTACACCGCAGGAATACTGGTAGACACGCGTGCTGCGCTGGAGTTCGTGACGGAAGCAGGCAGCTGGTCCTGCCGGACATACTGGCGCGGCGCCGCAGCAACGCCAAGGAATGCGGCGTAGCCCCTGTCCCCCATCTGCCCTCTCTGTGCCGTTTCGACGCCGTAGCGCACTTGCCGCGTCTCACCCGGAAGGAGCAGAAACTCGCCGGGATACAGCGTTAACCTTTCCGCGAGATTCCCGAGGGGGGAGTCGTTCGGGTCCGCGACCATCACACTTCCTCCGCCGGCGACAAAATCCCCCTGGGACTGCGCCTCCAGATACCCGAATCGGGCGGTCACGGAAACTTCAAGCGGCACGACGGATGGATTGGACACATCCATAACGCCTTCCATCTGGCCACGGGCAAGCGACGCGACCAGGGGATGTATCCGGATCGTTTGATTGGGATCAAGCGCCGCAGAAGGCGCCGCCTCAGTCCCGAAACTGGCTCCGTCCGGTCCGATGCTGACCACGCGCCGCTCATCCTCGACAACAAGCCAAACGGGTATTTCGTACGTCTCGTCCAGACTGCCGAGTGACAGCACGACAGCAAGCTCTCCCGAATAGCTTCCTGGCGCAGCACCCGTCAGGTCCAGCTCTCCACCAAAGCGCAACAAGCGACAATCTCCCTCCTCGACGGCCACGCGCATTTGAAACTCCGTGACCATTTCCGGAGCGAGCGTGGCACAGGAGCCGGCATAAGCCCACAGAGGCACTAGCTCAAGTGAGGCATCAGCACCCGCAACCACTCCCGATCGGCGCAGCACGACAGACCGAAGTAGCTCAAGGCCCACGGTAATGCTGTCCTGTGCGGCGATGAGCATTCGTGCCGCGTGCACGGCACCGCCGTGCACACGTCCTGAAACGAGTTCCGTGGTCGGATCCAACCGTGCCACACCGGACGACCCCAGACTGCCCAGGTCCATGCCCGTCGTGCTCACGGCTACCTGGAAGGCCTGCGATACGTCAGGATTGAGGACCGTGACCTCAACCGGCGCAGAGGCCGGGATGGCTTCCGGTGCCGAGACAGTCACCAGGTGGGGATACTTGACTGACGATTCCCTCTGCTCGGTCGGCACCTCGAATCGAGGCGTGGCTGTGTCGGCATCTTCCAGTCTCGTTTCTGGAGTCCACTCCCACCGATACTCAAGATCCAAATCCCTGTCGTTAGACGCTTCGCAGAACAGTCTGCGCGGCGGATCTGCCACAAACACGGTCACTCTGCTTTCGCAGTTGAGCGCAAGCTCCGGTCTGGTAAGGACCCTGATCGTTACGATCTGCTCCTCCGAGGCGATATAGTTTGGCGCCGCTACGCCGACAGAATACTCGTAGGTCTGATCAGCCGGTATGGAAGGCGGAACGCTGAAGATCGGGCCGCCGCCGGGGTCCGGGTTTGGTGAAAGCAAATCCGGCGATCCCGACTGGGGTTGCAATACCCACGTAATCTCCGCCCCAGGTTGCGCACCGCCGACAGAGCAGTCCAGCTCAACATCATTGGCTCCTTCAAATACCTCGACGGGCGTTACGCAGGAAACCGAGAGCGTGCCCAGGATCGTTTCCACCGTTACGGTCAGCGTTGCAGGCACCGGTGGCGGATCCGCGTTTTCGGCCGACGCCGAAACCGTATAGACGTAATCGACGGAGAGCCCGGCCTGGCTGCCGGGCACCACGAAGAGCGGGGTTCCTGTCAACGTCAAGTCTTCGGCGCGGAGCAAATGCAAGGGTCCCCCCCAAACCCAGTAATACATGCGGTCCACTCCCTTGTCGTTCGTGGCCGTGCATTCCAGTTGCCGCGGAGGATCGCCGGTCCTGGCCCGTGCGTCCTGGCAGGTTATGGCAATATCCGGACGTTCCAGGACCGTGATGTAAATGCTAACCCGATTCGAGAACCCGTGATCGTCATGGCTCGCCACCACCGAATACTCGTAATTCTTGTCCTCGTCCACAGACTCCGGCACTTCAAATGTAATCGCTTCGGGTGCGTTCAGATCAATAGAATCAATTATCAGCTCAAGGGGCGTATCCCCTTCCGCTGCCCACGCCCAAAAGAAGGCCCCGTCCTGGCCACTGGTTATGGTGCACTCGATCCTGATGTCAGGGTCGCCCTCGTATACTTCGCTCATCGCAGGGTCGCACTCAATGGTGAGATTTGGCGGCCCGAGACTCGACGGTGCGTCGGCGTCACGCACCAATAGGCTGAATTCCTGCTGCGCAACACGTCCCGCGGCCTGGTCCAGGGCGCGGACCAAGACAGTGAGCGTAGTGTCCCTGTCCACTTCCGGCGCCGTGAAGGCTGGCAATTCTTCGAACAGGCCCCGAGGCATGCCGCCTGGTCTACCCGGCAAGAAAAGCTGGTACCGGGTCCCGGCAGACCCCGAAGCCACGCACGGAATTCTGACACGATCACCTTCCTGCACGACGAGATCGAAGCACCTCAGTACAGGCCCGGCATTGACCACGTGCACCTCGATCTCCTGCGATGCCGCAAGTCCCGTCGAAAGGTCTTCAACAGTCAATTCAAGCCGCCGTACGGCAGCAGCATCTTCGTGTACCGGGGCCTTTACCACATACTCGAATTCCCCGCTTTCGAGGACGACTGTCTCGCTGTAGGGAGGCCAGTCGAATCTGGCCGTATACTTAAGCAAGCCAACCGCTGAACTCGCGCTGGTGCACGGAACAATAGTCTCTCCAGCAGCCTCTACCGTTACTGAACGCTCGCAGCGCAGTTCAAGCTGCTCCTCAGGCCAATCCTGACTCAGGACGTGTACTTCCGGCAGATCTTCGCGACCGACCCGCGTGTCCCGGGCATCCGGCGTGAGCTCTCCGGAAGCTTCGGCGCACGCCAGCCTAGCCTGCCCCTTGAGCGGCAATCCGTCCACGTCAAGACAGTCCGAGGTCCACGCGGGATATACGACAACCTGTACCTCGGTGCGTCCGAGAACGTCCCCGGAAGCGCCCAGCCGGGTACGATAGAACAAATAGGTCCGCGATTGCCGAATCCCTGCCGGAGCAGTGAATTGAGCAGCCCGGGCTGTTGTCTCATTCAGCATGTCCAAAGCCGAAGCATCCGGACTCGTCCATTCAAACATGCTTCCCGGCTCAAAGCCTACCGAACAGTCAAGAGGCACAATCTCGCCAGCTCTTACATGGATGTCCGGGCATACTTCCTCCACGCCAGCCGACTTTGGGACCAACCCATCCTGACCGACAACCCTGTGCGCTGTCGGCAAGCCCGCCACGCCGGCCAGCCATACTGCGACGACCACGGTCAACAACCTGCGCAGCCGCATTCGGAGTTCGCAGTTATTGTTCATCAGCAGCAACGTAACTGGCTCGCACTGTCGCGTGTGCGACGGAAGCGAGTGGGTACTCGACTCGCACCTCAAGAGCTTTCGGAGGCCAAGCAAAATTAGGGATTGGCCAGCTAATCGTGTAGGCCGATTTTCATTGTCCCTCCGAGTTCCTGCACACCCAGACTTCGACGAGGCGTATCCCGCGTCCCGCGCCGATACACCGGGAACCGCCGTCCCTATGCGGCGGGTTTTATTCTGCCATCTCGATCCGAACCGCGCGCGGATGCCCGGAAGGCCTGGTTACGAGTCACGGCCAAGCAGCTCCTGCGTTGGCGAGTGCACATGCGCGAGGAACGCGCCTCCACGCCGCCGGGCAGAATCCGCACGCCGGCTGGCAGGCCGACCAGCTTCGCTCTTTGCAACTCCCCATCCTTGCACAACCCGTATGCCTGCGCGCCATTTATCCGGCTACCGCCTGAAAGAATCCATACAGCGCCACGGCCAGAATGGAGAGGATGCTCAGCCAAAGCAACAGGTCATACGGCATACCCAGGGCAAGCCTGGCAGGCAATTGCCTGTACCTGAAATGCACTACTGCGAATACAACTATGAGCAGAATGCCTGTTCCCGCCACACCGCCGATGACGACCATGAGCGCTGGCAGCTTTACCAACAGAAACAGCGCTGCCCACAGCAGCGGAAACAGCCAGGCCAAAATGGCAATCGCGCGGCTTCGCTGCCGCATGTCCGAGAAATCCAGCCAGCCGATCTGAGCGAAGGCATCAGAGAATAGCCTTGTCCAGATAGCAAGCGCTCCGAAGAGCGTCGAGAACAGCACGACAAAGGCACCGACCAGGAACACAACTCCTGCCCAGGGCCCTAGGCTCTCCGTGTACATTCGCGACAGAGTCTGCACCAGGTCCATGCCCTCCGGCAACAAGCCCTGGCTATGCAGAATGGCCGCACCCAGTGCATAGAATGCGGCCGTCATCAGCGTGTACACTACCATGGAGACAAGCGCGTCCAGCGTCATGACCCGTATCCATCCCCTGGCCCGGGCATACCATTCGTCCGTACGTTCGCGGGGGCCGGTATAGGCTGCGTAGCCCTTCTCGATGAGCCAGTAGTTGTAAGCCATGATCTCGTCGCCGCCCACCCCCGTAATGCCAAATGCGCCTATTGCTACCAGGACGGCCTCCGGCGGCAGTCGGAAGGTGAGGCCGCCCAGTACGTCTGCCGAATTGAACGCGAGCTCGGTAAGCTGGAGCGCTGCCACCGACCCGATCGTGAGCACGGTAAAGAGCGCAATCAGGACCAGGGACACACGCTCTATCGGGGCATAGTGTCCGCGGTAGATTATCAGCGAAACGGAAACGGCCGTTACGAGGCACCATACCCAAAGCGGTACCTGAGGCACGACGATGGCCAGGATAAGCGCCGTTCCGCCGACAATGCCGCCAACCTGCAGCAGCTTTACGGCCATCAGCGCAAGCCACGTCCATATGGTCCACTTGCCACGGCCCAGGCGCGGTCCGGGAAGCCGGTTAAGCGCCTGCATGGTGCTCTCGCCCGAATAGATCGCGTGCTTGCCGAATTCCAGCTGCACGAGCACCTTGACCAGGCAGCTGACGATAATGACCCAGAGCGTAACCCAACCAGCCTCGGCGCCGAGCCTGGTAGTCGCTATGAGCTCGCCCGAACCCACGATGGAAGCCGACAGGATGAAGCCGGGCCCAAGAAACCGGATACGCTCGCGCAGCGTCGCCGGCGGCGCCAGGACGGATTCCGCGTTTCGGGTGTAGGGATCCCAGGC
>CAZXEU010000127.1:0-42063 GCA_964639665.1 uncultured Rhodothermaceae bacterium | reverse complement strand
TGGGCTTCGACCAGAACCTGTTCGACCAGTACCTGCTGCGTGTCTCGGGCTTTTACCGGGATATCCGCAACCAGCCTCGGAACGTTACCTACCGCAGCCTGGGCAGCGTAGTGCAGTATTCCACGCCGGAGCCGTGGAACTATGAGGACGTGCGCGGCGCGGAGATTACCGTCACGAAAATGCGGGGCCAGTGGATTCGCGGCTTCGTCAATTACACGTATTTGCAGACGAAGAGCGGCAACTTTGGCTACTCGCAATTCAACGAAAACACGTTCCAGCAGCGCAACTACCTTCGTACTTCCACGGATTACCGCATCGGGGCTCCACTGGCGGAGCCATTTGCGCGACTGAATCTTATTTTCCTGACGCCTCCGCAGTTCGTGAACTCAGTGTTGAATGGCACGCTTCTGGGTGACTGGCGGGTGAGCTTCCTGGGCGAGTGGCGCGCAGGTTCCAAATGGATCTGGTCCGGTGGCGCGGCTGCTCCGCCCGAACTTCAGGAAAACATTCGCTGGCGCAGCTACATGAATTTCGACCTGCGCTTTACGAAGCACGTGAACACGCGCCTCGGTGGTGCGCAGCTCTTTATCGACGTTGACAACGTGTTTAACCGCCGGCACCTGTATCAGGCGGCAGGATTCCACCCGGACAACCGTGACTACGACCGGTATATGTGGTCACTGCATCTGCCGGACGATACATTCGACCAGCTTACGGGCGTAGATGCTGATGCTCCCTATGCCCAGAAGGAGAACCTCCCGTACATTTGGGTACCGGGCGACGATCGCCCAGGAGACTTCCGGCATCCCGACGTGGCGTACCAGCCCATCGAGGCGGTTACGAGCCTTAGCGGCATAAACGAACCCAACTCGGTAGCATGGTACTGGGCCAGGGATACGGGTACCTACAGCAGGTGGAATGGCTCAAGCTGGGAAGCCGTGCCGCAGGACCAGGTCGACCAGGCGCTCGACGACAAGGCGTATATTGACATGCCGAATCTGCGCTTCAACACGTTCCTCAACAACCGGCGCCTCACGCTGGGGCTCCGGCTGACCTTCTAGCTTCCGCATGACCAGTATCCCGGCGTGCTCTGGCGGGGGCCCGCCGGGATACAGAACCTCTCAAGATCCTTGGAAACTTCATTCTCGACAAACTCATGAAGTCATCTAGCTACTACCTCGCGGCGTCGACAGCACTTCTGATGCTGTTTGCAACCGCCGTCGACGTACAAGCCCAGTTCACGGCTCAGTGGCTGGACATCGGTACGTTTCATGGGACCTACACCGAATCGGGCGCGCAGCACGAAGGCAACAGTTCTGCCGCCGATGGCATGGAATGGCCTGCACTGCTGAGAAACAGCAGCCACTTTCGTGCCAAGGCACTTTGGCTGGGTACCAAGAACTGGACGGACCCGAATGGGCAACAATGGCCCTACTTTGTTGCGCGGATCGGGCCTCGCACGGCAGGTGCGGACGTAACGTTTCCCGTGCAGAACCTGCTGCTCAGCAAGACCGAAGACACCGTTGTTGAGGTGGACGGTGCACTCTCGTTTGACAATGTAGCGATCATCGACGAAGTCGATCCTTCGTTGCCGGCGGACAGGATGGTCCACAATATTCACAACACGCTAATTGGCGTAACGGTGGATCGACGGGCATATGGCTACGTCAACCAGGCGCACGACGACTACCACATTATCGAGTACGTCTACACGAATACGGGCAATACGGACGACGATGAGGACATAGAACTTCCGAACCAGACGCTGACGGATACCTATTTCTTCCGGATTCACCGCTGGCGGGGAAGCCTGCAGGGCGCGTGGACCGTAAGTGGTGGCCAGGTCTGGGGCAAATTCAGCATGGTGGACGTAGTGGGTGACGGGCATGCCGACTATCCCATTTCATTCACGTCCCAGTATCTCTGGATCGGCGTTGATCCTGAGCAGCAGTCGCAGTGGGACAAGATCGGGGCGCCGCTATTTGATGCGAATACCTGGTCAGCCAGCGACGACTCTTTGGGTCGACTGGCGGGCTCCAGCTTTATCGGGCGTGCCACAATTCATGCCGACAACTCGCCGACGGATCCTACCTATATCCGGTGCACACAGGCTACGATCAATACGTGCCAGCCGCGCACAATGGGTTTCATGGACTCGGATGAGGCGTTGACCGCAGACGGCAGCAGCCAGGAAGACTACTACGAATGGGGAATCCGGACGCGCGAGAATCCCGACCGGATTCCGGGCGGTTCACAGCAGATGTGGCCCCATTACGCCGACAGGATTGAGCCTAGCGGAGTTTTCTGGGAAGCCAAGAACGATGCTTCCACGGGCAAGCAGGGCGGGCACGCTGTTACTACCGCCTATGGTCCATATACTCTGGGGCCCGGTGAAAGCGTACGCATCGTGGTTGTGGAGGGCGTCGGCGGACTCGGTTTTGACGCGGACTACGAGATCGGCCGGGCGTACAAGCGCGGTGGCAGTGGTCGTGATGCCAAACTCATTCAGTACGACGCCAACAAGGATGGCACGATCGCGACCGGCATGTTTGATTACACCATCAACCAGGTGGACATGGACGGCGACGGCATGTTTGATTCGTTCGGGCACGGTCTGGAGGAAATGACCAAGAACCAGTGGGTGATGGCGTCGAGGGATTCGCTCTTTGTTACGTTGCAGCGGGGCATAAATCTGTATGCGGCGAGCAATAATATGAGCACGTACCCTGTGCCCGAGGCCCCGCATGCGCCGTCCACATTCTCCGTAACCGGTCGGCCGGATCGTGTAGAGCTCAGGTGGACGCCACCGGCGGGCGGGCCGTCCCGTACTGGTTGGGCGTTATATCGCACTTCCAAATGGGAAGACTTCATGTATGTCAACGGCTGTACCGAAGACCTATCTATCGAGTGCGGCTATGAGCTCATCGCCAGCCTGGATGCAGGTGCGAGCTCCTACGACGATACGGGCCTGAACCGCGGAACGGACTATTACTACTACCTGCAGGCAATTGGCCAGGCGCAGCCGGATGATCCGGACGGCATTTCCGGCACGCCCGGAGGCTACCCGCTGCGCAGCGCCCAGTCTCTCACGCAGACGTATCAGCCTGTCAACCTGAAGCGGCCGCCATACGGGTCGTCAGGCACGGTGGCGGATGCACGTGTCGTGCCGAATCCCGTCAACCTGGGCTCGGACGAGTCCATCCGCTTTGCGCAGGAAGACCGTGTTGCCTTCTTCAACATTCCAGGTGACTGTACCATCAAGATCTACACGGAGCTTGGAGAGCTGGTACATACGATAGAGCACAATGACGGCAGCGGCGACGAGCTTTGGAACCTGACGACGAAGTCACGCCAGCTGCTGGTGAGTGGCATATATATCGCGGTCATCACGGACAATGCCAACGGCGAGGAATCCGTACTCAAATTCACGGTCATCCGTTAGGGTGTTGGGAGTCCGGAAGCCTGGGATCAGGCTTCCGGACCACCTACCTTGAGCGGCAACACCCAACATCAAAAAAGTGGAACTCACAATGAAAAAGTGGTATAGCATCCCCCTAGCTGCGGTGATGATTGTCCTGTTGGCGCCCGGTGCGTATGGACAGGCAGGGCTGACTGCGGACACGGAGGTTACGACCGACAAGCGAGCCCAGACGGGCATGAAGTTCTTGTCAACGTCCGTTGACGCGCGTGCCTCCTCAATCGGCTCCGCGATGACCGCCGAATTGGCAGGCTCTTCCGTGTCCATGTTTTACAACCCTGCCAGCATGGGCTTCATGCCGGGACGGTTTCACGCAGCTGGCGGCAATCTCGGCTTTATCGCCGACATCAACTATCAGCAGGGCAGTGTAGCTTTCAGGCCGAGTGGTGGCAATTACGGCGTCGTTGGTGTGTCGTTTGTAAACGTCGATTACGGGGACTTCCACGGCACGGTTCGCGCCGATAACGAACAGGGATTCGTGGATACGGGCACGTACAGCCCTACGGCGATGGCTGTTGGCCTGGGCTACGCGCGGTCCTTCTCGGAGAGATTTGCGGCAGGTGCCAACATCAAGATGGCCTTCCAGGATCTCGGATCCGATTTCGCGACGAGCCAGACGTTTGCAACAGGTGAGATCCTGACGACCGAAGGGTATGCGAACAACACGCTTGCGTTCGATTTCGGGATTGTGTATGCGACCGGATTCCGGAGCCTTGTAATCGGAATGAGCGCGCGCAATTTCGCGCAGGAACTCACGTATGTCCGCGAACGGTTTGAGCTGCCGCTGACCTTCCAGATCGGCGCATCGATGAACGTCATGGATTTCGCAGGAGCTCTTGACCCGGACACGCACTCGCTGAATCTGCACGTGGATGCTCAACGCCCTCGCGACTTTGCCGAACACGTGAGATTTGGATTGGAGTACTCCTTTGCAGGAATCGTATATCTGCGCGGCGGCTTCGAGCAAACGGTAAGCGAAGAGCAGGGCTTTAGCGCAGGCGCGGGATTGCGTTACAGCCTGTCGAGCCTGAATGTGGGTGTCGACTATGCGTATACAGACTTCGGAGTATTTGGCAGTTTGAACCGCATTGCCTTGCAGGTAGGGCTGTAGGAGCTGGTCGGGGCATTTATCAGACTGGAGCACGGCGTCGGTAGCCGTGCAGAAGAACTCGGCAGTCTTGCTGTCGGGTTCTTCTGTTTTGTGCAGATGGCGAAAACGATCAAGCGTGTAGGTGGCCGGTTATTGGTGCTCGGGTACGTGTTACTGGCGGCGTGTGGCAGGGTAGAGACCGAGAGCGCGGTGCGCATAGAATTTGTGGAGGTGACAGAGCAGGCCGGCCTGGCGGAATTCTGGCACGATAACGGAGCGCGCGGTGCCAAGTATTACGCGGAACAGATGGGTTCGGGAGGCGGGTTTTTGGACTTCGACGGAGACGGCTGGCAGGATATTCTCCTGGTGGGGGGCGGCTCGTGGGAGAGCCATAGCGAACCCGGCTATCGATCGCTTTGGCTGTTCAGGAACCTGGGTGACGGTACGTTTGCGGACTGGACGGAAGCAGCCGGACTGCTGGAGTACCGGGCCTTTACGCTCGGAATGGCTGCGGCTGATATTGATAACGATGGGGACAGTGATTTACTGGTTACCAATTTGAATGAAAACACGCTATTCCTGAATGAAGGTGGTCGATTCAGGCAGGCGGGCATTGAGTCTGGCATTGGCAATTATGACGAATGGAGCAGCTCGGCCATGTTCTTCGAAGCAGACCAGGATGGCTGGCTGGACTTGTTTGTAGGTAACTATGCCGAGTGGACCCCGGAGACAGACAAGTTCTGTCCCGAAGGGGGTGATGTGAAGCTGTACTGTATTCCGGCGGACTATGGTGGAAAGCCAAGCCGGTTCTACCTTAATCAAGGCGACGGGACTTTCGAGGAGAAAACGGTCGAGTCCGGGCTCGTTGCGCCACTCGGAAAGGCGCTGGGAATTGTGGAGTGGGACTTCAATCGGGACGGATTTTCGGACTTCAGCGTGGCCAACGACGGTGAGGGAGATCTTCTGTACATAAACAGGGGTGACGGCACGTTCGAAGAGCGTGGTGTCCTTACAGGCATGGCATTCAGCGAGCACGGAGAGGCCCGTGCGGGGATGGGAATTGATGTTGGCGTCGTGGACACAAGCGGCAACCCGTCGCTTTTTGTCGGGAATTTTTCGGAAGAAATGATCGGTGTCTACCGGCAGTCGGCAGACGGATTCTTCCTGGATCGCGCGGGCGCATCACGTATAGGCATGCCGAGCCTGAACACCTTGACATTCGGTCTATTTCTGATGGACGTGGAATTGGACGGTGATCTGGACCTGTTCGCGGCAAATGGACATGTCTATCCCGATCGCCTCAAGGACCAGGACAAGATTACGTTCAGGCAACGTGCACAACTCTTTCTGAATGTCGGAGGGGGCGAGTTTAATGAAGTGCCGCGGGAGACAACACCACCGCTTGCGCTGGAATTGGTGGCAAGGGGCGCTGCATATGCGGATTACGATCTGGACGGCGATGTGGACATTCTTATCACGGAGAACGATGGTCCCGCACATCTTTGGCGCAACGACTCGGGTCCTGGAAACTACTTGCGTGTGGAACTGGAAGGCAGCATCGGCAACCGGGATGCCATAGGGGCCGAGATTAGAATAAGGGCTGCCGGACGGACGCAGGTGCGAAGGCGCCGCACCGGCTCAAGTTACCTTTCGCAGTCAGAATTGGCGGCGGTATTCGGCCTGGGTTCCGAAGACGTGGTGGATAGCATGCAGATTAGGTGGCCAGGCGGCAACGTGGATACCTTTGGACCTCTTAAGACCAACGCGGCAGTCCGCATTGTAGAAGGATCCGGAGGCCTTGAGCCCGTGGCCATGCCAGGTGCAGAAGGGTCTCAGTGAACCGGATGAGGATAGATTGATGCTACGCGCACTGGGTTGTGGAGGTCTGGCTTGCGCCATGGCATTGGGGTGTGTGAATGAGAAGAACGGGTTTGCTCCGATGCTCGAGGATGTTACGGAGACTGCCGGGCTCGGGGCATACGGGCATGACAACGGCGGATTCGGCGAAGCCTGGGCGCCGGAGATTGTGGGTGGGGGAGGGGGCTTCCTGGACTACGATGGCGACGGCTGGCCCGATATTGTGTTGATCGCGGGAGGAGCATTCAAGGGCAGGGACGGAGGCGCAAGCCTGGAGCTCTTTCACAATGAGACCGACGGAAGCTTCAGGAATGTGACCGCGGAAGCGGGTCTGGCAGGACTGGAAACGTATGCGCAGGGTCTGGCGGTCGGAGACTATGACAATGATGGCGACGAAGATGTAGTTGTTACCACGCTGTACGAGGATCTATTCTTGGTTAATGACGGAGGCGTGTTTGTCGAGGCGGGTAGCGCGGTGGGTATTGCAGAAGTGTCGGAATGGAGTACATCTGCACTCTTCTTTGATGCCGATCGCGACGGATTCCTGGATTTGTACGTGGCCACGTATGTAGACTGGTCGCCGGAAAAGGACCTGTACTGCGGGTTCGAAGGAGAAAAGGTGTACTGCACGCCGGAGCTTTACGAGGGCATTTGGGGCCGGTACTACCACAACACGGGTGACGGTAGGTTCGTGGACCGAACGACAGAAGCCGGCTTTCGCTTGGGCATTGATGCCACGAGGGACAAGTCGCTGGGCGTGGCGGAATTGGATGCCAATACGGATGGATGGCCGGATCTGGCGATCGCGAACGATACGGAGAGGGATCTACTATACATCAACAACGGAGACGGCACTTTCACGGAGGACGGTATTCGCAGCGGCATTGCGTATGACCAGCACGGCAAGCCGAGAGCAGGCATGGGCATCGATGTAGGCGTGGTGGACTCGACCGGGGCGCCGACGATCTTTGTGGGCAACTTCTCGGATGAAATGGTGGGAGTCTATCAGCGCGGCGTGAACAATCTTTTCACGGACCGGGCAGCATCCTCAAGGATCGGCCAGCCCAGCCTAAAGACGCTTACGTTCGGTCTTGTGCTATTCGACGTAGACCTGGATGCAGATCTGGACCTCTTCATTGCCAACGGCCACGTACAGACACATATTGCAAGAATTGTGGACGGGATATCGTTCCGGCAGCGCTCGCAGCTCTTTCTTAATCGCGGCAATGGTGTCTTTGACGAAGCGCCAAGCGAGGGCGTGCTTGCCGCAGTCATGGTGGCTAGGGGTGCTGCCTACGGAGACTATGACCGCGACGGGGACCTGGATCTTCTTGTGATGGAGAACAATGGCCCGATTCACCTGTGGAGAAACAACACTCACGGAGGCGGTTCATTGCGGGTCAGGCTCGAAGGCCGCAGCAGCAACCGCAACGGCTACGGAGCCCGTGTAGAGATTCTTGCCCAAGGCCAGCGACAGTATCGGAGGGTGCGGTCGGGATCCAGCTATCTCGCGCATTCGGAGTCGGTAGCTGTCTTTGGACTTGGCAGCGCACAGTCAGTGGATGGAATCTGGGTATACTGGCCTAGCGGAGTTGTGGATCAAGTGGGGTCGGCTGCCCGAGGGCAGGAAATCCTTGTTGTAGAAGGATCGACGCTCCAGTAGATCGCCAAGTAGTAAAATGAGAGTCTTCGGAAGCATCATTGCACTTGCACTTCTGATTGCCGCGTGCCGGCCGGCAACGGTTGAACAGGCTGAGGAAGTGCCGGCAGAAGTCGTATTTGCAGATGTTACCCATGCGGCTGGCCTGGGAGGCTTTCGGCACGAGACAGGGGCGTTTGGCCGGGTATGGATGCCGGAAACAATGGGCGCCGGTGGCGGATTTCTGGATTATGACAGCGACGGGCTAACAGATATTGTGCTAGTAGCTGGCGGCGTATTGAGAGAGCAAGACCCGCCCATTGCGGCTCTCCGTCTGTACCGCAACAGGGGCGACGGTAGCTTCGAGGAGGTAACTGGTGAAGCCGGTCTGGACTCACTTCATGCCTATGCCTTTGGCATCACGGCTGCGGACTATGACAACGACGCGGACACGGACATTTTCGTGGTGACGCTAGGGGAGAATTTGCTGCTGCGAAATGACGGAGGTGTATTCACAGACGTAGCCGCAGAAACGGGTCTGAAGCAGGAATCCCTCTGGAGCTCAGCTGCGGTATTCTTCGATGCTGACCGCGACGGCTGGCTTGATCTGTTCGTAGGTCATTATGTCGAATGGTCTCCGGAAAGTGACATCTACTGTAGTCGGGTGGAAGACAGGAAGTCATACTGCACACCCGAAGCCTATCCGGGCGTTTCCAGCCGATTCTACCGAAATAACGGAGACGGGACCTTTTCCGACCGCTCGGACCTGGGGAGTTTTCGCAACGCGCCGGGCAAGACGCTTGCCGCGCTAAGCCTGGACTACAACCGGGATGGCTGGCCGGACCTGGTCGTGGCCAATGACACGCAGCGCGATCTTCTGTTTGTCAATCAGGGAGACGGCTCGTTTGAGGAACGCGGTGTTCCGAGCGGAATCGCCTTTGACGAGAACGGCCGGGCTCGTGCCGGTATGGGCATCGATGCCGGCGTAGTGGACGACACCGGCGAGACCACCGTTTTTGTAGGGCATTTTTCCGCCGAAATGGTCGGGGTTTACAGGCATGCGATGGACGGCTTTTTCGTGGACCGCGCGGCGATTTCCAGGATCGGACGACCCAGTCTGCCGACGCTTACGTTTGGGCTATTTCTTTTTGACGTGGATCTGGATGGTGACCTCGACCTGTTTACGGCAAACGGGCACATAACCGAAGACATCGAGGAGGTCGAAGAGGGCATTCTGTATCGGCAGCAGCCCCAGCTGTACCTGAATTCCGGGGAAGGCTTCTTCACCGTAATGGCTCCCGGCGCTGCCAATGCGCTGTCTACGTTCATGATTGCTCGGGGTGCGGCATGGGCAGACTACGACCGCGATGGAGACATTGATATGCTGGTGACTGAAAACGGCGGCCCGGCGCGCCTCTGGCGCAATGAGCTAGAGGGAGGCAACTACCTGCGAGTTCGAATCGAGGGATCGCTCAGCAACCGGGATGGTATCGGCGGGCGAGTCGTGGCGCATGTCGCCGGGACCCAAGTGGAGAGATACGTGCGCTCAGGATCCAGCTACCTGTCTCAGTCGCAGGTCGATGCCCACTTTGGGCTCGGCAGTGCAACTTCAGTGGACAGTCTGACGGTGTACTGGCCATCCGGGAGCGTCACCCGGCTCGGTCCCCTTGAGGCTAACCGCCGGTTGGATATCGTGGAAAACTCCGTCGCGCCACATTAGCCATGGCCCTTGTTTCACGGGCGCCGATCAGGCGGCGACAGGCTTGGAATCCGTCGCTGGTCTTGCTGATTACGCTCGCGATATTGCCGGGCTGCCGGGCGGCGCCACCGGAGCCGGATCCCTCAACCCGGGAGCAACTCTGGGAGGTGCAAAGAGCCATGGATCGCAGCGAGTATGTGGCGGCACTGGACATTTTGGACAGCCTTGCATCGAGCTCGTATCCGCCGGTGCACTACCTGAGGGGCAGGGTGCTCTCGGAGCTGTTCCGGTTTGACGAAGCGGCTTCGGCGTATGAGGCTGCACTGGAAGCGGATCCGCGGTACAGAAACGCCTCCTATCAGCTAGGGAACAATGCCTTCTACATTGGACAGAACCGCGTGGCGCTCCGATACTATGGGAAGGAGGAAAGGAATTTGCGTCGGCTGCGGACGCGGGAGGATTCAGTCGCCAGGGGTGCCGTGCTTCGTCAGATCGGCCGGGTTTATGTCAGGCTTGGCGCTCCGGATAGCGCCGAGGCCGCCTATCGCCAATCCTTGGCCTTCGCGGGCGGAAGCGCAGAGACATGGGCCTGGCTCGCTCAGCTGAAGGAAACCGACGGGGAATACGAGGAGGCGCTCAAACACGCCAATCAGGCCCTGGAGCTTGCGCCGTCTGACGTTGAAAACCATCTCCTGGTCGGGACACTACTCTTGCGCACGGGAGCGGCCGAGGCGGCAGAGCGGCATCTCAGGCTTGCGACTACGGAACTGCCATGGAGTGCGTCGGCCCACTACAATCTGGGCCGCTGTCTGCTGCTGCTGGACCGCGACGCTGAAGCTGCGCCGTATCTTGCCGCAACGGACAGCTTGCAGGATCTTGCCTCGAACATCGTCCTGGCCCGGTTTGCCGTGCGTCGCAATCCCGACCTGGTCGGCGACTGGCTGATCCTTGCAACGCTCTACCGCCAGTCCGGCCAGATGGAGGAGGCGGCCGAAGCGTTTGCCATCGCGCGCCAACTGAACAATTGAAACCGCACCCCTGTTTAATTGACCCTGCCGGATAGGGGATTAATGAAGCGCCTGGTTCTCATACTGATACTCGCTGCGGGCTGTGCATTGGGAGACAGCCGCACAATTACGGAAAAGAAGCGGGAATCCGTGCCTCCACTGGTGGCCCGGTTCTTGGTGGAAGGCGAGCGAGCTTTTGATCGAGGAGTTTACGGCGTTGCCCTGGCGATGACCGACAGTGTAGAGCAGATCATACCGGATCTTGCCGATTTACATTTCCTTCGAGGCAAAGTGTACACGCAACTCAACCAGCTGGAGACGGCGCAATTTGCGTTCCAGATGGTGCTGAATCTGGATCCGGAATACCCTGGGGCCAGATTTGAGATGGGATTGAACAGTTTCCGGCGCGGCAAGCTGCGCGATGCCATCGGATTGTACCAGGAGGAGCGAGAACTCGGGGAGTGGTCCGGTCTCTTGCACGAACTGGGGCGCGCCTATGCGAAGCTCGGTGAAGCCGACAGTGCACGTGCGGCGTACGAGGCTGCTATCAGACTGGATCCGGATAATGCCATGGCCTTCATGTGGCTTGGACAGCTGCTGGAGGAGAGCGGCGACATGCAGGAGGCCCTTGAGACGTCTCTGAAAGGTCTGGCTCTCAGGCCCGACAACCTGGATTACCAGTATATCGTGGGTACGCAGTTCTTCCGTACGGAGAGGGCAGCAGATGCCTTGCCGTACCTCGAGCCGGTGGCGCGAGAAAGGCCGTGGCACCATGGGGCGCAGTTCAATCTCGGGCAGGTTTATATGCGGCTGGGACGGGAGGAGGAGGCACGTACCTACTTTGCACGTGCCGATAGCGCACAGCAAGTGCAGCAGCAAGTAAACGAGGCCCAGGATGCTATCAACCACGACCCGGAGACGCTGGAGAACTGGCTGCTACTGGCTGGATTGCTCCGGAGGAGCGGGCAATTCGACAAGGCTATCGAGGCCTACAAGGTGATTGTCAGCTTCATTCCGTGGGACCTCTCGCTGCAAAACAACCTTGCCATTCTATTCATGGAAGACGGACAGCACGAGGTGGCTATTGATCGATTCCAGGCCATCCTTCGGGCGGACTCCACCTTGACAAGTGCCTGGCTGAATCTGGGCGTAGCCTACGCCAATTCCGGCGAGACCGTCAGGGCCCGCTCTGCCTGGCAGAGGTTGCTCGCTATCGATCCTGGCCATATGACCGCGCGTCAATTTCTGTCGCGTCTCGATAGCCAAACGGAGGGTGGCCCATGAAGACATTGGCAGGCCGACTCGCCGCGGCTTTCGTCGCGCTGGCTGCGCCGCTTGGTCTGCCCCTTGCCGGCGCACAGCATTTGGCGGAAGGAGACTGGGTTGGCCGGGTCATCCACCTTACCGGACGGCACATGGACGTGGTTTACCGGGTCCGGACGGCGGGAGACAGCCTCCATATCACGATGCGGGTGGAGGAATACGGGGACTTTGCATTCGAGGATATCAGGATGACCCGCGACAGCCTCGCATTCATCTGGACACCTTCCTTTTCACTGGACTGCGCAATGTTCAGGCTCGAAGACGGTGTGTATCAAGGTGCATGCAAGGATCCGTGGGGCGGATTTGGAGGGATCGTGATGGCGCCACCCGGCTCCGATGTAAATGCAATTGAGCTGCACGACGAAACCATAGAGAGCATTGCGGGCTGGCAGCCTCCGCCTGAGGAAGAGCAGTTGCCGTCGCTCGGTAAGGCGTATCCTATGGGGCTCATGGTATCCACAAGCGGCCGAATGGTCAATATTGTGGATGTCGGCCAGGGGAGTCCGACCGTAATCCTGGAGGCGGCGCTCGGAGACAACCTCACTTCATGGGAACGGCTGCAGCAACTGCTCTCGTCCCACACGCGCGTAGTTTCCTATGACCGAGCCGGACTCGGTTTTTCTGAAGGTGCCGTTGACCGCCGAACTCCCGAGCAGATGGCAACGGAGCTGCACGCGGTACTCCGCACCACTGGCATTGCGCCACCTTATGTTCTGGTCGGACATGCCGAAGGCACGTTGTCCGTGCGACGCTTTGCAGCACTATATTCGGACGAAGTAGCGGCCATGTTGCTTATTGATCCGTTCCACGAGGAAGAATCGGCTCTGTGGCGCTCACTGTCCGCGGCATCGTGGGAGAGCTACTGGAATAAGAGGAAGACGTTCGTCCGCCAGCTGCCCGAAGCGCATCAGGCAGAGTTTGAAGGCTTTGCCCGGGTGGTCGAATCGGCGGAAGTGCCCGGCATCGGTGCTCCTCCTGACACTCCGACAATTGTCTTGACGGCGGCTCGCCCGGCTGAATCTCCTTCGTGGATCGGGGATTCCCCCAGGGGAAGGCAGGCTCGCGCGCGATTGCACAAGAGCCTCGTGCCAGAGGGCGGCATGCATGTAGTGGCAGATCGCAGTGGGTCCTATATCCACCAGGAAGACCCGGAAATGGTGCTGCGCGCCATATTGGGCCTCCTTGAGCAGGTCCGGTCACCGCACCAAAAGTAGACGCTCTGTGCGAATGGTGCGGCCATCTGCGCGGAAACGCACAAAATAGGCCCCGCTCGGCAGGCCGCGGGCGCCAATGCGCAGCAAAACCCGTTCGTGCGCATCCAGGTGTCGGGAAAAAAGGGAGCGGACCTGACGACCTGCGGCGTCATACAGGTCGGCGTCCACTATCAAGGCCGAACCTGTAGCCACCTCCAGCGTCGCTTCTCTTCGGAATGGATTCGGAAACGGGCCGCGGATGTGCAAGCCTTTCGCCACCAGGCTGACCGTGATCTCGTCTGAGACAGACTCGATGCCATTGGGACCGGTCTGGCGGATGCGGAACACGTGCTCCCCTTCAGGCAGGCGGTCTGTCGTGTAGCTGTAGGTACGCGCGTCTGATCCGGCTACGGTCTCCAATTCCTGGAAGTCCGATCCCGAGCGCTTCTCAACGTGAAATCGGTTGCCGGTAGCATCGCCATCGGTTTGCCAGACGACGGTTACGCTGCCGCCGGATTCCGCCAGTGCCTGCAGGCTGCCAACTGCTACGAGCCTGCCCTGAACACAGGATTGTTCAAGCGCAAGACCGCAGATGGGATCGGCCCCGAGCTCCAGGTAAGAGGACGATGCAGGCATGCAGAGTCCGGCATTGTCCTGGAGCTGGCACATCTCGGCCCGCGCACCGAGGGAAGCTACGTCAAGGGCCACAACACCGGTGAGCCGGTTGTGACTGAGATTGAGGTGTCTGAGTGATGTCACCTGGCCCAGCGATGCCGGCACGGAACCTCGCAGGTCGTTCAGCGACAGGTCAAGGCGCTGCAGGCTACCTAGCGATGACACACCCGGTGGAATGTCTCCGGAAAGGTTGTTGGCATCCAATACTATGCCTTGCACTGCGCCCGCATCGCAGACCACGCCGTGCCAGTTGCAGGCAGCAAGCGTCGCCAACCAGTTCGTGCTGTTGGACCACGCCTCCCCGCCGGTACTTTCGTAGATCGCCTCCAGCGCCTGGCATTCGCTGAAAGAAACATCCTTGATGCCGCCACATACGGAGCAGGATTCTCTTGACGCAAGGCCACACACGGGTGCCGACGCCAGCTCCGAATACGGTGCGGAAGCCGGCAGACATAGGCTGTTGCCGTCCATCAGACAGGAAGTCAGAGACGCGGCATACGTGGCCAGGGCGAGCGGAAGGGGGCCTTCCAACTGGTTTCCAGCAAGGGATAGCCGGATCAGACTGCCCAGCCTTGCCAGCGACTGTGGCAAAGCCCCCGTCAGGTCGTTGTCGCTCAGGTCAAGGCTCCGCAGTTCCGACAGTTCACCCAGCTCAGCCGGTATGGCGCCGCTTAGCAGGTTGCCGCTCAGGTCCAAATGCCGCAGCGACTTCAGTGCAGCCAACTCCACCGGGATCTCTCCGGCAAGACTGTTGCGGGCAAGGCTAAGCTCCTGCAGTGCGGTCAGGCTTACGAACTGCTCCGGAACGGGACCAGTGAATTCGTTGCCGTCCAGCTTGAGCACCCGGAGCTTCGATAGGTGGCGAAGCTCCGGAGGGATGGTGCCATTGAATGCGTTGTCACTCAGGACCAGGACTTCCAGATTGGACAAGTCTCCCAGTGTGGCGGAGAGGTCGCCGGTGAGCTTCTTCTTGCGCAGACCCGGCCCGCTGTTGTCCACAATGAGATGGCGCAGCTCCACGAGGAGCGATACCTCGCCGGGCAGAGAGCCTGTCAGGTTGTTGTCAGACAGCTCGATTCTGGTAATGGGCCTCGGCCAGGCGCTTGAGCGGCACGAAATGCCGAACCATTCACAGGGCTGTGTGGAGCGAAGCCATCCCCTGTTTTGCAGCCAACCGGGCCCATTGGTGTCGGTAAAGAGCTGCTCGAGAACCTTGCAATCCTCGAATGATATCTGCTGAATGTGCTGACAGTCCCATCGCTGCGCCCGCGCCGGCATCGTGCCCAGGGCGAACAGCAGCAGGACACCGGCCCATTTACGCGGGCTCAATGACGAATTCCGCCCGTGTCTCCGGGCTTTCCCGGTAGCCGTAGCGAATGGCTTTTGCGCGGAAGGTGGTGGACGCTTCCACCTTGATGGGCCCGGAATATAGGTGCCACCGTGCATCGTCCCCGGCGTCCGTGGTGTAGGCTATGGATGCTCCCTGCGTGGGACTGTACATGATTATTTCCACGGGCGCCGCAAACGTTCCCCCACTGGCACCAGGCGCAAGGATATCAGCATCTGCTCTTATGGCCGTTTTCATGGTCCGGCGGGGAAAGATGGCAACGCCTGCGGTAACGGGCTGCCGTCCATCCGGCCAGAAATCCTCGACCATTTCAAGCTCCGGAATAAAGCCCATGTCCCCGGAACGTGCAATCCAGGCATCCAGTGCCTGCTCCATCGTCGCAAGCCGCTCCGCATAGGCGTCGTTGTAGGCTAGATTGTTTATTTCGTAGGGGTCCGACTCTGTGTCGTATAGTTCGTGCATTGGTCTGCTATCGCGCATCCAGAGCTGCTGGACGGGATCAAGGGCCCCGTCCGCGTGAAGCCGGAATAGCTCCTGCATGGTAGGCATCGCGTTGGCAAATGCCATCCAGAGTACATACGGCTTCTCGGGTCTGTAATTGCGTATGTACTTGTAGCGGGAATCCCGGACAGCACGGACCATGTCATACTGTTCGTCGAACCGGTCGCGCGCAGAGAAGACGTACTCGTGCGGCGGCTTGCTCCCTGCGAACGCGCCCATTACGGCACGGCCTTGCATGTGAGCTGGAGGCTCGACGCCCGCCAGCGACAACACAGTGGGTGCGAGGTCCAGGAAGGAGACCAGCTGGTCGTCGATTCCGGCCTCCTGCCCCGGCGCCTGTATGATGAGCGGAACGTGCAGTCCGGAGTCGTACAGCCAGCGCTTGTGGCGCGGCATTCCGTCACCATGGTCGCTCCAGAAGAACACGATGGTATTGTTGGTGAGGCCATCCTCTTCGAGCTGTGAGAGGATTTCGCCCACCTGGCTATCCATAGTCTCTATGTTGTCGTAATGCTGGGCAATGTCGCGGCGCACGACCGGCGTGTCCGGGTAGTACGGAGGCACAGTAACCGCTTCGGGATCCGTGACTAGCGGCCCGGGAGCCGGTGGCGCATATTCTGCCGGCGCGCCCATCTCTTGCATTGCTGTCTGCGGATCCGGCCAAATGCGGCTCTCGTGCGTAATGGTGAAGTTGAAAACGGCAAAGAAAGGCTGGTCGGGATCCGGGCGCCCACGCCAGTGGGCGGTGTTACTGGATTCATCCCATGCCGTTACCGGTGTTTCGAACTGGTAGTCTTCCTTGACATTGTTGGTCGTGTAGTAGCCCGCCGCGCGGAGATACTCCGTAAAGGTCTTTACGTAGTGCGGAGGCACTACGGAATACGGCGTAGGCGGCGGTGCGAACGGGGCGCCGGATAGCGTGCGCATGTGGTGGGCTCCGATAGACACCTGGTGCATACCCGTTATGATGGCAGCGCGACTGGGCGAGCACACACCGGCCGTGGTGAAAGCACGCGTATACCGGGTGCCGCGAGAGGCCAACGCGTCAATATTCGGCGTACGCGCCACGGCGTCACCGTAGGCGCCCAGCCGCGGGCCCATGTCTTCGGCGGAAACCCACAGGATATTGGGGCGCTCAAGTTGCAGCACACCCGATTCCGGTGGAAGGGCCGAAGACGAACATCCGGCGGAAAGAAATGCCACCATGGCCGGAAGGACAAAGGTCAGCGTTGCGCCAATGCGCTTCATGGCAATGCTATTCTTCAGATTGGGTGGTGTCGGGTGCCAGCTCCAGTCCGAGGTTGATCTCCAGATCCGGCAGGATCTCGTTCAGCGCCGCTGCGCCGGATTCCGTCGCTTGCGACTGCCAGAGATACAGTGAGCGAAGCGAGGCCAGGCCTTCGAGGTGGGCAAGGCCGCTGTCCGTCACGCTTGTACCGTACAGGTTGAGATACTCCAGATATTCCAGGTTCGACAGATGCTCCAGCCCAGTGTCGGTTACGCGTGTTTGCTGCAGGTGGAGGCGTGTCAGGTGTCTCAGCGAGCCTACAGCCGGGAGTATTTCGTCACCTACATCCGTGCGGCCGAGGTCCAGCCATGCGACATTGTCGGGAAGGCGGCCCAGCGCCTCCCGGAAGGCCTCGTCGCTGCATGCTGCGGGGTCCGTGCAGCGCACTTGCAGGAATGGTTCGTTCTCGGCAAGCGGGACGGCGCTGACGCCGGTTTCGGCAAGTGCGGCAACGTCGTCGGCGCTGGGCATGGACACGTCCAGCGCAAAGATGCCTGTCCGGATTTCGTCCAGTCCGTATCCGTCTAGGATGGACTGCACAACAGGCGTAATGTCGGCATCCGGCAGCGTTTCTTCCAGGGATGCTCCGGAGTCGATCCACCAGCGAAGCAGTTCAGCCTCTGCTACCGTTGGTTGAGGGCGTCCCTCGGGCGGCATGTGCTCGTCGGCGACAAGCGGCAGCCAGATTCGGTATATGAGCTCGCTCTCCTCGCTGCGCCCAGCCACCACGGCGGGCCCCGCGTCGCCGCCCTCGAATATCGCCTCCGGCGAGTCCAGGCGTAGCCCTCCGCGCGATGCGCTCTCTCCGTGACAGGAAACGCAGCGTTGTTGCAGAATCGGCTCTACGAGAGCGGAGTAGACCGTGGCCTCCGCCGGGTTTTGCAACTGGAGCCGTCCGATGTCCTCCTTATTTGGAAGTCCGATGAGAGTGCGGATGCCATCGGGCATGTAACGCGTCAGATAGCCGGATCCGTGGGTTAGCTCTGCCCCCAAATGACCGGTCAGGCCAATGACCAGGACAAGGCCGGCCATGGAGTACAGATATCCCCGCTTTTCGAGCAGCGTGGACGGGCGAAGTCCGGCGAAGGCCTGCAGCTTGAGCAGGTAGGCCCCCGTGGCCACGAGCGCCACCAAAACTCCCAACCGCTTGTGCCAAGCGAAGGTGGCGGGGTCGTAGCCTCCACCCTTGGCCAGGTAAAGCCCGGCGGAGGCGGCCAGGAAGGCGCTCCACGCTCCGCAGTACAACAGGGCAAGAACGGCACGGTCATAGCCCCCGGCGCGCTTGTTCCAGGCCTCCAGCAGCGCGGCAACAAGGAGGATGCCGATGGGAAGGTGTACCAGCGCCGGGTGCAGACGTCCGAGGAAAAGATCGGCATCGCTTGCCCGGCCTCCCACGAAGATCAGCAGCAGAAGAAAGATCAGCAGGCCGGCAAGGAGAACAATCGCAGATTTCTTCATGGATTCAGATGCTGGGATCAGGCTATCACTTCATTCACAACATGGCCATGCACATCCGTCAGGCGAAAGTCGCGGCCCTGGAATGGATACGTGAGTCGTTCGTGGTCGAAGCCAAGAAGATACAGAATGGTCGCCTGCAGATCATGCACATGGGTGCGGCCGCTGATTCCCTGGTATCCAATCTCGTCTGTTTCACCGTGCGTGGTGCCGCTGCGAATCCCGCCTCCGGCCATCCACATGGTATAGGCGTCGCTGTGGTGGTCCCGTCCTACAAACGGGTTATCAGTTCCCGATCTGTTTTCCAGCATGGGAGTGCGTCCAAACTCGCCTCCCCAGATAACGAGTGTTTCATCCAGTAGTCCGCGTTGTGCCAGATCCCGTAGTAATGCTGCCACCGCACGATCCGTTTCCTGGCACCGCTGCAGAAATCCTCCATTGAGCGCTTCGCTTTCCCCGGCGCCGTGGGAATCCCATCCCCAGTGAAAGAGCTGCACAAACCGTACTCCTCTCTCCACCAGGCGGCGCGCGAGGAGACAATTGTTGGCAAAAGAGGTCTGGCCGGGTTCCGTGCCGTACATGGAGTGGATGTAAGCCGGTTCGCGCCCAATATCCATGGCTTCCGGCACGGATGTCTGCATGCGGAAAGCCATTTCGTACTGGGCAATGCGAGTGAGGATTTCCGGGTCCCCCACTTCCTGGTGCTGCTCCCTATTGATTGCATTGATGGCTTCTATGGACCGCCGACGCAAATCGCGAGGAAGCCCATCCGGATCGGAAAGAAAGAGGACGGGATCCCCCTTTGATCGACACTGCACGCCCTGGTAGATGGTGGGCAGAAAGCCGCTGCCGTACACGCTGGCCCCGGCATCAGGTGCGACGCCGCCGGACAGCAAGACGACGAATGCAGGCAGATTCTGATTCTCCGTCCCAAGCCCGTAAGTGACCCACGATCCCATGCTCGGCCGTCCGAGTCTGGGGCTGCCGCTGTGAACAAGCAGCTGGGCGGGCGCATGGTTGAATTCGTCCGTGTGCATGGCCTTGAGAAAGGCCACGTGGTCAACTACCCCAGAGAAATGGGGCAGATGGTCGGAGACCCACGCTCCAGATTCGCCATGCTGCCGAAAGGTTGCCTGCGGCCCGAGCATCTTGGGCACGCCGCGAATGAATGCAAACCGTTTGCCTTCCAGCAGCGAGTCGGGGCATTGCTGACCGTCAAGCTGCGCAAGCGTGGGCTTGTAGTCAAAGAGCTCAAGCGATGATGGCCCTCCGGCCATGTGCAGGAATATGACCCGCTTGGCCCGGGGCGCGAAATGGGGAGGGCGGTTGGCGAGCGGATCCGTCATGCGTGTGGCGGCAGCACTTGCGCCTGCAAGCGTGGCAAAGGCCATGGCACCCATCCCTACGCCGCACGTGCGCAGGAAATGGCGGCGGGTCACATGCTGCAGCTGCGCATGCCGGGCTTCGTGCATCAGCTTCATGGAGCCTACTGCTTTGTTACAAACTGGTCAAGATTGAGTATGGCATTGGCAGCCAGCGTAAGGCCGGCCAGCTCGGCGTCGTCGCCTCCCAGACGCGCGGCTTCAATCGGGTTGGATAGGTAATGGGCCATCGCATCCTCGTACAGGCTCGCCAGACTACGCAGCGTTTGGCCGGAGGGAGATTCGGCCATGGCCATCCGGTAGCCGGCAGAGAGCCACTCGGACGGTGTTGTTCCGGAAGAGCGCATGCGAATGGCCAATGCCCTTGCCGCCTCGACGAAAGCGGGGTCATTGAGCGTTACGAGTGCCTGGAGCGGCGTATTGGTCCTAATGCGCCGTGAAACGCAGAATTCGCGGCTCGGGCTGCCAAATGTTGTCATGGACGGATACGGTACCGTCCGGCGCCAGTACGTATAGATGCCGCGCCGGTAACGATCTTCATCGTAGCTGGTCTCCCACTTTGAGGCGTCGTAGGGATTCTGCCACAGGCCCTCCGGCTGCGGCGGCTTTACGCCCGGCCCGAACATCTTGTCGCTGAGGAGGCCGCTGACAAAGAGCGCCTGGTCTCGAATCTGCTCTGCAGACAAGCGGAAGCGCGGTCCCCTAGCGAGCAGCCTGTTCTGCGGGTCGCGCTCCAATAGGGCGGCCGAAGCACGGGAATCCTGCCGGTAAGTGGCACTGGTTACGACTTCCCGCAGCAGGCTCTTGACGCTCCAGTCGTGGGTTTCCTGAAACCGCAAGGCCAGGTAGTCGAGCAGCAGCGGATGGGACGGAGCCGCGCCCTGCGTCCCGAAATCCTCCAGTGACTCCACGATGCCCGTGCCAAAGAGCTGTTCCCAGAACCGGTTCACTGTCACCCGCGCTGTGAGCGGATTGTCAGCGCTAACGAGCCATTCCGCCATACCGAGCCTGGTTGCCGGCGCATCCGAAGAAAGCGGCGGCAGCGCAGAAGGGATGCCCGGCTCGACCACCTGCCGTTGCGCCAGGAAGCTGCCCCGCTCGAACAGGCGGGTCGTGCGGCGGATTCCAGGTGGCAGCTCCCTCATAACCGGAGTGTAAACGGCCTCCAGCTCCGCAAGCTGCCTACGCGACTCGTTCCGCTCATTGCGCAGGGAGTCCAGGCTTGGAAGGTCATGGATGCTCCCGTAAACACGGTCCAGGAGTGCCTTCTGGGCTCCGTCGCGATCCTCTTCCGGCGTCTGTACGATTCTGCGCACTTCATTCTGCAGCATACCGCGCACCCGTCCGATAACGGCCGGTTCATCCAGCCGATTTTCCCACTCGCGCCGTTGTCTGGCAACACGCTCGGAGGCCGTGACCGCAAGAATCTCTTGCTCGAGAGTCTCCAGCTTTTGCAGCAGGGCGTGGCCGCGAGCCGAGTCACCGGCTGAGAACTGCGCCACGGTCGGAAACTCGTCGTCCTGGTCCCGATCCGCGGTATTGTTGAAGAAGGCAAACAGACGATAGTAGTCTTCGTGGCGGAAAGGATCGTAGGGGTGGCCATGACACTGCACACAGCTCATGGACGTGCCCTGCCACACTTCCCAGGTCGTGTTTACGCGGTCGATAACGGCGGCCACGCGAAACTCCTCGTCGTCGGTTCCCCCTTCCGTATTGGTCATGGTGTTGCGGTGGAACGCCGTTGCGATGCGCTGCTCTTCCGTGGCATCCGGAAGCAGGTCCCCGGCCAGTTGTTCGATCGTGAATTGATCGAATGGCATGTCATCGTTGAACGCCCGGATGACCCAGTCACGGTAGCGCCAGATGGTCCGCGGAATGTCCTTTTCATACCCCTTGGAATCGGCATACCGGGCCAGGTCCAGCCACATGGCGGCCCAGCGCTCGCCGAAGCGGGGGGATGCGAGCAGACGGTCCACGTACGGCTCGTATCCCGCAGGGCCACAAGCGTCCCTCGTGTCTTCCATTGTCGGTGCGAGACCTATCAGGTCCAGCGTTATGCGCCGGACAAGCTTTAGGCACTCTGCCTCCGGAGACGGCGACAGGCCTTCGCTCTCCAGTCGACGCAGCACGAAGTGGTCCAGTCCGGTCCGTGGCCACGTCTTGAGAGACACGTGCGGCAGCTCGGGACTTGCCGGGGCCCGGTACGCCCAGTGGACATCCCACGGAGCGCCGCTCGCAATCCACCGGCGCAACTTTCTGATTTCGTCGGCATCAAGCGGATGGTCATCCTGCGGCATCCGGTCATCCGGTGCGCCAAGCGATACGCGCCGGATGAGTTCGCTCTCAGCCGGCTTGTGCGGCACAATAGCCGCCTTGCTGGATTCTGCCGGCCTTATAGCGTCTTCCCGCCATAGCAGGTTCAGGTCAGCCTGTCTCTTGATCCCGCCGTGGCAGGATACGCAGCGCTCGTTGAGAATCGGCCGGATATCGCGGTTGAACGTTATGTCGGAATCGCTCTCGCAGCCTGCGCAAATTGCGGCAACAAGGAACGCGCCAAACAGCCGGAGCTTGGGGAGCACGGAGTTGGCAGGTGCCCGTTGCATGGTCGAGAATCTCACTATGCCAGTACTTGCTTCACAACATCCCCATGGACATCCGTCAGCCGGTAGCGGCGTCCCTGGTGCTTGAATGTAAGCCGCTCGTGATCAATGCCGAGAAGATGCAGCATGGTGGCCTGGAAATCATGGACATGAACCGGGTCCTGAACAATGTTGTACCCGAAATCGTCGGTTCTTCCGAAGCTGAAGCCGGGCCTAACGCCGCCTCCTGCCATCCACAGGGTAAAGCACCTCGGATGGTGATCTCTTCCGTAGTCGCTGTCGGTCAGGCGTCCCTGACAATAATTCGTGCGCCCGAATTCGCCGCCCCACACGACGAGGGTGTCATCAAGCATGCCGCGCTGCTTGAGATCCCCCACGAGAGCGGCCGAGGCCCGGTCGGTTTCCCTGCTCTGCTGCCGAATACCTTGCGGCAGGCCCCCGTGGTGGTCCCAACCCTGGTGAAACAGCTGGATGAAGCGAACGCCCCGCTCGGCCAGGCGTCGCGCAAGGAGACAGTTGGCGGCAAATGTGCCTGGCTCTCGCGAATCTTCGCCGTAAAGCTCAAAGATGTGATCCGGCTCGTCTGACAGGTCCATGACCTCTGGCACGGAAGTTTGCATCCGGTATGCCATCTCATACTGAGCTATCCTGGATTCCATTGCGTCGTCCTGGGCCCGCTCCTTCTGCAGCAGGTGCAGGTCCCGAAGCCTGTCCAGCATCAGGCGCCTGCTCTCCATGGAGACGCCGTCCGGGTTGCTGAGATACAGCACGGGATCGCTGCCAGAGCGGAACTGTACGCCCTGGTGCAACGAAGGCAGGAATCCGTTCCCCCACAGTCTTGCGTACAGGGGCTGCCCGCCTTTTTCCTTGGTAATAAGCACGCAAAAGGCTGGCAGGTTGTCGTTATCGCTGCCTAATCCGTAGCTCAGCCACGAGCCCACAGAGGGACGGCCGGCAATCTGCGAGCCCGTCTGGAAGAACGTAATGGCCGGATCGTGATTGATGGCTTCCGTGTGCATGGACTTGACAAAGCAGAGCTCATCGACGAACCGCGCTGTTTCCGGCATAAGCTCGCTTACCCAAGCACCGCATTCGCCGTGCTGGGCGAACGAAAAGTGAGACCGCGCAAGCGGAAGCGAATTCTGGAAACCGGTCATGCCTGTCAGGCGCTGGCCTCGCCGCACGGAGTCCGGAAGCTCTTCTCCGTGCATCCGGTTGATCACAGGCTTGTAGTCGAAAAGCTCGAACTGTGACGGCCCCCCGCTCTGGAAGAGGTAGATCACGCGACTCGCGCGCGGCACGCTCCCGTTGGCGGCATGCGATGAGGGTTCGGCTGCGGCACGCCTCGGATGCGCGAGAGACGCAAGTGCCAGCCCCCCCAAACCCAGACCGAGACGCGACAGGAATTCCCTGCGCGACGCTATTGGCCTGTAGTTATGGCATTCGTGCATGATGGCGCCTATTCGTGGCCTTCGCCGAACAAAATTTGACACAATTGGCGCAGTCGTCGTTCCCCCGATGCACCTGTCGGAGCTGGACCGACGGCATCTCGCATCCTGTATCCATGGCTATTTCGCCGAACCCTGACGGACCGCGAATGCGTGGTCACTCTTGGCCTGACCGGCCAATCATTCCCGAATGAACGCACATGTACTTGCTTCGCTCGCCTTGTATATTTCATGGTAGCCAAGGCAGTGGCACGGACCATTAGTTCCCGTTGTGGTCGCGAACCGACGAGTGGTCTAAAGGGGTTGAAGCCGCGCCCCACATACTGCAGACTTACATGGTTGCTTTCGATAAAGCCGTGACACTCGAAATGCGCGTGCCTAATAAACTCGGGCTCTTGTGCATCGCGCTGACCGCAATCGTCGGGTGGACGGCCAAGAGCAGCGCACAGACTGAGGCAACTGAAAGAGGCCCATCTATGGAAGAATCAGCCGTGTTTTCCCTGGACAGCCTGGTGGCGGATCTCAAGGGATCCGGGCAATCCTGGCTTCCCTTCCTGACAGTGCCGACCCTGCGTACAGGCCTGTATTCTCTGCCAGCCGGCGCTACGGATCAACAGGAGCCGCATACTCGCGACGAGGTCTATTATGTAATCGAGGGACGCGCCACCCTGACGGTTGGTGGGAGGAAGCATTCCGTCAAGCCGGGCGATGTCGTTTTTGTAGGAGCGCACGCGGTCCACCGTTTTCACGACATCGAAGAGGCTCTTCTTCAGCTTGTGTTCTTTTCCGAGGCCGACCCTTGACGGCCGGGCTCGAGTAGCCGTAGCCCAGTGCGGGCCGCCGCGAGCGCTGCGAGTCTGTGCCTGGTTGCAGTGCGGCCAGGACATAGCTTCCGTGACTGCTGCTGCAAGGTTAGGTACGGTCGATGGCGAGCAAATAGATCCGCAATCTTCTTGATGAGGTAAAGGCACGCCTCCGGGTGCGTGCTGCCCGGCACCAGCGTTCGATGGAGGAAGAGGTGCGCATAATCCTGCGCGAAGCTGTGACGGAATGGCGAGGTGGCATCCGTGACTTGGCCAGTCTTGCGCACGAATGCTTTGCGTCCCTTGGCGGCGTGGAATTTGAACCTTCGAAGCATGGCCTGATGCGGGAGCCACCAGATTTCTCCTGAGCCCCTGGGTCGTACTCCATGCATTCAAGTGTAGGGTCCGAGTTTATCCGTACGATGCTGATGCCTGCCATGGCGGCCTGAACTGCAGGGAGCGACGCCCAGGAGATCCAATCCGCTGTGGTGAGCGAAGCGTGCTTGAAGTCGCCGTGGCACGTCTGCTTGACTACGGATTCGCAATGCGGATACTGCCGTTTCTTTAGCGCTACAGCCCGAGCCCTATCGAGTATAGCGGCTGGCCGACGCCGTGCCGGCCGTCCCATTGCCGAGCTGGGTTGCCAGATTGCAGCCATCTGCTTGTCCCGGAACGCTGTGCTGGTGACACGCACAAGCGTGATTTCGAGGGTTCGGGGATCAGACTCGTCAATCCCTGGGTGGAAGTATGAGCTGTACAGCCAAGGCATTCGCGGTACAGCAGAGGAAGAAGATTCGTCGCAAGCCGTTGGTACCAAGAATGCGCTGAGCACAGCCGGGGCCGGAACCGGCCTCCAAGCGCCGAGGCTCCGGGCTTCGTCAAAGCAGCGGCAATAGCGCGGTGCGCTAGTAACGGCTGGTTACCTCGTCGAACGAAAGCAGGGCGCTGGCCAGGGTAGTTGCGGCTGCCAGATCCGGCACCGGCAGATTGGCATCGAACGGCGAGTCACCGGTTTGCAGCAGCGAGAGGGCAGCCGATTCGTCATTCGAGAAAATGTGCTGTTGTTCGGCGTACAATTGCTCAAGCACAGCTTCCTCTTCAATTGACGGACCGCGCCCGGTCAAAAGCCGGAACGCGAAGGCCGCCCTGCCTGCCATCGATGCCCCACCCTCGCGCAGCATGCGTTCCGCGAGGTGTCGCGCTGCCTCCAGGAATTGCGGATCGTTCAGCAGAACCAGGGCCTGCATCGGCGTGGTCGTTTGTTGGCGCCGCATGATGCAATGGCTGCGTGTCGACATGTCGAAGGCAATCATGGACGGCGGAGGAGACGTGCGCTTGAAGAATGTATAGAGGCTCCGCCGGTACAGGTCCTCGCCCGTGTCCTGTACGTAGCTGATGCCCGCCTTTTCCTCCCATAACCCTTCCGGCTGGTAGGGCTTGACTGGCGGACCGCCGAGTCTGCGCACGAGAAGGCCGCTGGCCGCCAGGGCCTGGTCCCGGGTCATTTCGGCGGTCAGACGTAGGCGCGTTCCCCTGGCGAGCAGCCGGTTGTCCGGATCCAGCTCCATAAGCTCTTCCGAAACATTGGAGGACTGTCGGTACGTGGCCGAGGTTACGATGCGCCGATGCATGGCCTTGACATCCCAGCCTGACTCGATAAATTCCGCGGCCAGGTAATCCAGGAGCTCCGGATGGGAAGGCAAGGCGCCCTGATTTCCGAAATCTTCTGCTGTTGAGACGAGGCCGGTACCGAAATGCCGCTGCCAGAATCGATTTACGGCCACGCGCGCCGTCAGCGGGTTGTCCCTGCTGAATATCCACCTTGCAAGCCCGAGCCTGTTGTGCGGCAGCGTGTCCGGAAAGGCGCCGAGGGCCTCAGGGGTGCCCGGCAGGACGACATCTCCCTTCTCATCGTATACGCCCCGGCGCAGCACGTGCACCGGCCGGGGTTGATCCATTTCCCGCATTACCATGATTTCCGGCACGTCGGCCGCTGCCTCTGCGAATTCCCTGCGGGCGTTTCGCAGCTCTTCCAGGGCGGCTGCGTATGGCGGGTTGTATAGTGCCAGATAGAATTCAAGGAGATTGAGTTCGTGTTCATCCGGCGCACCGAGCGCGGGTGTCAGGGCATCCTGGCCGGCAAGCTGGCGCACCTCCAGGTCGGTCAGTTCACGCGCATAGAGTCGGAAATCATCAATGCGTCCGTCCTTGAATCCGGTGTCCCGGAAGCGGTATCCCATCGTCAGGTGCACTTCCAGGTCTTCGTACGTGATGTCGCGCCGCAGGCTGTTTCGCACAGTGCGCACCTGCTGACGCTCCCCGTCCATGAACAGGCTCAGGCCCTCGGCGCGGCTGGAGCCGTCATACGCCATGGCCACATGTACCCACTCGGAGAGCGGCACGCGGTGCTCGCTGATAATGCGTACGGCGTTTTCCGGCCACATGTGGGCCAGTTGCGCGACGAGATGGCCGTCTTCCATCGAGAGCTCGTAGCCTCTGCTGCCTGCATCAAGCGCCGCCTGCGTGCGATGCACCAGTACGTTGGATGACTCGTACCTAGGAACGAGGATCCAGAGGCTGAGCGTAAACGGATCGGCCGCCGTGAAGAGGCCCATTCCTTCGAAAAAAGCGCCGTTCTCCCCGTCAAAGGTGATGGCACGCCCGGCGCGGCCGGAACGCAGGACGGGGTCGAAAACCGTGGTCGCTTCTGCGCCGGCCGGGTAAGCCGCGGGCACCAGGCCATTCCCAAGGAGCTCGAAGTCAAAATAGGCGGACAGGTCCTTTCGAGGCAGACCGGGCAGTGCCGTGGGCTGTGCGTCACGAATCCAGCGCTCGTAAGCCGGAACCGCCATATCGCGAGCAGCCTGGAGCGAGGCCTCTGCCTGAGCGATTCGCATGCGAATCCGCTCCAGGCGCCCTTCTACCGCCTCGTCCGGCAGCGAAAGGGCGGGCACGGGGACGGCGTCCGTAAAGTGCGAGGTCTGGCCCGACTCATCTATCGAGCTGAAAAAGCTGAAGAACCTGTAATACTCTTCGTGTGAAATCGGATCGTACTTGTGGTCATGGCACCGGGCACACTCCATGGTCAAGCCCAGGAAGGCCGTTGCGGCGGTATTGGCGCGGTCGGCAACATATTCCGTGCGGAATTCTTCCTCTATGCTGCCTCCTTCATTGGTCTGCCGATGATTGCGGTTAAATGCCGTAGCCAGTTGCTGCTCGGTCGTGGCCGCAGGCAAGAGATCTCCCGCCAGCTGCCACGTGCCAAACTCATGGAAAGGCACGTTGTCATTGAAGGCCGAGACCACCCAGTCCCGCCAGGGCCACATTCGCCGGTCGCGGTCGGCCTGGTAGCCGTGCGTGTCCGCGTAACGCGCAATGTCCAGCCACTCGGCGGCCATGTGCTCGCCGTAGGCAGGCGATGTCAGGAGACGGTCCACGGCGCGTTCGTAGGCCTGCCGGCTGGTGTCGGCGAGAAAGGCGTCAATTGCATCAAGCGTAGGCGGAAGCCCTGTCAGGTCCAGCGTGACGCGGCGCAGCAGGGTCTCGCGGGCGGCTTGCGGCGACGGCGAAAGCCCGTGCCGCTCAAGCCGGTCCAGAATGAATCGGTCTATCTCGTTGCGGGGCCAAGCGGTGTTGCCAATCTCCGGGATCGGGGGCACGGCCGGAGGCACAAAGGCCCAGTGCGGTTTCCAGCTGGCGCCCTGTTCAATCCAGCGTGCGATCAGCGCCCGTTCGTGCTCCGAAACCGACAGGTTGGTTTCTGCGGGCGGCATTCGCTCCTCTGCGCTGCGCGCGGAGATGCGGCGATACAGCTTGCTGCGGCGCAGGCTTCCCGGCACTACGGCGCGGCCGCCGGAGGTCAGGCGCGTACTTTTCGCCCCGTCCTCTTCGTGCAGCTGCAAATCGGCCTGACGCGCCTCATCATCGGGCCCATGGCACGCGTAGCACCTGTCGGAAATAATGGGCTTGATGTGAAAATTGTAGTCGACGACAGCCGGGAGTCCGTCGTCCGCTGCGCGCCCGGCACAGCCGGCAAGGCCAATCCACAGCACAGCCAGCAAGGCCGGTCGTGCACACACCAGCTCAGGCAAGTATGTCGCGCACCACTTCGCCATGGACGTCTGTAAGCCTGTAACGGCGTCCCTGATGCTTGAAGGTAAGCCGCTCGTGTTCTATGCCCATAAGGTGCAGAACGGTGGCCTGGAAATCGTGTACGTGGACCGGACTCTCCGTAATGTTGTAGCCCAGATCGTCCGTGGCCCCGTACACGATGCCGGGCTTCACTCCGCCGCCGGCCATCCAGATGGTGAAGCACCTGGGATGATGGTCGCGGCCGTAATTCACTTCTGTGAGCGCACCCTGTGAATAGTTGGTGCGACCGAATTCACCGCCCCAGATCACTAGCGTATCATCCAGCAAGCCACGCTGCCTCAGATCCATGACAAGGGCTGCCGAGGCCCGGTCGGTATCCTTGCACTGCAGCGCTATATCATGTGGCAGGTCCGTATGCTGGTCCCACCCCATGTGGTAAAGCTGTACAAAGCGCACGTCCCGTTCGGCCAGCCGGCGGGCAAGCAGACAGTTGGCGGCGTAGGTACCCGGCGTACGTGCCTCTTCTCCATAGAGTTCAAAGGTGGATTCCGGTTCATCCGAAAGGTCTGTCACATCGGGCACGGATGTCTGCATACGGTAGGCCATCTCGTACTGTGCGATGCGCGAGGCAATCTGGCCACGTCCGGTTGCCTCGGCGCGCATCTCATTGAGCTCGGCCAAATGGCTTAGCATGCGCCGGCGGTCAGACGGGCCAATGCCCGGCGGGTTGTTGAGATACAGTACCGGGTCGCCGCCGCCGCGAAACTGCACGCCCTGATGCAGCGCCGCCAGGAATCCGTTGCCCCACAGGCGGGAGTAAATGGGTTGCGGACGCTGCAAACCCCTTGACAGCAATACGCAAAACGTCGGCAGGTTCTGGTTGGCACTGCCGAGCCCGTAGCTGAACCAGGCACCCATGCTGGGGCGCCCTGGCTGCTGCGAGCCCGTCTGGAAGAATGTGATGGCCGGATCGTGGTTGATGGCCTCCGTATACATGGACCTGACAATGCACAACTCGTCGGCAATCCTGGCGGTGTGCGGAAGAAGATCACTGACCCAGGCCCCGCTCGCGCCGCGCCTCTTGAACGGGTAGAGCGTCGGGGCAAGGGGCAAGGACTGCTGATAGGCCGTCATGCCGGTCAGGCGCTGGCCCATCCTGACACTGGGAGGGAGATCTTCGCCGCGGTGTGCAAGTAGCGCAGGCTTGTGGTCAAAGAGGTCCAGCTGCGAGGGCCCGCCGCTTTGGAAGAGATAGATTACGCGCCGTGCTCGCGGGGCGTGATGCGTGCGGCTAAGAGCTCCCGCCAGCGGAGAATGCACGGGTGCGCTGCCGCCGGTGCACCCGAGCAGAGACGCCAGGGCGGCGCCGCCAATGCCGATGCTGAGCTGCGAAAAGAAGTGCCGCCGGTTCATCTGGCAGCCGTGCTCGAAAACGGGATCGCGCATGTCTCTGCTATCGGTGCTGAGCCTCGTCAAGGTTCATTATGGTGCTCACTGCAACGGTAAGGGCGGCCACCCGGACCGGATCCTGTCCCGGCGCAGACGGATACGCCCCGACACCCATGAGCGCAGCGGCACGTTCCGGATACTTGCTGAAATGGGCTTCCTGTTCCGAGCGTAGCCGTTCGAGGCTGGCAAGTTCGGCGGGTTCCGGATTACGGGAAGTGAAGCTCCTGAATGCGTGCTCCAGGGGCTTGTCCACCGCGCCGATCAGATTCTGCGACATTACCCGCGCTGCTTCAACGAACTGGGGATCATTCAGCAGAATCAGGGCCTGCAGCGGTGTGGAGGTTGATTGTCGCCTCACCGTACAAATGGTGCGCTCGGCCGCATCGAAAGTGAGCATGGCAGGAGGGGGGATGGTTCTCTTCCAGTACGAGTACAGGCTTCTGCGATACAGCTCGCTACCTCGACCGACGCGGTAGCGGTTTTCCCCGATCTGGTTGGCGAGCGCCTTCCACAATCCTGCAGGCTGGTACGGCCGTACGGGCTCGCCGCCTATTGCAGGATCGAGCAGGCCGCTGGACGCAAGCGCGTTGTCCCGGATCATTTCCGCCGAAAGACGCTGGCGAGGGCCGCGAGCCAGGTAGACATTGTCCGGATCCCGATTCTCTTGCGCAGCAGCCTGCCGGTAGGTAGCCGACAGCATGATGTGCTTCAGCAGGTGCTTCGTGTCCCAGCCGGAGTCCATGAGGGTCACGGCCAGATAGTCCAGCAGATCGGGGTGCGTCGGCAGCGCCCCCTGGCTGCCAAAATCTTCCGGGGTACGTACCAGACCGTTGCCGAAGAGCAATTGCCACAGCCGGTTTGCGGCCACGCGGGACGTAAGAGGATTGTCCCGATGGGTCATCCAGCGGGCGAGGCCCAGTCTGTTGCGAGGGTATTCGTCGGGCAGCGGCAGAATCGAGGAAGGAACGCCGGGTCCTACCGAGTCGTCCGGCGCATCATACGCTCCGCGTTCCAGCACGAATGTCGTCCGCGGGTTGTCCGATTCCTGCATTACCATTACATGGGGAATGGTGCGCAGCCTTCGGCGCAGGCTGTCTACAACACTCCTTTGGAGCCGGAAAGCCGAGTCGCGCTGCTTGCGATAATGGGCCCGCAAGGCTTCGGGTTCTGCCAGGGGGCGACCCGCAAGGTGGGCGACCTCCACGGCGGACAGCTCGCGCCTGTACACTCGGATCTCGTCCATGGCTCCTCCTGCAAATCCCGTAATATCAGCGCGCACCTTCATCCGAGGGGTCCAGTTGCCTGCCAGAAGGTCATTGCCATTTAGAATACTCCGGCGCACAAGGCTGTCCCTTTCCGCCGTGGCGCGTGCCAGTCTGCCATCCAGAAACAGCCGCAGTCCGCTGGCGCGTCCTGAGCCGTCGTACGTCAGAAATACATGGGTCCACGTATTTGAAAGCGCCATTTGGCGCGTCTGCACCTCTGCGTAATGGACTCCGTCATGCACCAGGCGGGCGCCCAGTCGGCCATCCGCTGTAAGCACAAGGTCGTAACCGCCCCGCTTTTGCTCGCCGTTGCGCTTGGAAAAAAGCGCGACGGCCGTGTCCCGGTGCGGCGCGTTGATCCATCCTCCCACAGAAAACCTGTCGTACCATTCGAAGTCCGCCTCCCGGCCTAAGTTCAGAAAATTGACGCCGTCAAATCGGGCGGCACTCCCGGCATGTCCATCGACGAGCTCCACGGCATCCAGCTCTCTCTCCAGGCCCGTGTTGGCGCGGGCCATGTCAGCAGCGGGTCCCTCATCCGGTGTCGCGAGACCAAGGAACGTATCGAGCGGCAGGTGCGAAACGAGGCCGGAATCCAGGTAGGCAGCCGCATCCGGCACCTCCGCCGCATCGGGTACGCGGGTAACGTGGGCGGCAAGCCGCATCTCTTCCGCCTCCAGCTGCAGCCGTGTTGATTCCAAGGCCTCCTCCAGCCGGGCGTCCTGCATGAGGATCGAGGGCCTCGGTGCAAGATCGAAATAGTTGATTTGCGCCTGCTCGTCAATTGTCGAGAAGTAGGCGGATAGCCGGTAGTAGTCCCGCTGGCTTATCGGGTCGAACTTGTGATCGTGGCAACGCGCGCATTCCATGGTCAGTCCCAGAAAGGCTGCGGCTGCCGTGTTGGTCCGGTCGGCGGCGTATTCCGCCAGATACTCTTCGGGCACGACCCCGCCCTCCTGCGTAATGGCGTGGTTGCGGTTGAATCCCGTCGCTAGACGCTGTTCGTATGTTGCGCCCGGAAGCAGGTCGCCCGCGAGTTGCCAGGTGAGAAAGCTGTCGTAAGGCAGGTTTTCGTTGAAGGCGTCTACCACCCAGTCCCTCCAGGGCCACATCGTGCGAGGCCGGTCGTCCTGATACCCGTGCGTATCCGCATACCGGGCGGCATCGAGCCATACGGACGCCATGCCTTCTCCGAAGGCGGGCTTGGCCAGCAGCCGGTCCACGGCCCGCGCAAAGGCCTCCGGTTGCTCATCTTCCAGGAAGGCATCCAGCTCGTCCGTCGTGGGAGGCAGGCCGGTCAGGTCAAAGCTAGCGCGACGAAGCAGCTTTTGTCTCGTGGCGGGAGCGGCCGGCGCCATGCCGGCTGCTTCCATGCGGGCCAGCACAAAGTAGTCGATGTCGTTGCGCGGCCAGTCACGCCGCCTCACCTCGGGGCGCTCGGGCATCTCCGCACGCAGGAAGGCCCAGTGGGGTTTCCACTCCGCCCCCTGCGTGATCCAGCTGCCCAGAATTTCAATCTCGTCTTCGGACAGTGCAAGGTTGCTCTCAGGTGGCGGCATCCTGACCTGGGGATCCCGGGACGTGATGCGCCGAATGAGCTCACTCCGCTCGGGCGAGCCGGGTGTCAGGATGCTCCGGGTTGAATCCTCGCGGCTTGAGGCCTGAAGCCCCGATCTGGTGTCCAGCCGCAGATCGGCCTGGCGGGCATTGTCGTCGGGGCCATGGCACTTGTAGCAGCGGTCCGAAAGAATCGGCTTGACATGAAGATTGTAGTCGAGCTCGGTTACCACGTTCGGTCGGCAGCCAAGCTGCAACGCCGCCAGGACCGCGGCCAGCACATAGGGCAGGGAGACTGTCCTCACGCAGACAACGCTAGGAGAGAAGGTCATGAACCACGTGTCCGTGCACGTCCGTAAGCCTGAAACGCCGGCCCTGGTGCTTGAACGTGAGCCGCTCGTGGTCAATGCCAAGTAGGTGCAGAACCGTTGCCTGGAAATCGTGCACGTGCACGCCGTCGCGCACCACGTTGTAGCCCAGCTCGTCCGTCTCGCCGTAACTCATACCCTTGCGAATGCCGCCGCCAGCCATCCAGAGCGAAAAGCACCGGGGATGGTGGTCGCGGCCGAAGCTCTCCTGCCTGAGCTGGCCCTGTGAGTACACCGTGCGCCCAAACTCGCCGCCCCATATGACCAGTGTATCTTCGAGCAATCCACGCTGCTTGAGATCCAGCACCAGCGCAGCGGAGGCCCGGTCGGTCTCCCGGGCCTGTGTCTGGATGCCGGGATAGAGGCCGCTGTGGTGATCCCAGCCCTGGTGGTAGAGCTGGATGAATCGGACGCCTCTTTCGGCAAGGCGGCGAGCAAGCAGACAATTGGCCGCATAAGTACCCGAATCCCGGGCGTCCTCGCCGTAAAGCTCAAACACGTGCTCCGGTTCGTCGCTCAGATCCATGATGTCCGGGACCGACGTCTGCATCCGGTAGGCCATCTCGTACTGGGCGATCTTGGTCTGGATTTCCGGATCATCCAGTGCGTCGTTCTGCAGATTCTGGAGGCGGCGAAGGTAATCGATGTGGCGCTTGCGGTCCGAGTCTCCAATTCCCGGAGGGTTGCTCAGATAAAGCACGGCGTCCGATCCGGCCCGAAACTGCACGCCCTGATGGCGAGAGTCAAGGAATCCACTGCCCCAGAGCCGCGCATAGAGTGGCTGCCCGAACTTGTCCTTGGTCACCAGCACCACGAAAGCGGGAAGGTTGGCATTCTCGCTGCCCAGTCCGTAGCTGAGCCACGCCCCCATGGACGGACGGCCCGGCTGCTGTGACCCACTCTGGAGAAACGTCATGGCCGGGTCGTGATTGATGGCCTCCGTATACATCGACTTGACGAAGCACAATTCGTCGACGATCTGTGCGGTGTGGGGCATGAGGCTGCTGACCCAGGCTCCAGACTCGCCATGTCGGGCGAAGTCGAACGGGGAGCTGACCATGGGAAAGGACTTCTGCCCTGCGGTCATGCCCGTAAGGCGCTGCATGCCCCGCACGGACGGCGGCAACTCTTCGCCGTGGCGACCGGCCAGTGCGGGCTTGTAATCGAACAGGTCCAGCTGCGACGGTGCGCCGCTTTGCAGGAGGTAAATTATGCGACGCACGCGCGGCGGGAAGTGCGTACCGTCCGGGGTCAGCTCTCCAGGTCTTGCCAGGGCACCCACCGGATTGAGCAGCGATGCCAGGGTAGCGGCACCGAGCCCCAGCGTGGTGCGAGTCAGAAAATCCCGCCTGGAGTAGTGCGCGTCGTAGTTGCAGCACTCGTGCATGGTCTGCTACCGCTTTGTATACGCTTCGTCGTGGTTGAGGAGAAGCCCCGCAACGACGGCGAAAGCAGCCGTGTCATATCTGTCAAGCGCGGGATCGCGCGGTCGTTCGCCTACCGCAAGCAGCGAATCGGCATCTGCCGGTGCTAGCGCAAAGCGCCGGCGTTCCTCTTCATACACTTCGGCCAGCAGCGAAGCTTCCTCCTGCGTGGGGTGCCTCGATGTGGCCAGCCGGAATCCGTACCGGATCCGGGCCTGCAGGTCGCTGCCACCCTCCCTTTGGATGCGCTCGGCGAGCACGCGTGCCGCCTCGACATACTGCGGGTCATTAAGCAGCACAAGCGCCTGGAGCGGCGTATTCGTGTTCTGTCGCCGCACGACGCAGAAATTGCGGTCCGGCGTATCAAATATGGTCATGGAGGGTGGCGGCGACGTGCGCCGGATGAAGGTATAGAGGCTCCGACGATAAAGGTCATTGCCGGTATCCTGCTGATACCGGAGCAGCGCCGTGGAGAAATTGCCTTTCTCGATCCATAAGCCGGGCGGCTGGTAGGGCTTGACGCTGGGGCCGCCCACGCTGTCAACCAGGAGCCCACTGGCAGCCAAGGCGTTGTCGCGTATCATTTCCGCGGGCATCCTGTACCGGGGACCGCGGGCCAGGAGCACGTTGGACGGATCACCCGGATTCGTGCCCGCACTGGACTGCCGGTAGGTAGCCGACGTCACGATGGTCTTGAGCAGCGCCTTGGTGTCCCAGCCCGAGTCCACGAAAGTCCTGGCCAGCCAGTCCAGAAGCTCCGGATGGCTGGGCAGCGTGCCCTGGCTTCCGAAGTCCTCGGACGTTGCGACAATTCCCTGTCCAAACAGCATCTGCCAGTAGCGATTGACGGCAACCCTGGCCGTCAGCGGGTGCTCGTCGCTGAAGAACCACTGCGCCAGGCCAAGGCGGTTGGCAGGCAGGCTGTCCGGCCAGGGGCCGAATGCGGACGGTACGGCAGCAAGGACGCTTTCTGCGGGCTGGTCATACAGCCCGCGATCCAGCACGTGCGCCTGGCGGGGCTCGTCCATTTCCTCCATAACCATGACCTCAAGCATGTCGCTTACGCGTGCCTCCTCAGCCTCTCTGGATGCACGCAGCTGTGCCATCAGGTCCTGGTACGCTGCATCCTCATGCAGCAGGTATGCTTCGAGCCGGTCGTTTTCCGAAAGCGGAGGCTCGTCGGAGGTCGCTGCGAGCAGCGCGACTTCGGCGCGGGATAGCCGGCGATCATACATGCGCAAGTCGTCCATGGCGCCGGTGAAGATGCCGTCGTCACCTCCGAATGCACGGTAACTGCGGGCTACGCGGGGAGCACGGTCCGTGACCTCGTAGTCAGAACCAACCGGCAAGAAGCTCTTGTAGAGCCGGTCGTGCTCGACGCCGACAGGAGCCTCTTTGCCGTCCATGTACAGCCGAAGTCCTTCGGCGCGGCTGGAACCATCGTAGGTCACCATTACGTGGGTCCACGAGGAGAGCGGCAGAGGTTCGCTCGTGCGAACATGCAGGTAGTTGTGCGGCAGGGCGTGGATCAGGCGGGCCGCAACGTGATCCAGGCTGTCGACGTACAGCTCCCAGCCACGCCAGAAGGTGTGCTTGTTGTCCGAGTTGCCTACAATGCGGGCGTACGCGCCGCCTTCGTCCAGACGGAGCCAGAGGCCTACCGAGAACGGTCCGGTACGGTCGAATAGTCCGGCGCCCTTCAGGTGGATGTAGTCGTAGTCGTCGTCGAAGAGCAGAGCACCGCCACGAGGGCCATGAATTACATCCAGGGTTCCCAGTACCTCCGCGTCCGAGCGCCCACTGGCTGCGTTGGGGCTGGTCTGGGCAGCGAGCGCGTCGAACGGATAGTAATCAACCAGGCCCCGCGCTAAAATGGCCTGGTCCGGTCGGTACCCCAGATGAGCCTGTTGCTCCTGCACTTGCTTCGCGCGCTCGCCGAGCACTCTTTCGCGCTCCAGTACGACGGCCCTGGCTGCTTCCAGGGCGCGTTCCTCGTCATCCGTCATCAGCATCACGAGCGGGCCTGCATTGCCGTCGTCGGCGGAAAGTCCCAGCTCGCGGACATTGTTGAAGAATGCGAAAAACTGGTAGTACTCCTTTTGCGAGATCGGATCAAACTTGTGGTCGTGGCACCGAGCGCATTCCATGGTCATGCCGAGGATGGCCCGACCGGTGGTATTGGCCCGGTCCGCCACGTAGTCGACACGATACTCTTCGTCGATAACGCCACCCTCCGCCGTCATGGGATGGTTGCGATGAAAGGCCGTGGCCAGCCTCTGCTCGGCACTGGGCTCGGGCAGCAGGTCTCCCGCCATCTGCCAGGTGACAAATTCGTCGTACGGCATGTTGCGGTTGAAGGCATCAATGACCCAGTCACGCCAGGGCCACATGAACCGTACGCCGTCGGAGTGATATCCGTGACTGTCGGCGTAGCGGGCTGCATCCATCCACTCGGCGGCCATGCGTTCGCCGAAGGCGGTCGAGGCCAGAAGACGGTCCACGACGCGCTCGTAGGCATCGGCGTCCGTATCGGCAAGAAATGCGTCTATTTCGGCTATGGTGGGGGGAATACCGGTAAGGTCAAAGGTCAAGCGGCGCAGTAGGCGCTCCCTGCCCTCCAAAGGAGACGGCGCCATACCTTCCCGCTCAAGCCGTGCCAGCACAAAACGATCGATTGGTCCCGATGCCCAGGACACTTCCTCCACCGCCGGAACTTCGGGCATGACCGCCGGAATGAATGCCCAGTGGGGCTTCCACTCGGCACCCTGTTCTATCCAGCGTGCAATCAAGGCTTTGTCAAAGGCAGAGAGTGCGAGGTTGGATTCCGGCGGCGGCATCATGACCTCTGGGTCATCGGAGAAGATGCGCCGAATTACTTCGCTCTTGCGGAGCTTTCCGGGCACGATGGCGCGCCGGCCGGAAGGAAGCTTCGTTCGCAGGGCTCCTGTCTCGCTATAGAGATGCAACTCGCCCTGGCGCGCGCCGTCGTCCGGCCCGTGGCACGCGTAACAGCGATCGGCTATCAAGGGCTTGATGTGGAAGCCGTAGTCCACGCTCTCGGGAAGGCGGGCTTCCACGTGCTTAGGCACGTCCGGTCCGCCGCAGCCCGCAGCCACTGTGGCGGCCACGAGGATCGGAAAGACGGTCTTGAGCACCATGGTGCGACAGGGTCCAAACCTAACAAAAATAGGAAAGTGGGAGCTTAGCTTCCGGCCTGGCCGTGCGGGCCAAGCACGAGGACTGTATACGGCTGGTCGGAATCGCGAGCCTTAAGGCTGCTGGTTCCGGCCCTGGTGGCTGCGTCGGTCACGCGCACGTCCCGCCCGGCAAGAATGGAGGCGTCTGCAGCGCTTCAAGCCAGATTCGAATTGCGACGTCATCGCTGGCGGCCAGCCAAGGCGTCCCGCGTCGCTGTACGACGACCGGTCACGATTTGGCAACAAGAAACGCATCACGTTGGCAATCGTTACTCCTCTGCGACGGTCGGACTGTACTGCCCCTACTTCACGCGTCCCTTTCCGCGGGTGGCCAGAATTAGATAATCTATTGTGCGTGAGCTTCCGGCCTCCGGATTGGCTTCTGCAGCAGTGCCAAATGCCCAATAGCTTCGGGTGATGGCCCTCGGTGCCAATAAAAAGTGAGACACGGCCGTACATTAGCAGTGTAGCCCGCCATAACGACATGTCGATCATTCCAGCCGCGGCTCCGAGGGTATTTCTGAGCTTTTCCAGTGTACACAGGCCGCTCGTTGAACACTTCAGGCGTCAGGCGGTGCGCAAGGGTGGCGGGTTGCAATTTCGTGACTACTCTACCGAGAATCCGGAAGAGGGCGCATGGAAGACCGAAGCTGAGCGACTCATACGGGAATCAAGTGCGACCATTTGCTTCGTGGGCGAAGGTACGTGGCGCAGTGATCCTGTAAACTGGGAGATAAAAAAGAGCGCTGAGCTTGGCAATAAGGTGTTGGCCGTCTATATTGAGTCCGACGGTGTTCCGACGCCTCCCGCCCTCCTCGAAATAGGCGCAGTCCCGATGCAGTGGGACCTAGAATCGATTGTTGACCGTCTGTGCAATGAGCGCTGAAGATTCATTCGAGCAATTGCTATTTGGTGGGCAGGAGTCCGAGGAATCGGATTCGGAGGCACTGCTGACGCAGTATGGTCTGTTCGTGGGGACATCCGAGGCGCTGTCCTCCAGGCGTCAAGGAGTAAACACGTTCTTCCTTTCGGTTAACTCTCTCTTGCTGGCGGCAGCGGGTCTGCTTCTTCGAGATGGTGGAATCAGCGGAGGCGAGTCGGCCGTGCTGGAACTCTCGTGAATTCTTGTACTGAGCGGCAGCGGGTGTATCCTGTGCTTTGCGTGGGCCCGTATGATATCCTCGTTTGGCCAGTTGAGCGAAGGCAAGTTTGCCGTCATCCATGCGATGGAAAGGAAATTGCCAGCCCGAATGTTTGACGCCGAGTGGGTTGCGCTCGGCAGGGGGGAGGATCCAAAGAAGTACAGGCCATTTACGCGCACCGAACGCTGGATACCAAGAGTGTTCCTGACGGTCCATGTGCTTCTCGCCTTACTCGCTGTAGCCACCAGATACGTATTGTCTTGAGCAGACACTTCATCCACGTCTTCATAAGTCATTCCTGGACTTATGCGGACCATTACTTTACGCTGAAGGAGTGGATTTTCGGCAACAAGTGGCGGATGGGCCAGGCCTCGCTCATTTTCAATGACTATTCAGTGCCCATCGATGACCCGATACACGGGGCCAACTCGGACACGGCGCTTCAGCGCGCGATTTTCGGGAAGATTCAGAGGAGCCATATCGTGGTCATTCCTACCGGGATGTACGTCAACTATAGCAAGTGGATCAAGAAAGAGATTCGTGGAGCGGAAGCAGTGAACAAGCCAATACTCGGGGTGCATCCCTGGGGCCAGCACAGAAGCTCGTCGATTGTCGCTGGCGCGGCGCATCAGACGGTTGGATGGAACAGGAAGAGTGTGGTCAGGGCAATTTGGATTCTCTACCGGTAGCAAGCTCCTGACATATGCTCAGCTGGTCAGATCACTTGCCCCCGGCTGCTCACCGCCACGCACGAACCCCATGATAGTGCCGGAGTCACCTTGCCAATCCTGTCCTGCTTCTGTAGCAAGGTTGTTGCGACTCTCCGGAGCAATGGGTGCCAGGCTTGCAGGAGCCAGGCATTTGACAGGTAGCTTCGGCTCACTTTGCACAGCCCTCCCACCTTGCGACCGATTCACGAATCCCGATTATCAGATGCCATGAATCATTCATCTATGAGCCGCCGGGCGTTTGTCGGCCGCTCTATACAGGTTGCAGGCCTTGCCGCAATACTTCCTTCGATTCGGAGCCGCGCGCCCGGAGATGACATTATCGGCCACGGAGACTTCCGCTACCGCGTGCAGAGGGATTGGGGGAGGCTGGATGCATCCTCCACACCGGTCAACAACTGCCACGAAATGGTACAGGACTCCAGGGGCCGGCTCTTCATGATCGGCGATGAGCCGAATAACAATGTGCTCATCTATGACACGTCGGGCAAGCTCCTCGGCACATGGGGTACGACCTATCCGTACGGCCACGGCCTCACGCTGTGGGAGGCTGGCGGAGAAGAGTTTTTGTTCATTTGCGACAACGGATTTGATGGAAATCCCCAAGTCGTCAAGACGACGCTGGACGGGCGAGAGCTGCTGCGGCTGCCGCATCCGCGGGACATAGGTGCATACGGGCAAGAGGACGCATACCATCCCACAGAGACCGCGATCGGACCCACGGGCGACATCTACGTCGCGGACGGCTACGGATCGCAGTGGGTTCTGCAGTTCACGATGGAGGGCGAATTCATCCGCAAGTTCGGCGGCGAGGGGGACGAAGACCACGCCTTTAGTACTGCGCATGGAGTCGCCCTGGATGCACGCGGAGCCGGCGAGCCTACGCTCATGTGCACCTCGCGCGGGCACAATGCCTTCAAGCGCTATTCGCTGGATGGCCGCTACCTGTCTACCATCTTTCTGCCGGGAGCCTTTGTCTGCCGGGCCGTCATTGACGACGTCATGCTGTATGCAGGGGTTTGTTGGTCGCGGCTGCGCTATCTCAACCAGACTCCCAATTCCGGCTTCGTGACCATCCTGGATAACGCGGACCGGGTCGTTTCTAATCCGGGCGGCACGCGTCCCGACTACCGCAACGGAGTGCTCCAACTCATGCTGCAGGATGAGCCCGTCTTTCAGCACTGCCACGACGTGTGCGTGGACCGCGACAAGAATCTGTACGTCTGCCAGTGGAACGCCGGGCAGACGTATCCGGTCAAGCTGGAGCGGGTCTAGGCCAGGATGGCCTTGACGACGGATCCATGTACGTCGGTGAGCCGGTACCGGCGGCCCTGATTCTTGAAGGTGAAGCGCTCGTGGTCCACGCCCATCAGATGCAGCAGCGTGGCCTGGAAATCATGCACGTGGACCGGATCCCGCACGATGTTGTAGCCGAAATCGTCCGTCTCTCCGTAGGTCATACCACGCTTGATGCCGCCGCCGGCCATCCAGATTGAGAAGCAGCGCGGATGGTGGTCTCGCCCGTAGTTGTCGGCCGTGAGCTTGCCCTGCGAATAATTGGTGCGCCCGAATTCCCCACCCCAGATAACCAGGGTATCCTCGAGGAGCCCCCGCTGCTTCAGGTCCATCACGAGGGCCGCGGACGGCTGGTCGGTATCGCGAGCCATGAGACTGATATCCTGGGGAAGGTTGCCGTGCTGGTCCCAGCCCTGGTGGTAGAGCTGGATGAAGCGAACGTCCCGCTCGGCCAGCCGGCGAGCCAGGAGGCAGTTGGCGGCGAAGGTACCCGGCCTGCGTGCGGCCTCTCCGTATAACCCGTAGACGCTGTCCGGCTCGTCCGAGAGGTCCATGAGTTCCGGCACGGACGCTTGCATCCGGTAGGCCATTTCGTATTGGGCGATGCGCGAGTTGATCTCCGGGTCGAGCACGCGCTCATGCTGGCGGATGTGCATCTGCCGAAACGCATCGAGCATGCGCCGCCGGCTTGCTCGCCCCAAGCCCTCCGGATTGTTGAGATACAGGACCGGGTCCTTGCCGGCGCGGAACTGTACTCCC
>CAZXEU010000126.1:0-19175 GCA_964639665.1 uncultured Rhodothermaceae bacterium | reverse complement strand
GCGTAGAAGCAGGACCTGCGCATCCTTTACCATCTCGCTTGTGGACTGACCGAACAGACCGGCCGGTCCACTCACAAGACGACGTCAAGTCCCGTTAATTTTAATTGTCGTCGCCGTTAATTCTAAATGTCGTCAATCACGCCGAGGCTCAATGGCCGGTGAAGTCCGCTGTCGGGAGGCTAAGTACGTGGTGGAGACAGTGGCAAGATGCACGTCCCTGCTGAATGTTCTCCAGAAATCCGAGGCGAACTGGAAGGTGGATTCTCTTGGTGCGGTCATTAGTCAATACTAAAGACAATTGAAAATACAATATTGAATTAGCATAAGAATTTATTAGATTATCGATCACGATGATCGACCGAGACATATCTGCCAGTGTGCTTGAAGCTGCAGCGCAGCTACCCGCCGTTACGCTTACCGGGCCCCGCCAAAGCGGCAAAACGACTCTGTGCCGTCACCTGTTTCCCGAGCATCGCTACGTAACACTCGAAGCTCCCGACGCGCGTTCATTCGCAACCAGCGACCCACGCGCTTTCCTGGCACAGTTCCCGGCAGGCGCCATCCTGGACGAAGTGCAGCGCACGCCCGACCTTCTGTCCTATTTGCAGGGCATCATTGACGATGATCCGGCGCCTGGTCGCTGGATTTTGACAGGTTCCCGCAACCTATCCTTAATGGCGTCTGTAAGTCAGTCCCTAGCTGGCCGTACGGCGGTGCACAATCTGCTGCCGCTTACCTACAGCGAGGTCACGCGATTCTCCCGGCATCCCTCCACGCTGGATGAAGCTCTCCTATTCGGCGGCTATCCGAGAATCTTCGACCGTGAACTCAGCCCGGCTAGCTGGCTTCGCGATTACGTTGCCACCTATCTGGATCGGGATGTGCGGTCCATCACCAATGTCGGCAATCTCGAAACCTTCCGCAGATTCCTCGAATTGTGCGCGGGACGCACGGCGCAACTGCTGAATCTTTCCTCCCTTGCCAAAGACTGCGGCGTCTCGCAACCTACCGCCAAATCCTGGCTCAGCGTGCTGGAGGCCAGCTTCATTGCCTTTCGGCTCCCGGCGTTTCACTCCAACTTGAGGAAGCGGCTTGTGAAGATGCCCAAACTGCACTTCTACGACACGGGACTGGCCTGCTGGCTATTGGGTATCCGTGAGCCGATGCAAATTCGTTCGCACCCGCTTCGCGGAGCGATTTTCGAAACCTGGATGGTATCGGAAGTCATCAAGCACCGCGCGAACCAGGGGATTACGAGCGGCCTTACCTTCTACCGCGACAGCAATCGCGCCGAATCCGACCTGGTAATTGAGCAGGCGGAGTCCATGACGCTCTTAGAGGCCAAGTCCTCCTCGACGCCATCCCCGGGAATGCTCGCCAGCGCGAGGAGGATCCGCCGCCACTTAGCCAACCCGGGGCGCCCTTGCCGGATCGCAGTGGCCTACGGTGGCGAAGAAACTCAGCAGTACTCGGACGGACAACTTATTCCGTGGCGGATGCTCGCGGATGTGGCGCGGCCAAGCGCTCGCCCTTCCGTGTATGTGACTACGTCCCAAGGCGAAGCTATTCCGAAGGCGGATATTCTGGCGCTCTTTCCGAATAAGACCTGGAAAAGGGCCACAACTGCTGAGGATGGCTGGGCGATTCTTCAATTGCACACCGATGAGCTACCAATGACCCTGTTCATTGCGGCTCCAGAATTCACAGGACAGGTTCGGCGCCGCTGGAACCCCGACAAAGGCATCATGCGCTCTGAACTCTTGCCCCTTCATTCCGGAGGCTCCGTCATTTTTCCAACCGCTACCGGCTACATCCCAGGTCTGGCGGGCAGATTAGAGCCGGTACTGGATAAACACGCGGGAACCTATCTTTACGCCGAAAACATTGCCATTAATGGAGGAATGCAGCAACCCGTTCACTTTGACCTCGGAGAGGAACTGCAACTAGCGGACGCGGAGGGCAACGTAGTGCAGGTTCGAATTGTCGACATCCTAGGACGGTCGGCCCTGATCGAGTACCGTGCGCTGAACGAGAGGATTGAGCGCAGCTGATGGCCGCCGTCGAGTAGGCCGGGGGAGGGGACTTTTACCCCCAAGCCCTGCCGATTACGCATTCCGCATCCATAACAAATGGAATTGTAAGCCTGACGGGGTTGGAGTGTCAAGGCAAACGTACTCATTCAATGGGGAGTCTTTGCCTTGTTCCGAGGCTTCATGGTGGCTGTTGGGCCTGATGTTGGGCTTTGTGGGCAGTTATTACAGTACGCGTACAAGAATGTACACGGGGAATCGTTCACGATGCACACGGGCTGTTGGGCGCCGGTGCCGGCCGATTCTGTCACGTAGTTCATTAGGGAATTACATACATGGCTATGCTTGCGATCCTGTGTCGTGGTCTCGCTTGGATCCGGGATTAACCCCGTCTCCAGAGGTGCGACGTTCAGGGCTATAGCCCCATCTTTCCAACACACAGGGCCTCCCGCCCTGCCGGAACCGGATGGTCATGGAGTCCGTGGGCAGAGCATGGCAAGACCGCGCAAACCGCAGGGTAGCACGTGGCATTGCTCCCCGGGCCTAATGCCTGTGCCGCGAAAACGCACGGTGAATACCCGCCAGCATCTGGCTCCTGCAAGCGGCGGCGGGGCCGTATCGGGCCGACGCATGCGGGAAGTTTGGAGTCCAGGACTGTACCTTAGTCGAGGCAGGTGCGGCAGAAGCCGCTCGAAAGACAGGCTCCGCTATCGCGCTGCTCTGCACGAAGACGCACGGATGCCAACGGATTGCGGGACACGATGCAAAGTGAGCGCATATTCCTGACCGGCTTCATGGGCTGCGGCAAGAGTACCGTCGGGGCGCTGGCGGCGCCGCTCCTGGGCTGGCGCTTCCAGGACCTGGACCAGGAAATAGAGGCGAGAGCCGGCCGCGGCGTCGCTGCCATCTTTGCCAGTGGCGGGGAAGAGGCATTTCGCGCGCGCGAACGTGAGGCGCTCCTGGCCACTCCGGTGCGTACCGTCTGCGGTCTTGGAGGTGGTGCGCTCGTGGATCCGGCCAATCTTAATTGGGCAAGGATGCACGGTCTCGTGATCTACTTGCAGGTGGATGCGGAGGAGCTGTGCCGGCGACTGGAGGGCTCCCCTGTGCGGCGACCGCTCTTGGAAAACGACCGGGGCCAGCGCCTGGCGGGAGAGAGGCTGCTGGCCAGGATCAGCGCGCTTCTGGAGGTCCGCACGCCTACGTATGTGCAGGCGCACTGCACAATCGAGGCGACGGGCATCAGCGCGGAAGAAGCCGCTGGGGCGGTTGTTGCGTCCTACCGGAGCCGGAATGATCTGCGATGATAGGCCGTAGGTCCGTGAAGGGCAAGAGCCTCATAGTGTGCTACGGTCGGGTACCCCGCATTGCGGTCCCAGGCATAAACGGGGAACCGGCTGTGCAATTCCTGCATGAGTGCATCGCGCGTAACCTTGGCAACGATGGAAGCCGCCGCAATGGACAGGCTCTTTCGGTCTCCGCCCACGATGGTACGGTACGGCCAGGGCGAGTCGCTCCGGAAACGATTGCCGTCCACCAGCAGATAGTCGGCTTTCGGCACCAGTGCACTCGCGGCGCGGAGCATGGCTTCCAAGGCCGCGTGCAGGATGTTCATGCGGTCTATCTCCTGCGCATCGCAGGTGCCTATGCCAACGGCGATGGCCGTTTTCTGGATAGTGTGGAAGGCAGCCTCCCGCCTGCGGCGCGAAAGCATCTTGCTGTCACGGATGCCAGGCATTACGGCCTCCGGGTGCAGCACGACGGCCGCTGCCACCACGGGCCCCGCCAGGGCGCCGCGCCCTGCTTCATCAATGCCCGCAACGCAGCGAAAGCCTGCCTGCCACGCAGCCAGCTCCAATTCAAGCGTGTCCTGACGGGCCATCATTGTTAAGCTTCTGTAAGCTTCGAAACTGAATGCGGATGTGTGCGTGACATACAGCCAGAGAGGGTACATGCCTCTCTTGCGGTAGTTCGTCTGCGGCACGTGTAGCCGCGGGAAGGTTGGGGTTCCTTTGTGGGTGCTGGGTGGAAACGTTGCGCGGGAATGTAGCGTGCGCCAATCCGGATTTTGCGAGGCCTTGCCTGGCCACGACCTGAGGCTTGACGGCTCGCATTTACACACGGCGTACTCATGGCTGAAAAATCATTTCGGGGCCTGCTCGAAATAATCGGTGACAAGAAGTTCGGATTCATTCGCGAATTCCGTGCGGACGTGCCGAAAGGAAAAAGGGATCCGTTCTGCTCGCCCCCGGTCATCCGCCGGCTGAAGCTTCGCGACGGTGTTGTGCTGGAAGGCACGCTGCGTCCCGGCCGCAAGGGGGATATGCAGGTACACCGGGTGAATTCCGTCATGGGTGTGGCCCCGGAGGTCTGGGCGAATACCCGTGTATTCGAATCGGGCAACATCGTGTATCCACGGGAGAAGCTCGATCTCGTCAAGGGACCCCGCGATTACACGATGCGTGTCGTCGACCTTGCCTGTCCGCTGGGCAAGGGCCAGCGGGCGCTCGTGGTGGCGCCGCCCCGGACAGGAAAGACCGTCATCCTCAAGGAAATAGCGGCCTCGCTTTCGAAGAACCATCCGGAAGTGAAGCTGGTGGCGCTCCTGGTGGACGAGCGCCCGGAAGAAGTAACGGATTTCAAGCGGTCCACGGACGCGATGGTGTTCGCTTCCTCGAGCGACCGCGAGGAAACCAACCATGTGCGGGTTTCGGTGCTCTCCCTTGAGTATTCAAAGCGTCTCGTGGAGCTGGGCCATGACGTGGTATTGCTGCTGGATTCGCTCACCAGGCTCGGGCGTACGTTCAACCTGTGGGGCGAGGGCAGTGGACGCACCCTTTCGGGCGGATTGGACGCCGGGGCCATGAAGATTCCGCGACGGATTTTCGGTGCAGCGCGCAATATAGAACGGGGCGGCTCGCTCACTATCGTTGCCACGGCCCTGATAGAAACCGGCAGCCGCATGGACGATGTGATTTTCGAAGAATTCAAAGGCACGGGCAACGCGGAGATTGTTTTGGACCGCGAGATGGCCCACAAGAGGGTCTGGCCGGCCATCAATCTGCGCAAGACGGGAACGCGCAACGAAGAGCTTCTTCTTGGCGACAATCTGGCCATGCACCACCGGCTCTTCAGGGCACTCAACAGCCGGGGTCCAATGGACGCCATGCAGGCCCTGACGCGCCACATGCAGCAATTCCCCACCAACCAAGCCATGCTTAACGGGCTGCTTAAGGAGTTGTAGATCGGCCGCCCGCGCACCTATTGATTCGGCAGAGTTTCATGGAGCGTTCCTTTGACAAGATCACGTCGCTATGCAAGCGACGCGGCTTCATTTTTCCCTCGTCTGAAATCTATGGCGGCCTCGGCGCAGTTTATGACTACGGGCCGCTCGGCGTCGAACTCAAGCGCAACGTGAAGGAGAGCTGGTGGCGCGCCATGGTCTACGCACACGAGAACATTGAAGGGGTGGATGCGGCCATCCTGATGCATCCGAAGGTCTGGAAGGCCAGCGGCCACGTGGACGCCTTTCATGATCCGCTGATCGATGACAAAGCCTCCAAACGGCGCTACAAGGCGGACCAGCTGATCGAGTCCCACATCGAGCGGCTGCGGGCCAAGGGAAAGGACGAGCGTGCGGAGGCCGTGCACGCGCGCCTGGTTAGCGCGCTGCACGCGGACGATTTGCCCAGTGCGCTGCACGCCATTATCCTGGAGGAGGAAATCCGGGGGCCGGACTCCGGTGCGTTCGACTGGACCGACGTTCGGCAGTTCAACATGATGTTCGAAACGCAGGTCGGTGCCGCGTCGGGAAGCACGATCTACCTGCGGCCGGAGACGGCGCAGGGCATTTTCGTCAACTTCCACGGCGTGCGCGAAACGGCGCGGCTCCAGGTGCCCTTCGGCATCGCGCAGATCGGGAAGGCATTCCGCAATGAAATCGTGGCGCGCCAGTTCGTATTCCGGATGCGCGAATTCGAACAGATGGAAATGCAGTACTTCGTGCGGCCGGGCCAGCAGAGCGAGACCTACGAGGAGTGGCGACAGAAGAGATGGCAGTGGCACGCGGACAACGGGATTGCAGAGAAGAGGCTGCGGTGGCACGTGCACGACAAGCCCGCACACTACGCGGATGCCGCAGTCGATATTCAGTACGAGTTTCCGATCGGATGGCAGGAGGTCGAAGGCATACATTCCCGTACGGATTTCGATCTGTCACGCCACCAGGAGTATTCGGGCAAGAAGATGGGAGTGTTTGACGTGCGGACTGGCGAACGCTACGTTCCGTACGTCGTGGAGACCTCCGCGGGCCTGGACCGGACAATCCTCATGCTGTTGTGCGAGGCCTATGCAGAGGAGGAAGTCGAGGGTGCGCGCCGGATTGTCATGAGGTTTGCGCCCCGTATCGCTCCTGTCAAGGCAGCAGTCTTTCCGCTGGTCAAAAGAGGGGAGATGCCCGCCGTTGCGCAAGCCATCGCCCGGGACCTGCGCGCCAGTTGCCGCGTCTTCTACGACGAAAAAGGCTCCATCGGGAAGCGCTACCGCCGCATGGACGAGGCAGGAACACCCGTTTGCATAACCGTGGACGGCGACACGCTGTCGGACGGAACGGTCACGGTCCGGGATCGGGACACGCTTCGCCAGCACCGCATCGCAAAGGATGCCTGCAGTGCCTACCTGCTGGATGCACTCCGGGCCTAGTCATCGCCCTGGAGCTCACGCGCCGTGCGCTCTACGCCCTCCCAGACGCGGAGCGCATTCTCGCCCAGAATCTTGGCAATGTCCTCGTCTGCATAGCCGCGCACGATGAGCTCCGCCACTATGTTGGGATAGGTCGATACGTCCTCGGCGCCCGCAGGCAGGGCGGTGACGCCGTCGTAGTCGGAGCCAAGCCCCACGTGGTCCACGCCCACCAGGCGCGTCACGTGATCAATGTGGTCCACCAGGTCCTCCACGGTGCCTACCAGGTTGGACTTGCGTTCATTCTCGGCGTATCGCACGCCTTCCTCGCTGCGCGGGTCGATGCCGCGCTCTTCCAGATAGGCGTCAATGCGAGCACCCAGGGCCTGGCTCTGTTCCCGGTACTCGTTCTTCAGGAAGGAGGAACCGAAGCTGATGAGAATGACGCCGTCCCGCGCGGCCAAGGCACGTATCAGAGCGTCGCTCATGTTGCGCTGCCACCCTGGCGTGAAATGACGTGCCGACGAGTGTGAGGCAAATACGGGCGCCCTTGATCGGCGCAGGACCTGGAAGATGGTGCTGTCCGTCAGGTGCGAAACGTCTACAATGATGCCTAGGCGGTTCATTTCGTCAACCACTTCCTCGCCGAAGGGGCTGAGCCCACCCCACGTCTTCGTGCTGTCGTAGGAGGAGTCGCTGATCTGGTTGTCCCGGGCGTGCGTGAGCGTGATGTAGCGAATGCCGCGGTCATAGAAGTGCTGCAGGTCAGCCAGGGAGTCGATGGACGCTCCGTTTTCCATGCCCAAGGGAAGCGAGACGAGGCCGGCTTCCTTCTGGGCTAGCACGTCCGCCACCGTTGTGGCGATGGCGAATTTTTCCGGCGCGTTGGTGACAAATCCTTCGACCATGTCGATGAGTGAGTCGGCCAGGGCCCGCGGTGCGCCCGGCACAAGCTGCCGCACGCTCGGAATGTAAATGGACATAAAGGGGGCATTGAGGCCGCCCTCGATGGCCCGCGGATAGTCGAAGTCGCCGCCAAAGGTGGCGTCCGACACGTCCTCCGTGAAGTGGCTCAAGCGATAGGGCACGTCAATGTGGCCATCCACAATGATGTGCTCCTGGGTCAGCGCCCGGGCCCGCGCCATTACGGCAGGATCGTAGCCCTGCTGCCGGTTGCAGGAAGCCAGCACCAAGATGCTGCAGCACAAAAAGATGCGTAACATGGGACCTTGGAAATAGAGATTGAACCTACTTTGCAACGGCGACAGAGCGCACTTCCCGAATCACGGTCACCTTGACCTGTCCGGGGTAGCGCACTTCGGCTTCTATGCGCCGCGATATGTCCACGGCGAGCTCTTCCGCGGCGCTGTCGGAAACGCGGCCGCTATTGACCATGACACGGATTTCCCGCCCAGCCTGGATGGCAAACACCCGCTCTACTCCGTCAAAGGAGGAGGCGAGTTCTTCCAGCTGCTCAAGCCGCTTGATATAGGCCTGCAGCGCCTCGCGTCTGGCTCCCGGGCGTGCCCCCGAGATGGCATCCGCTGCCTGAACAATGGGCGAAATCAGGGTTGTCATTTCGATTTCGTCGTGATGGGCTCCAACCGCGTTGCAGACCTCCTCCACCTCCTTGTAGCGCTGGCAGAGCTCCATCCCGGCGATGGCGTGCGGCTTGTCTATGGGCTCCTCCACGACCTTGCCTATGTCATGCAGGAGGCCACCCCGGCGCGCCATCGTCGTATCGGCACCGACTTCTGCGGCCAGCAGCGAGGCAATCCTGGCCACTTCCAGGGAATGGGCCAGCAGATTCTGCCCGTAGCTTGAGCGGTACCGCATGCGCCCCACCATGCGGATCAGTTCCGGGTGCACCCCATGCAGCTGAAGCTCGATGACGGCACGCTCGCCCGCCTCGACAACTTCTTCCTCTATGTTGGACGCAACGGTCTTTACCACTTTCTCTATCCGGCCGGGATGGATGCGCCCGTCCTGGATTAGCCTTGTCAGTGCAATGCGGGCGATTTCGCGCCGCACGGGATCGAATCCGGAAAGAATGACGGCCTCCGGGGTGTCGTCCACGATTACCTCGATGCCGGTTGCGGTTTCAAAAGCCCGGATATTGCGGCCCTCCCGTCCAATGATGCGGCCCTTCACGTCATCCGATTTGAGGTTGACCACCGACACCGTGTTCTCTATGGTGTGTGTGGATGCCGTACGCTGGATGGCGGTGAGGACGGCTTTTCGGGCCTCTCTGCCCGCGGTTAGCTTGGCCTCGTCCCTTACGGCCTTGATGCTGGCGGAAGCCTCGAGCCGTGCCTCGTCCACAAAACGCTTTACCAGGTGCTGGCGAGCTTCCTGCGCCGTCAGCCCGGAAACCGTCTCAAGGCGGCGCGTGTGCTCGTCAATAAGAATGCGCAGCTCCTCCTGCAGCGTGCTCGCGGCCTCTTCCCGCTCTGCCAGCGACTTCCGCTCGCTTGCAAGCTCCCTGTTGCGCGCGTTCGCCTCGTCCAGCAGGCTCTGCGCGCGTGAGCGGAGCTTGTCTGCATGCTTGCGCGTCCGGTCGGAACCGCGCTGAAGCCTCTCCAAAGCGCCGTCGGCTCTCTGCAGGAGCGACTCACGCTCTTTTACGCGCCGTATGCGGTCGTTTATGCGCTGGTGCCGTCGATCCAGCTTCTTCCTGGCTCGCCGCTGGGCCCGTTTGGCTTCTTCTCGCTCCGCATCGAGTGCGTTCTCCTTGCTGCGATATTCCTTCTTGGCATTCTCAAGGTACCGTTCCCGGTAGGCATGCGCCTCCTCGCGCGCCTGCGCTACCAGGCGAGCTGCCTCTTCCTCTGCGACCGAGATCTTGCCCGAAGCACGGCGCCTGACAAGCCATTTGTAATAAGCGATTCCAAATCCAAAAAAAGCTGCGGCGACGAGCAGGAGAAGTCCGGACAACATCAGATTGTCCATCATTCCTCCTCGTCTTATGTCCTGTCCTCTCAGGGACAAGCCCGGACGGCAGGGATGCCTGGCCGGGCAGGATAACAGCAACCGGCTGTAATCCGCAGCGGCGGGGTTCGAAGAACCCGTTCCTTACACGATAGGTACCACTCGAATCCTTCCATCTGCCCCGGCTCCGTAAGGAGGCCCCGGATCAGGATTGGGGTTGAGGTCTGATGTCCAGATTTGAAGAGTAACTGTTCTATTTAGAGTTGTCGGTTCTTCGCACTAAAACCGCTGCGGACTGCAGCCAGTTGCGTCAATTCCTACAGCGGCCCCGTTGTCACGGTTCCGCCAGCGCACCGGCTAGCTCGGTGTCAAGTTGATCCATCGCGGAGTTGAATTGCCGGATTATATCCTGCCTTTCGCTGCGAAGCGCGACCAGTTCCTCGGCAAGCCAGAGCGCCGTGAGTACGGCAGCAACCAGGTCGGACTGGTCGGGATGCGACTCCTTGAACTCCTGCATGCGCACATGCAGGTTCCTGGCTAGCTGCCGGGTGGCAGCCACATTTTCGGCTTCGACGCGGAGCGGGTAATCGCGGCTGAGTATTCGTACGCGAATGAGCTCGTCCATCCTATGTCTGGTCGGATTCCAGGTATTCGTCGATTATTTCAATGAATTCGTTGACCTTCTCGCGCACATCTTCCGGATCTTCGTCGATAGCCACGACCGTGCTGTCCGCATCCCGGCCGGCCTCTTCTTCCAGTTCGTTAACGCGTGTTTGTAGCGCGTCGTTTTCCTGGCGCAAGCGCTCCAGCTCTTCGGCCGCCTTGCTCACTCGATCCCGGAGGCGGCGCAGAGAGTCGCTGCCCGGCAGCGACTCCAGAGCGGGAAACTCCCGGTCTTCCGTTGCTTCTTCTGCGCGGCTTGGGGCCGCATCATCCGGATCGTTGTTCATAAGCTCTGATTCGGGCTGATGTCGAAAAGTAATACCCGCCTGATCTGCTACGCGCCGACAATATACCAATTCCGGGCGTACGCCGGCTCAGGCCTGCCGGAGGCGGGCGCCGAACCGAGACTCCAGTTCCTTCAGGATCCCGTCGGTGCAGGCGCCGATTTCGGCGTCCGTGAGCGTGCGGTCCGCTCCCAGCAGCAGCGAGAATGCCAGACTTTTTTTCTGGTCGCCGACGGGGCCGCCTTCAAACTTGTCAAAGACCTGCGCCTGCCTTAGAAGAGGCGCTCCGGCGCGGTGAATGGCCTTCAGCATGTCGCCGGCCGGGACGTCCTGCGCCACCACCAGCGCGAGGTCGCGCCTTACTGCGGGGTGTCGGGGAACAGCGGCGTATTTCCTTTCAAGATGCTGCGCTGCCAGAGTGACCAGCACATCCCAGTTCATCTCGGCAAAGTACACGCCAGTGCGAATGTCAAAGGATCCGGCAAGGTTTGGCGCCAATGCGGCCACGTGTCCGATGTGGCGGCCATCTACCCGGATCACAGCGTGGAATGCTGTCAGGGCTGTCGCCTGCCGAACCGGCGAGATGGCGGCCTCGGGCAGCCGCAGGGCCTGAATCAGCGCCTCGACGTCTCCCTTTGCATCATAGAAGTCCGTGGTGTCTGCAGGGGCATCCCAGTTTGGCGGCCCGGCCGGTCCGCTGGCTGCCAGCAGAAGCGACTCGTGCTCGGCATATCCTGGCACCGGGGCATCCTCCACGTCCGCCCTATGAAACACGTGTCCGAATTCGAAATACCGGAGCTGATCCTGACCACGACGAGCATTAAAGCCCATCGCCCCGAGTGCGCCGGGAAGAAGACTGGGGCGCAGCGTGGTCATCGTGTCCGATACTGCATTGAGGGTTTCGACCACGTCACCGGGTGCGCCCAGTTCGCGACTGCAAAAGTGCTCGGCCTCCTTCCTGGGCAGCAGGCTGTTCGTGTAGATTTCCCGGTAGCCAAGGCCTACGAGGCACGACTTTGCTGCGGCGAGAACGGCATCCTTGGGACGCGTACCCGGCAGGAAGCTTGGAACCGGTATCTGTTCCGGCTCCGGAATGGCGTCGTAGCCGTGAATGCGCGCGACCTCCTCGATGAGGTCGATTTCGCGCGTGACGTCGGGACGATTTGGCGGAACGCGGAAATGCAGCACCTCCCCGGCGTCGCGCTCCAATGAAAATCCCAAGGCGCCCAGAATGCGGAGCACTTCGCCGCGCGCCACGTGGGCACCCAGGACTTGATCTATCCGCGCGGGGCGCAGACCGACCACGGCCTGCGGCACCGGATTTGGATGACAGTCCACCATGCCGTCTACCACAGTGCCGCCGGCCAGCTCGCAGATGAGCTGCGCGGCCCGCGCTGCCGCCCAAACCTGGCCGCGGGAGTCGACCCCCCTTTCAAACCGGTAGGAGGCGTCCGTGGAAATGCCCAGTGCCCGGGCAGACCTTCGTGTGATGGCAGGCTCGAAGTAGGCGCTTTCCAGAAGAACGTTGACCGTTTTGGAAGAGACTTCCGAATTGGCCCCTCCCATGATGCCTCCCAGGGCTACAGGGCGCTCGGCGTCGCAAATGAGCACGGTAGCAGCAGGCACGTCGCGCAGCTTGCCGTCAAGCGTTGCGAACGACTCTCCACCTGCCGACAGCCGCACCTCGATACGGGAGCCTGCCAGGTGATCCAGATCGAATGCATGCAGGGGCTGTCCGCATTCCTGCATGACAAAGTTGGTAACATCAACGATGTTGTTGATGGGACGCTGACCGATGGCCACAAGGTGCTGGCGGAGCCACAAGGGCGAGGCTCCCACGCGTACGCCGCGTACCAGTACAGCAACATAACGCCGGCATGCATCGGGGCAGGCGATCCGGATCGTGACGGCCTCCGCGGCCGGGCCGCCCGCCACGGGAAGCTCGACCTCCGGAAGGTGCAACGCCGCCCCAGAGCGAGCGGCAATGTCGCGCGCGACGCCAAGGTGGCAAACGGCGTCCGGGCGATTCGGCGTAATGGCAAGGTCGAAGATGGTATCGCGGGCTGCTACGTCCCTGGCGCACAGGTACTCCTCCAGCGGCTGGCCGACGGGCGCGCCCTCGTCCAGGACCATGATGCCGCTGTGGTCATCGGAGAGTCCAAGTTCGTCCTCCGCGCAGATCATGCCTTCGGATACCTCTCCTCGCAGCCGCACTCTCCGAACGCGGACGGGCGCGAAAGCGCGCTCCGGAGGCGGGCCTGCCATGTGCACCGTGGCGCCGGTGCGCGCCACGGCTACCTTCTGGCCAGCTTCCACATTGGGAGCGCCGCAAACGATCTGCACGGATTGTCCGCCGCCCAGGGCTGTCCGGCACAGCGTGAGGCGGTCCGCATTGGGGTGGGGTGATGTCTCTTCGACAAAACCTACTTCCACGCCGTCCAGCGGCACCTGGCGCGATTCGGCCTCCTCCACTTCGAGCCCGCACATGGTTAGCATGTGGCCCAGCTCTCCGGCAGCCGGCAGCCGGTTCACGTACTTCTTCAGCCAGTGGTAGGACACTTTCATCAGAACTGCGCCAGGAATCGCACGTCATTCTCGTAGAAAACCCGGATGTCCCCGATTCCGTAGCGCAGCATGGCAGGGCGCTCGACTCCCATGCCGAATGCGTACCCGGTATAGCGCTCGGGGTCAATGCCGACCGCTTCCAGGACATTGGGATCCACCATGCCCGATCCCAGGACCTCCATCCATCGGCCTCCGGCCGGATGGTCGGGGACGGGCCACCAGATGTCGAGTTCTGCACTCGGCTCGGTAAAGGGAAAAAAGCTGGGCCGAAAGCGAATGCCTACATCCGGCCCGAAGTAGGCCCGCGCAAACGTGAACAGGACATGCTTCCAGTCGGCCATCGTGACGCCCTCGTCGACGACCAGTCCCTCGATCTGGTGAAAGAGGCAGAATGACTTGTAGGTTATGGTCTCGTTGCGATAGACACGGCCCGGCGCAACGAGCCGGAAAGGGGGCTTGCCCGCCATCATGGCCCGGATCTGCACGGGAGAAGTATGCGTGCGGAGCATCACACCGCCTTCGCCGTCTTCCGACTCCTCCAGAAAGAGTGTGTCCTGCATGTCGCGGGCCGGGTGGTCCGCCGGAAAATTAAGCGCGGTGAAGTTGTGCCAGTCGTCCTCGATTTCCGGGCCTTCGGCAATGGTAAATCCCAGGCGGGCAAATATGCCGGTAATCGTCTCGAGAGTCTGCGTGATGGGGTGCAGCGATCCCGGAAAGCGGCGACGGCGCCCCGGCAGCGTGAGGTCAGCAGGGGCAACCTTTACCCTTGCACTGCCCCCTACTACTGCCCGATCCTTACCGATAACCCGCCGTTCGACGCCGTGCACGGCCATATTGCGCCGCTTCTTGGCAAGCTCTCGCAGCGCATTCAGTTTCTGGCCTGCCTCGCGGCGGTCGGCAGGCGGCAATTCCTTTATTCGCCCGAGGAGATGGGTAATGATGCCGCTTCGCTGACCGAGAAACCGTATGCGAAAACGCTCTGCCGCTTCTGCAGAATCGATCGTGGCCGCCTCTACTTCACGCCGCACTTCGTCGGCCCGTGCCAACAATTCTGCGGCGATGCCGGATGGCTCCATGGCAAACGTGCGTGGCCCGGGCCCGCGCCGAGGAGCGGGATCTACCCGGAGGCCTCTGCCACGATTCGGGAGAACGTGGCGGGATCGTGCATGGCAAGGTCGGCAAGCACCTTGCGATTGAGTCCGATGCTACTGCGCCTGATGGCGCCCATCAGCCGTGAGTAGGTCGTTCCGTTCAGTCTGGCTGCAGCGTTGATCCGGATTATCCACAACTTGCGGAACTGCTGCTTCCTCTTACGACGGTCGCGGTAGGCATACTGCAGGCCCTTCTCCACCGCGTGCTTGGCCACGGTGTAGATCTTGCTGCGGCTTCCCCAATAGCCCTTGGCCATATTCAGGACCCGCTTGCGGCGGCGCCGCGAGGCCACAGTGTTGCGTGCGCGAGGCATACTGCTACTTAAGTCTGGATGCTAGCTTGCCAGGAGTCGGTTGATGCGGCTCTCGTCCTGCGCATCGACGAGCGTGGACTTGCCCAGATTACGTTTCCGCTTGCGGCTCTTCTTGGTCAGAATGTGACTCCTGAAGGCTTTCTCCCGCTTGAGGCGGCCGGTCGCGGTGCGCCGAAAACGCTTCTTCGCTCCGCTATTGGTTTTCATCTTGGGCATGGGATTACCGGGCTTTCCGACTCGCGTGCCGAATACAAACTTCTGAAATTAAGGAATTCGGCAGTTCCGGGCAATTTTCAGGCCGCAAATATGCAGAACCTTGACAAGTTACTTGGTTTTCTGCGGCGACAGAATAGCTGTCATTCGCCGGCCTTCCATCCGGGGCTCCTGATCGATCCTTGCAATATCCTTCAGCGCCTCCATGAAGCGTTGCAGTACTGCCATGCCCTGTTCCTTGTAAATGATGTCCCGGCCCCGGAATTGAACGTAGGCCCGCACCTTGTGGCCTTCCTCAAGGAATTCGCGGGCATGCTTGGTCTTGAAGTCGAAGTCGTGCGTGTCTGTGCGCGGCCGGAAGCGGACCTCCTTCAGCTGGGCCTGGTGCTGCCGCTTTCTGGCCTCGCGCTCCCTCTTTTTCTGTTCGTACATATACTTGCCGAAGTCCATGATCTTGCACACCGGAGGATTAGCCTGGGGTGCAATCTCAACCAGATCCAGCCTCTGCCGGCTGGCCAGGTACAGGGCTTCTTCGATGTCGTATATGCCGTGATTTCCCTGGGGATCAACGACCCGCACGCTGTCGGCGCGGATGTCCCGGTTTACACGGATCCGTGTGTTTCTTGCGATGGTTGTTCCTCCTTTCTAGGGCACAGACTAGTTTGGCAATGCAGGCAGCATGTGGGCGGTGCCCACATGCGAGTGGGTCCTAATGGATTCGAACCATCGACCTCTACGATGTCAACGTAGCGCTCTAACCAACTGAGCTAAGGACCCGTGAACAAGGAAAATTAGACCGGCAGCACTTGGAAGTCAATTGAAGGGCACTACAGTTGCAACCTTATGTGGACATCTGGCCACCGGCTGCCCGCGACAAGTCCGAGCGACACGACCGGAGCCGATTCCTCGCGGCGCGTCGCAAGAAGCGTGGTCAGGGCGGCAAGGGCGCGGTTGATCGCCAGAGTGGATATGAATACGGTACGGCGCCGGGACCACGTGTCTGCCTGTCGGCGCAGCCGAATGTAGGTTTGCCGGTCCTCCTCGGATGCCCAACGCCACTGGTAGGCAGGGTCGCTGACATACGAGAGCTGGTCCCACCGGCGACGCAGGAGGTGGTCCTCCACGTAGGCGTCCGAGGAGCTGTAGGCGCCCAGATTGACAAAGAAGCGCCTGTCCTTGCCCTCCACCAGTGCTCCGGCGCGTCCTGCCGCCAGAGTACGATAGCTTTGGACGGTCTGGCCGCGCTGCCACAATGCGCTGCCGAGGCCCAGCCAGAGTCCGGCTTCGGCCAGCACGAAGGCTGCGCCAGGGCTGCTCCACTGGCCGCCTTCCAGGTATCGGTGACCGAGGCCCGGCACGAGTAGACTGAAAGCGGCAGCCTTGCCCGCGCTTCGATCCTGGGCATAGCCGGAGCCAGCCGCAAGAAAAAGCAGCGCAAGAAGCAGCGAACGAAGCATCATGTGGCTTATTCTATGGCTCGCGTCAAACGCCTATCGCTGAGGTAGTGTCCCGTCACGCCTGGAATCTGTCAATCAGGGATGCCGTACGGCTCCAGCGGGAGCTTGCGCCCCAGGTGCGGTGCTCCGAGCTTCCCGGCGCGCCCGCCAGACTGGCCGGCGTGGATGTCAGTACCAAGGAGGGATGGGGGCACGCCGCCATTGTGGTGCTGAGCTTTCCCGAACTCGATATCCTGGACCAGGCAACGTGGCATGCTCCCCTGACCTTCCCCTACGTTCCTGGGCTGCTGTCATTTCGGGAAATGCCGCTGCTCATCCCGGCATGGGAGGCGCTTTCGGTGCGCCCCGATGTCCTGATGGTAGACGGACACGGCTATGCGCATCCCAGACGGTTCGGCCTGGCTTGCCACCTCGGCCTGTGGCTGGATATTCCCGCATTCGGAGTGGCGAAACGCCCTTTCGTGGGCAAATACGAGGAGCCCGCGCCGGAAAAGGGTTCCAGGAGCGCGCTGTGCGATCCGGCCACCGGCGAGGTCCTGGGAGCGGCGCTGCGCACACGTGCGCGAGTGCGCCCGGTCTATGTAAGTACAGGGCACCGCATCACCCTGGAGGAAGCCGTGCAACTTGCATCGGCAACAGCAACTCGTTATCGCATTCCGGAGCCAACGCGCGCGGCGCATCTTGCAAGCCGAGACTGGCCCGAACGGATGGCCTCAGAGCGTAGTCCGTAAACGGATATTGAATGTGCGCGGGGTAAGGCGTGTGGGCACGCGCTGCCATATGCCCGTTGCATCCGGCACCCACGAATAGGCTACGGTGTTTACGATGTCAAACGCGTTCAGGAGCTCTGCGGTGATTTCCAGGCGCAGCGCTCCACGGCGGGCCCGGTGCAGGAGCGTCAGGTATTTGGTGATGCCTACGTCCAGGCGCCGGTAGGCCGGGTAGCGCGCCGAATGGCGGTTGCCCGGCACCTGCACCACAATCTGACCCACGCGCTCTCCGGGCACAGGAGGGGTGTAGGGTAATCCGCTGCCGAAGAGTGCGCGGAGATGGAGCTTCCACGTTGAGTCCGTGGGAATGAAATCCTGCACGACCAGGGCCACCGTGTGACGCTGGTCGGTGGGCCGGGCGATGGTCCCTTCTCGGCGCACGCCGGCAAACTGCGGCAGGAATTCTTCGCGCGTGACCAGGAAGCCGTAATTGACCCAGCTTTCCATGCCGGGCACGAACTCGCCACGGGCCTGCAGATCCATGCCGTATGCGTGTCCCGAGGCGTCGTTGATGCCCGAGTAGTTGATGCGCACGTTTTCAAGGGAATAGGAAATCACGTCACTGAGCCGCTTGGAGTAGGCTTCTGCGCGCAGGTATATGCGCCGGCTGGGCACAAACAGCTCTGCCCCACCGACCAGCTGCACCGAGCGCTGTGAGCGCAGCTGACGGTTAAGGGCGTCCGCAATCGTGGCTCCGGGCACCGGTGTGCCTCTGAGCTCCCGGTAGGTTGGACTCTGGTAATAGAGTCCTGCGGCGCCGCTTAGGGCAAGCCGGCGCGAAGCGTCATACCGGAGGGACAGGCGTGGCGAGAGCGTCCACTCGGAATTGAACGAGTAATACTCCGCCCTCAGACCCGGCACGGCGACAAGTGAAGGACCCAGAATCATGGCGTTCTGGGCGTAGGCGCCGAACTGCGAAGCGCCGAAAGTGGCGCTGTCGCGGTAGCGGTTTGCAACCGTCCGGATGAGCTCGCCCTCCGTCGTTGCCCGGATGATCTCGGACAGTTCGTCGATGCGGTCCTCAAAGGCCAGACGCCGCACGAACCAGCCCGCTTCGGCGGCATGCATCGAAAGGTTCGCCGTGTAGCGTCCCTGCAGCGTCCACATGTCGGCTGCCACGGTGTTGTCGGCCCGGTCGGCCTGCCGGACCGCTCCGCGCTCATGCAGGGTCGTTTCGGCATCCCGATTGCGCCCCACATCATAGATCAGGCTCTGGCCCGTGAGGCTGAACAATTCTGTCTCCTCGGTGCCGAAGTATGCGATGTCGTGCTCGGCCTGCACGCGGGATGAGAGCCGGGAGCGCAGACGAAGGCCAACAAATCCCGTGCGATAGCCGTCGCGCTCCTCGCTGGCCGCGTCGAAATTGGTCCAGACGGAGCGGATATCCGTCAGGCCTCCGGTAGCGGAAACGATGCCGTAGTAGGTGCGCCGCCCGCGAGGGTCCAGATGGAATCGGTGGTCGGCCCACACGCCCAGCACTTCGGCTTCGTGGCCGTTTCCCACGCGATACGAGAGCAGGGCCTGTGCGTCGAAGTAGTCGGGCTGGTAATTCCCCTTTAGCTCCTGCGTGGAAAAGAAATGGCGAGCCTGTGCCTTTCGGAGGCCGACAAGCCATCCCAGCGATCCGCGAGAGCCACTGGCGGAGGTGCCCGCATCCAGCAGCGAAACGTGGGCCGTGGCGGTAAGCTGAGGCTGCGGCTCGTATTCAATTTCGAGCGTAGAGGACAGCTTGCCACCGTATCGGGCGGGGAACCCGCCCGTATATAGCGTTACGCTGCGGGCCAGCTCAGGATTGAGGAGCCCCAGCCCTTCCTGTTCGCCCTGACGCGGGCGAAACGGCATGTAGATCTCGAAGCCGTTCAGGAAGATGAGGTTTTCGTTGAAGCCACCGCCCCGCACGGAATACTGGTTCGAGAGTTCGTTCGAGGCTGCTACACCCGGAAGCGAGTGCAGCGCCTGGAAGCCCTTGAAGGGCGTAGGAATGGTGCGAATCTGCTCCGGATCCAGTCGCTGCACGCCTGCGCTGACGGGTATCCTGTCCTCGACGGTTACGCCTTCAAGCTCAAGGGTGCCGGTCTCGAGTGCCACATCGAGCACGAAGGGGCCGTCGCGTCCCACGT
>CAZXEU010000125.1:0-30450 GCA_964639665.1 uncultured Rhodothermaceae bacterium | reverse complement strand
GGGATGCGGTCTGGGCCTCGAGCGCCCAAGTTAACGAAGAAGGCTGGGCTGTGGAAATGCGCATTCCCTACAGCATGCTTCGTTTTGCAGAAGGCAGCAACCAGACCTGGGGTATTCACTTCGAGCGCCGGATGCCCAGGCGGGGGGAGCAAGCGCAATGGCCGCTAGTGCGTCGCGCCGATCGCTTTAATCAGGTTGCCAACTATGGGTTGCTGGAAGGGCTGCGTGGCATCTCGCCACGGCGCAACGTACAGGTGCAGCCGTATACGGTCTCCCGCCTCCAGACCGAGGAGGATCCCGATGAGCCCGGGAATCTCCTCCGCAGCGGTGATTTCGATGTCGGCGGCGATCTCAAGATTGGGCTTACCTCCAGCGTCACTCTTGATGCCACAATCAACCCTGATTTCGGGCAGGTCGACGCTGATCCTGCCGAGCTAAACCTGACGGCGTTCGAGACTTTTTTCCGCGAACAGCGCCCATTCTTTGTCGAAGGAACGCAGTTCTTTAACTTCCGTCTTGGCGGCGGCCCGGGCGGAGGGGGGAACCTGCTCTATACGCGCCGAATGGGTGCGCAGGCGCCTATCATCGGAGCCGCCAAGCTTTCGGGCAGAACGGCCCGTGGACTTTCGTTTGGCGTTTTGGGTACCACTACAGGTGCGGATTTCAGCCCGGCCCGGTACTACGGCGTGGCGCGTGCAAGCCAGCAGATAAATTCTTTCTCCTCGGTCGGGGGCATCCTCACGGGCTTTGACGGTCCCGAGGCTGATGGCGGTCTGCGCAGCCTGGTAGGTGGCGCGGACTGGGATCTCCGCTTTCTGGGCAATGCCTACAGCCTCGGGGGATTTGCCAGCTTCACCCATCGAAGTGATATGGATGCGGAGATGCCGCAAGAAACGGGAGTCGCAGCCTCTCTCCGCGGAGCCAAGCGGCAGGGGTCATTCCGTTACGACGCCACCGCCAGTTTTTTCGACGACCAGTATAATCCGAACGATGTCGGGCAAATGCGTCGAAACAATTACATCAGTCTCGGCGGCGGTATTGATCACGAGGTAAACGGCAGCCGGCCCTTTGGGCCATTCATCCGGGGCTTCATAGGCCTTAACAGCGGACAGCAGTGGTCCTATGTCGACGGTCTCAATCTGGGAACGGATGTGCGCCTGTTCTCGCGATGGACCACGCGCAGATTTCAGGACTTGGGCTTGGACTTTTCAGTGGACAACTTTCTCGGCGGATACGACCTGTTCGAGACCAGGGGACTATGGCCGCGTGCTCTGCCGGGTGAGGTCCAGGTTGGCGCCGAGTTTGGGACGGACGAGCGCCGACCGTGGCAAATTGGGCCAGAGTTGGGTGTGACGTTTCAGGAGGATGGTGGCAGAGAATACGAGCTGGAGGTACGGGCGAACTGGAACGTCGGCGCTCGCTTGTCGCTATTCGGCGACATACAGGCTGAATGGGAGGACGACGTGGTCGCATGGTCCTCCAACGAACCATTCGTGCGCAGCGATGCCGGCTGGATGGTCGGCTCCGACAATAGCCCGCCCGACGAACTTGGCCCGGACGACTACATTCTGTTCGATGACCAAGGTCTTCTCGGAGACATACTGGCGGAGGCCGAGCCATTTGATGCGGAGGGCCGCTACTTCGTGCCGGTGTTCGGAGCCAGGGATACGCGTTCGGTGGATTTTACGCTGCGCAGCACGGTAACATTCACACCCAGGCTTTCCCTTCAATTCTACGGACAGCTTTTCCTTGCCCGTGGCCGGTACGACCAGTTTCAAATCCTGCGGGACCGAGACACCATGCTGCCTTTTGAGCCGTTCCCAAAGCGCGACGACTTTTCGTTCAGCAGCCTGCAGGCCAATACGGTCCTCCGCTGGGAGTACAGGCCAGGCTCGGTGCTCTTCCTCGTCTGGACGCAGGGGCGCCGGGTGCGGGACGAGCTGAATCCGCTGGCGCCCTGGGGTGCCTCTCCATACAACACGCCGGCTGGCAGGCAGATTTCCGACGCCTTGGACATTATTCCGAGCAACGTTTTCCTGATCAAGTTCAACTACACATTCCTTCGTTAACGATCACGTTCCCCGTGCACAGGAAGTATGGGTAGCCTTGTGGACATAGAGAGCAAGAAAGCTTTGATGTAAAGAATCTCAATGCACTGGCCGAGCCTTAGTGCAGCGAAGGCTGCCTGAAGGGCACAAGCAGTTGGCCGCCATGACTCTCAATCTTGGAGCGTCCGATACACGCGCGATTCTCGCGAAGCCACGAATGAGCGGGGCTCGAGGGAGCTTGGCGTGTGCTTGTCGGATGCGCCAAGCCTCAACTCAGGCCGTGCATTTGTCCAGGTACGGGCCGGATCATTGCGGGCAGCGGACCACTTGGCGTCGACTTGGCGTAGCCGGTGCTCGGCACAAGGTGGGGCCAATGGCCCGCCTGTTGCAAGAGGGCCTTCTGCTTCCGCGAGCATATCGCAAGCCGCTGGTGCGTGCATCCGGTCAGGATCGCGCGCAAAATGGGCGAATAGCCTGTTCAAATTCGAGCGGTGCATTTGCCGTCGGAGAAGGGGCTCGGACTTCGCTGGTTGTTCGGATCCAGCCTTTCAGCAGTGATTTCTGCGGACTCGGAATGCCACTTGCCGGCGAGAATGGAAGCACTCTCGGACCAGAATCCTGCCATCCGAAAGCGCGCAAGCTAATTCTGCGCGCGAGACATTCCCCGTTCGCGCTCCCGCCATTGGCCACCAAGGACAGTGTTTCCCTGAGCCGCGTCGAGACGGCCGTGCTTGTTTCTCGCCGATTTCGTGGATGCCGCCAAGCTCGGACCAACGACGCGCCGGTGCATGCTGTCCGTACTAGGCATTGCTTCCGGCGAATATTGTTACCCATTTCGGAGCAGCCGCCCGCAGGCTTTGCCGGCAGCAAATGGAGCAGGCCTGCCAATGCCTCGATGCCGGCGAGACGGGGTAATGTCGTAGGGGAAGTGCTTTGCACCGACTTGCGTCGGCCTCGCCTGCAACGGTCATTTAGCCGCGGAGCAGCCCGATAAAACAAACGTCCACACGAAACTTGCGGAGTCCAATTGTCATGAAAAACCTTGCAATCATTGCGGCGCTGCTAGTCTGCGCTGGCTTTGTCGGAATTACCTGGGTGTCGTATCAGCACGACGTGGAGTTTGAAGTTCCGCCGGGTTTCACGGTGGAGCAGCTCCTTGATGATGAGCGCTCGGGCGGACCCGTTGCCCTCACATTCGACAGTGATGGTCATCTGGTAGTGGCGAAGGAATTCGACTACATCGTTCGCTTCATTGATGAGGACAACGATGGGGAGTATGAAGTGGAGCAGCTCATCACAGACCAGGGCATACTGTTCGACGGTCCCGACCTCCTTGTTGTAGGCAGCGGTCCGCAGGGCGTTGGGCTCTACCGGGTGCCGGATGCCGACGGCGACGGACTGGGCGACGAAGTCATACTGGTGGAATTGGCGACGGGCCGTGTGTCGGACCACGGCCCGCATGATCCGTTTTTCGGACCAGACGGATTTGTGTACTGGACGCACGGGAATTTCTCCAACATCTACCCGGATCCAGCGCCGCTTTCACCCGTGCGCAGCTACGCGCAGGCTGCCATACTGGAGCGAGAAGATCCGCGCGGTTTCGGCTCCCGCTTCGCCGGTGGACCCGGCGGGATATTCTTGCGCAAGGACCTGGCCGTTCATGCTCTCCCTGCTGAAGGTCGCGGAGGTCAGGGAAGAGGCGGCTTTGGGCCAGGCGGCTTCGGATCGGGCGCGGCGCCGAGTGAAGACTGGGAGCTGTTCTCCAATGGCTTCAGAAACCAGTACGACGGCGTGTTCAACCTCATGGGTGAGATGTTCACGTTCGATTCGGATATGGAATGGGACCGCGATCTGCCATGGTACCGGGAAACACGATCGGTGCACGTGGTACCGGGCGGTGACTACGGCTACCGCGAAAACACGGCGAAGCATCCGGCCTACTATTTCGATGATCTTCCCCCTATGGAAGAAACGGGCAGGGGATCGCCTACCGGCATGGCGGTCCTGCAGACGTACAACTACCCGGCTGAATACTGGGACGCTGTCCTCCAGGCTGACTGGTCGCGCGGGCGCGTGCTCATGGGGAAACTGACCAAGAACGGAGCCACCTACACACAGGAGAGCAGCAATTTCATTTTTGCCACGCCGCTCAATGTAACGGACCTCGAAGTGGGGCCCGACGGCAACCTGTACTTCGCCCTGGGTGGCCGAAGCACCGACGGCGGCCTGTACCGAGTAGTATATAGCGGCGCCGACGCCATGGGGCAGCCTGAGGCGACGACGCCGCTGGACCGGGTGCTGACGATGATGCAACCCCGGTCATCTTATAGCCGACAGATGGCGCGGGAGACCAGACAGGAGATCGGCGATGCGGCCTGGCAGCAAGGACTGACAGCCGTGGCGCGTGATCCGGAGGCGTCGCCGGCGCGGCGTGTACGAGCCCTGGAATTGCTTCAAGTATTTGGACCGGGTCTCGATGCCAATACGTTGATCCCGCTGGCGAGCGATGGTTCGTGGGAGGTCAGGGCGACCGTAGCATACTACCTCGGTATGAAAGCCGGCAGGGCTGCCGGGGACGCTCGTCAGACGCTCGCCGCTCTTCTGGGCGATCAGGATGCCTTTGTGCAGCGCCGGGCTGCCGAAGCCTTGCTTCGAACGGGTCTTCATCCGGCCGTCAATGCGCCGGTGTCGGCGGTTGAGGATGTGTTTCCGCTGCTGGCAAGTCCGGACCGATTTGTGCGCTACGCGGGTCGTAACCTTCTGCGTCAGATCAACCCCAACCATTGGAAGGAGGCGGCGCTGAAGCTGGATTCATACCCCGAGGCGCCGGAAGCCTTGATGGCATACTTGCAGAATATTACCAGTCCAGACATCTGGGATATCACCCGATTTGTCAACCGAGAACTGGAACTGCTGCGGAATAACCCGCTGGACTCTGAATTGCTCGACTTGGTTCGTGTTATTCAGCGCACCATTCTCGAGAGCTACGGCGTAACCGATTTTCGGGCGGACAGCAGCATCGCGGGCATTTTTCAGGAGAAGAGAGATCCTGATGCGCCGCGGGGCGGCGGTGGCAGATTTGGCGGTGACCAGGTGTTTGCCTATGAGGAGATTGGCAAGTTGCTGCTGGAGCGCTTCCCCACGGCGGACAAGAACCTGAGCCGTGAGATTGCACGGACCACGGGAGCATTGAATACGCCGGGTGCCGTAAGCGCGATTGCGGCTGAACTGGGCAATCCGGACAATGACCGCGAGCAGCAGATCTTCTACGCGGATGTCTTGAGCTTCATGGACACCGGCTGGGACGAGACGTCGGTTGACCAGATGGCTACCTGGATTGAAAGGGTATACGTGGAGAAATGGAAAGGGGGAGCTAGCTTTTCGGGCGCTATTGGCTACATCGGAGATGACTTTCTGGCTCACATTCCCGCGGAATTCCGAGAGGATGCTTCCAGCCGGATTGACGCAGCGAAGCCGGAAGTAGTGGCTTCGCAGGGCGGGGGCGGCTTTCGGGGGCCCACCAACATCTCCGATGCAGAGATTGAGGAGAGCTTGATCTTCAACCCGAATATTCTGCAGGCTGATGCCGCAGCCGGAGTATGGGCATACGAAAAAGCGCTTTGCAGCACCTGTCATACCTTCGGCCCCATTGGCATAGAATATGGCCCGGATCTGACGACGATCAATCAGCGCTTTTCCCGCACCGATCTCGTGAGATCCATAACCCGTCCGTCGGAAGTGGTATCCGACTTGTGGCAAGTCACGCAGATTACCCAGACGGACGGCCAGATCATTGCCGGGACGATTTACAGCGAAAATGCACAGCGCGTCGTAATCCAGATTCCTGGCGGCGGGCAGGTCGTTGTCCCAGCTTCGCAAATCGAGTCCCGCACAGTTTCCGAGGTCTCTTCCATGCCGGAAGGGTTGCTCCACTTGCTGGGCGGGGGCGAAAGGCGGGATCTCCTGAAGCTGCTTGAAGAGGGGCCCAGTGCGATCCCCGACTCGGCGCTAGCCCGCATTAACGGATAACCAAACCAAACGCAGGTCCCATGTCTGTCGCAAGAACATCCCTTTTTCTGACTTTGGCGCTAGCCGTGAGCGTCGTCATCGGGTTCCGGACCGATTCTTTTACGGTGCCACCTGAATTTGAGGTGCCTGAAGGATTTGCGGTCGAGGAAGTGTATATCCCGGGGGAGGACGGCAGCCCTGTTTCGCTAACCTTCGACAGCTTCGGCCGGCTGGTCTTGGCGATGGAGGATACATTTGTCGTCACGCTCTATCCTACCGCTGATGGCGGATACGAAGAGCGCGTCTTTTCCGAAGATGTGTGGGATAGCCAGGGCATATTCTTTGAAGGAAACGACCTAATTGTAGTTTCCAACGGCAAGGAAGGTGTCGGCATGTATCGCATATACGATGATGACGGCGATAGCCGCGGCGACCGAACGGAGCTCATGGAGCGCGTGCTCGGCCGGATCGGCGACCATGGCCCGCACGCGCCCTTTTTCGGACCGGATGGACACCTGTACTGGACCATCGGCAACGCGGCCCATTTCTATTCGTCTCCGGCTCCGCTGTCACCCTTCAAGAACTATTCGGAGGGCGTATTGGAGATGGATCGCTTCGACGCGCGAGGGCACGCCACATCCTATCGAAGTCCCGGCGGCACCTTCTCAAGGAAGGATCTGGCTGATCCCGATGCGGAATGGGAGCGGATTGCCGGTGGTTTCCGCAATCAGTACGACGGTGCCTTCAACCTGATGGGGGAGCTTTTCACGTTCGATTCCGATCTCGAATTTGACCGCGACTTGCCGTGGTATCGTCCCGTTCGCACCATTCATGTAGTACCGGGAGGCGACTATGGTTGGCGGACCGGGTCGACAAAACATCCCCCATATTATCTTGACACGCTGCCCATGACGGAGGATCTGGGCAGGGGCTCGCCTACAGGCCTGATTGCGTATCAGGGATACAACTATCCTGAGGAGTATTGGGACATGGTGCTCCAGGCAGATTGGTCCAGAGGTCGCTTGGTCATGGGCATGTTGACGAAAGATGGTGCTACGTACTCCCAGAAGAGTGGCAACTTCGTATTTGCCACCCCCCTCAATATTTCCGACGTGGAAGTGGGGCCTGACGGCAATGTCTACTTCACGCTCGGGGGCAGGGGCACGGAGGGCGGCGTATATCGCGTAGTCTATACGGGTCTGGACGCGATGGGACAACCGGATGCAAATACGCCGTTGGACAGGGTCTTGACCATGATGCAGCCGCGGTCGGCGTTTAGTCGCAAGCTGGCGCGCGATACAAAGGCGGAGATCGGTGACGAGGTCTGGCAACAGGGCCTCACCGCAGTTGTAAGGGATGTGCAGGCATCGCCTGAGCGAAGAGTGCGGGCGCTGGAATTGCTCCATGTCTATGGTCCGGGCCTCGACGACAACACGCTCGTACCGCTCGGCAAGGACGCTTCCTGGGAGGTCCGCGCCGCTTCGACCTTTTATCTGGGCACTAGGACAGGGAGAGGCGCACGAAATGCCCAGCGTGAATTGGTCAATCGCCTAAAGGATTCGGATCCGTTCGTGCAGCGGCGCGCGGCGGAAGCGCTGATACGAACCGGCATTCATCCGGCGATGGACGCACCCTTCTCGGCGCAGGATGATATAATGCCGCTGCTTGGCAGCCCGGATCGATTCGTCCGATACGCTGCGCGCGAGGTGCTGCGCCGAACAAATCGCAATGACTGGCAGGAAGCCGCGCTTACCGTTGAGGGTTATCCGGCGGCTCCCGAAGCGCTCCTCGCCTATGCACTTACCATTGACGGTCCGAGTGTCAAGGACGTGAGATTCTTGCTCACTCGGCAGCTGCAACTGCTGCGGGCAAATCCGAATGATCAAGATTTGCTCAATCTGACGCGGGTTATACAGCGGACGATGCTGGAGGACCACGGCGTACCATTTGAAGGAGGACGCCGGGATACTGTTGCTTTGTATCCGAGTATCGGCGAGATATTGCTTGATCGTTTTCCTGCGGCAGATACAAGCCTGAACCGTGAGATAGTGCGGGCGCTGGCTTACCTCGAAACACCGGGGGCCGTGTCCAAGGTCGCGGCGGAGCTTAACAATCCCGATATCCCCCGCACGCAGCAGATTGCCTACGCCCATGCGCTGGCTTACATGGAGACGGGCTGGGACGACGTCGCTATAGAGGATATGGCCCAGTTTCTGGAGCGAGCATACGGAGAAAAATGGCGGGGCGGAGCGAGCTTTGTAGGACACCTCAATTTCATGGAGGCTGACTTTCTATCCTACATTCCGGACGAAGACAGACGAGCATCCGTGGCGGAACGGCTAAACGCCCTCAAGCCGCAACTGGCCGCGATACCCACCGGGGGCGGCCCCGGCAATCGCCGGCCTCCCTCTCTGCTTTCAGACGAGGAGATTGCAGAAAACCTGATGTTTCGACCGGAGCGTTTCGAGGAGCCGCCGGATCTCGGAGCCTGGGCGTACGAAAAGGCTCTCTGCGGCACTTGCCACACCTTTGGGCCTCTGGGTGTGGAATATGGCCCGGATCTGACCACGGTGAATCAACGGTTCAATCGAGTCGATCTCGTACGGGAGGTCATGTTCCCGTCGGAGATCATTTCAGACCTTTGGCAGGCCGAGACCATAATTCGACGTAGTGGAGAGGTGGTCATGGGAATGCTCGCATCAGAGAATGTGCAGAGTGTCGTGCTGCAAATCCCGGGAGGTCCGCAGGTGTCGGTGCCGAAGTCGGATATCGAGTCACGCGTGCAGTCGGAAGTCTCCGCCATGCCCGGCGGATTGCTGAGCAATTTGTCCAATGACGAGCAGGCATCGCTGTTTGCTCTTCTGGAGGCCGGTCCGGAGGCGATTCCGGACTCGGTATTGGAACGGATCCAGGTGCTGTGGCCTGCCGAAAGATAGGGGTGGTACCCTGGTTGCGGAGGCGTATTGGCTGAATGAGCTTTTGCAAGTCGGCGGATGGGCACTCGTCGCCGGGCCGAATGGCGCTCGCATTGGATATGGAATCCAGTGCGAGCGCCGGATGCTTCACTGTTCGGTGCACAGCTGTCGGACTGACGGGAACGTTGCAATCCCGGCTCGGCTGCGCGCCGGGAATCCCGCGCGGGCCCAATGCTGCGTAGCAGGAGCTGTTCTGACGAGGATTGCCGGGGCCGTGACCTTGCTCCGAGCCCGCGGTAACAGAGGCTGCCGCCGGCACGATGCGCTGCGCCGGATCACAAAGAGAGATTGACGGACTGCCGTGCCTGGCTCCAACGCCAACTGGGTAGGCGCATCGCGGAATTCACCCGGCATCAGGATTCGCCCGCGTTGCCTGGTTGCCGTTTCGCCAGAACCGCGTCCATAGACTGACGAACCAAGGCTCTGCATCGGGTGGCCAGCTGGCCCAACCGTCGTATTCGGATTTGAGTCTGCCCCGCGGTCACACCAGGCCTGTCGACCAAGGGTTGCAGTTCACTGCGGAACAATCCGGCCGGTAAGTCTGCCGAGTAGCTTGAGCGCGTAAAGCACGGTCCGCTCCCTGAGCGTTTCCACGTCGGAGGGCCCACCCATGTCAAGACATACGGCAGGCAGCTGATTTGAAGCAGAAAGGTCTCCTTCCTCGGGATGCGTGGCGATCCAGTACAGCACTTTGACAAGGTCATCCTCCGGGATCACAAACCGGAGATGATCGAACACAGCCAAAGGCACCCAGCGCTCCAGCTCTGCATACTGGAACATGTCAGGAACGGCGGCAACGTAGAGAAAATTCCGCGCTCGCTGGACGGGGTCGGTCACTTGGCCCGGTCCCCAGAAGCCCAGATTAGAACGCACGCATTGCAGCTGTTCCGCCGGTCCCGGGGCGATTCTGTCTGCTCTGGTGGCTACAGGGGCCACCACTCCGGTATCCTCCGGCAGGCGCTCAAATCGCAAATCGCGTTCAATGTCCTGCAGGGTAACTTCCTCCCACTGGAGTGGTGGGTCTTCGGCGTTGGCGGCCTCCACTTCCGCACTCGTGATGCTGGCAGCATTCTCTCGACCACTGTCTGCGGCTTGGGGCTCGGCGGCGTCTCCTTCCGGTGCCTGGGAATTTGCGGATTCGGAGGTTGTCTCCGGGGCTATTTGGACAACGGTTGTGTCTGCATCCTGCCGGCCAATGGCTGTAGCCACGGTATCCGCGCCATTCAACATGCCGCTGGCCATGGGCGATGCGGCCTGTCTTTCGTCCGTCGGTCTGTCGAATACCTGATTCGTTGACTCAGCCATAATGCCTACTGCCAACCAGGCAGCCAATGCCACGCCGACCCATTGTTTACCGCTGCGGTCGACGAAACGCTGCTCAGCGTCCCAGCGGAACAGCTTGGCTCCTGCCAAGCATCCGGCGCATCCGATGATGAGCAGGGCCAAGAGGCTGAATCGGGCCGCGCCCAGGCCGATACCATCGACGCTGACCTGGATCGCTTCGACAGCATATCGCCCAGGGAAGAACGCCGAAACGTGTTGCGCCCACACGGGCAAGCTCTCCAGGCGCACCGCGACCCCGCCAATGATCAGCATGGGCAGAAAAATGGATTGTCCCAGCGCCTGCACTGCCGGCACGTTGTCGGCCAACATGGCAATTACCAGGCCCAGTCCAAGGAAGGCAAATGACACGAACGTAAACGCGAGACAGAGATCGAACAAGTGATCCGGCAGTGGCATGCCTATACCCATCGCCAGCGCGATCTGCAGCAAGGCCGCCGTGATTAGCAGGAAATAGCGCAGGAGTACGGTACTGGCGACCAAGTGGACCGTGGAGACAGGTGCCAGCCGGAAGCGCCGCCATACGCCCCGCTCGCGTTCGCTGACCATTGCAGTGGGCAGGCCGAAGCAGGCTCCCCCGAGCACAGTGACCGTGAGCAACTCGCCCATGTGGCGCACAAGCGGGACAGCCTCATGGCGATACAGCACGGCGAAGGCCACGAGGAAAATCGTGGGAAACAAGTAGCCGTAGAGTAGGGCCATCTTGTTGCGGAAATAGAGCCTGAGCCCGATTCTCAGCTGAGGCAACAAACGGAACATCGGTTAGGCAGGCGATTGAGGCTCGTGCTCTCCGGCAGGGGAGCCTGGTCCGGGGTTGCACTCGGCGGTAAGGTCGATAAAGACATCCTCAAGGGTTGCCTTTTGCACGTGCAGCGAAGTGATATCTACGTGCCGAGCATCGAGCAGGTTGAGGAGCCCGGCCAGCGTCCGCGTGATATCACGCGTGCGGAACCTGACACTGGTGCCGTCGCATGTCAGCTGCCGCACGTCGGTCAGCTGCGCCAGCATCCCGGAATCCATGTCCTGTACGGTTTCGAGGCAGACTAAGGGCATCGCATTTGACTGAGTAATCAGCTCACGAGGTGATCCCGTTGCAAGGATGCGGCCATGCCCCAGGATGGCGACGCGGTCGCAAAGCTGCTCGGCTTCGGCCATGTAGTGGGTTGAAAGCAACACAGTATGCCCTTCATGCTTCAATTGGTCAATGTGGGCATGCAGTTCGCGGCGAGCGGACGGATCCAGTCCGGTCGTAGGCTCGTCCAGCAGGACGACTTCGGGATCATTTACAAACGCCAGAGCGAGCGCCAACCGCTGACGCTGTCCACCGGAGAGCGTATGGAAGGCTGCATCGGCTTTGTCCGCGAGTGCAAATCGATCCAGCAGTGCCTCCGGCGCCAAGCGCGTGCGGTAGAAGGATCCGAATAGATGCAGGGCCTCGCGTGGCGTAATCTTGTCTTGCAAAGCCGTAGTCTGTAGCGCGGCGCCGATCCGGTGCTTTACCTCGCGCGGTTGTAGGCGCGCATCAAGGCCACAGACGTGTATGGTCCCGCCGTCCGGTTGACGTAGCCCCAGGATGCACTCGATCGTCGTTGTCTTCCCCGCTCCGTTGGGTCCAAGCAGGCCGAATATCTCTCCGCGCTGGACCTCAAATCCGACCTCCTGGACGGCTAGGACATTCCCATACCGTTTCCTGAGATCCTGAACGGAGACTCTCCCGATCATTTCAGTGACTTGGGAGCAGGATGACGGAGTGCACGCCCTTATCTAGGACAGCAAAGGACGAATGACTGGCAGTTCTCTCGTCCCGATTCCAGGTATACAACGATAGGTTCAGCTCAGAGGCTCCTTGCATGTTGCCATGCCCACGCAGTTGCCGTATCGTTTCACCCGCCCGTTCCGCACAATGTCGTCGCGGGATGGTATAGCCCGGCATCAGGACTCTTCGGTTTCAGATACGAGCGTTCAAGGGCATCGGGGCGCCTGCCGGTCTTTTTGTACCAAACTTTGTTACCAAGCATGGCTATGGCGAAGTGAGCGGACTCGGGCTCACTGTGCGAGTACGACTCGCTGGTTTCACCCGTGGCGGGCTCTGGACGTCCGTTCCATCACAAGGCCGACCTGACTCGCCATAACTTGAATTCACCCGACAGTCCGAGCCGGTGAATCCATGATTTGGTCCCGTAAAGTAATCAGTATTGCTCGTCGCTGTTTACAGCAGCAGGTTCGCCGGCCATGTTTGTACAACCGCACGTGGCATGCGCGGCGCCACTGCCAGCCAGCCGGATGCCGCGAGGCTCGGGTGTGGTCTCGATTCCCGCTGGTTCACCAGATTCCGGTCAATACGGTGCGGTATCCTGGCGCCTGGCGCCGGGATGTAGAGTGCGCCGCCCAATGGCAAGGTCCCGGAGCATGGATCACCGGCCCGGGTCGGGAAATCCGCTGGTGAGCCGGTTGCGTAATTGAGAACGCAGATCGAACTGCAGCCTTTTCCCGCATAACAGACTCGGCCCTCATCATCACCGGGAGCGCTGGTGAGTCTAGCCTCAGGCGGCAGATAACAATTAATCACTTCGCCTCGGATGAATTAAAGGCGAGCGGCAAGACTGGCCAGACTCTCTTGCGGTGGCAAGACCCGTCAGTCGCACAAGGCAGTGCAGAGACTGTTGAGCGGGCCTATTCCCGAGACTAAATCCGTCAGTATGCGCTGCAAAGCCGGAAGACGCTTGGGCTCGTGACTCACGATTGGTCAATAGTATCCAAGGCCTGACTATGCTGCGAATGAAATGGGCAACAAGCAGGAATCCGAGCTTGAGAGACAATATGTAGCAAGAAGAATGAGTTGAGAACGCGCAAACAATTCACATCAGATCTGCCACGGCCTTACCTTATTTTTGCAAAGGTGGGCGTTGTCTATCCGGCGAGATCGTGGATGCGAGGAGGGGTGGGAGATGCTCGGAACCGCACGATTGAATCAATTCACTTTGACCTAGGGGCATCATGCATAGTCAAACTCAACAAACTCCTCGTTTGAAGCGACCGCTGCTCTATTTCCTGGGTGCGTTCTTGCTTTTGCCCTTGGTAGCGGTCTTGCTGGGCGGCGCCTTGGACGATTTGACCAACGCTGCATCCGATCCTGAATCACTTTTCAACGGCACGGATCTCTCGGGCTGGATAGGAGATCCCGCATTCTGGAGGGTGGAGGACGGCGCAATTGTGGGGGAACGAACGGAGGAAGGTCGCCCCAGTACGTACCTATACTATGACGGGCCGATGGTCAAGGACTTTACCCTGACGCTGGACATGCGTCTCTCTGATCGCAATTCGGGAATACAGTACCGCAGCAGGCTGGTTGACCAGTATGCGGTGGCTGGCTACCAGTATGATTTTGATGGCCAGAACCGGCATACCGGGGGGCTCTACGAACAGAACGGGCGCGGAATCGTGGCCCGGAGAGGGCAAAAGGTCGTGCTGGAACTGGACAGTCTCAGAAACCCCGTCATCAACGAGACAGGATCTGTCGGAGATTATGATGAGCTGGCGAGCCATATCAATACCGGCGACTGGAACGCTGTTGAGATTACTGCGGTGGGAAACCATCTCGTCCACAAGATCAATGGGCATGTGACCGCTGACATCACTGACAACGATTCCAGAAGGCGGGCCCTTTCGGGATTGCTGGCAATTCAGCTTCACAGCGGTCCTCCCATGAAGGTTGAGCTCAAGAACATCATGCTGACCAGGCTGCCAGGCACCGCGGCGTCGGGGCAGTAGTTGATGTTGCGCGGATGCTCGGGTCCAAGTCCGGTGGTGTCCTTCTGCCGCAGGAGTGCACCTGCCGGAATCAGGCATTGCACGCTGTAACCGTGGCTGGTAGCATTCGGGCGAAGCAATTCCGGCGCTGGCCGGTGCCGGGATTCCCGCGTGTCTTCCTCATGATACCCCCTACGGGCGGATTCCGGCGAGTCGATTCCGCAACCAGTTCAACCTGGATGGACCGGCATGCGCTTTGCGTCGAATGGCGTAGGCAATTGAATGGGCGCCAGCGGGTCCTTTTCCAGTCGATGTCTGCCGCTTGACGCGTCTGGCATCCGCACCGTTATGTACTGAGCGATGCAGTGCTTGGACAGAAAATCACCGTTTAGTCTCGGTGGCGCGCGGCGATAGAGCCTTAGGTTGACGTGTATGCTGGGCTTCATCCGGCATACAGAAGATCTCGGAATAGCATGCGCATTCTATGGTTGTTTCTGGGTCTCGCCGCGTTGCTGCTGATTCCGTATTTCATTTGGAGCGGGTCCCTGGAAGGTGCCTTTAGCCTTACGGGCGCCGTGGCATGGCTGGAAGGGATGAATCAATGGGCCTGGGGTGCAGGGTTGCTCTTGCTCGTGAGCGATTTACTGCTTCCCGTTCCAAGTACGGTGGTCATGAGTGCGCTGGGCTTCGTCTATGGCACGGTCGTCGGTGGCCTCATCTCATCAGCCGGGTCATTCTTTTCCGGGTCGCTTGGCTACGCGCTTTGCCGACTCCTTGGCCGCGGTGCGGCCTTGCGTCTGCTGGGCAGAAAGGATCTCGAGCGAGGCGAAAGACTCTTCGCCAATATGGGCGGATGGATCGTCGTGCTTTCGCGCTGGTTGCCTATCTTTCCTGAGGCTGTAGCGTGCATGGCCGGCTTAACGCGGATGCCAGCGCGGACTTTTTTCTTGGCGTTGGCCTGCGGTGCTCTTCCGCTCGGCTTTGTGTTTGCAGCAGTCGGGCACACGGGCGTCGTGGACGTCAGACTTGCCCTGATTCTAAGCGCGGCCTTGCCTGCCCTGCTATGGGTGGTCATCTATCCCTACATCAAGGCCCGAAGCCCCCGCCACAATGCATAGCGTCCGGACCATGATCTATCGAGCCTTCGCATCGATTGGCCTATTGTTTCTGCATCTTGCTGGAAGCAGTACACTTGCCCAGACTACGCCCAGCCCGGCGCTATTGGTAGGTGAAAAAAGTGGTGCCATGTTGGCCATCGTTGACCCTTCTTCCCTGGAGGTGATTGCGCATGTGCCAGCCAACTCCAGCCCGCACGAGGTTGCATCGGACGGCACGTACGCCTACGTTTCCAACTCACGCGCCGATGCCATTACGGTAATAGACTTGGCAGCGCAGCAGCAGGTGGACGGGATCGACTTGCGCCCCATGGGAGAAATTCATGGCTTACAAATGGTGGCCGGCAAACTATACTTTGCAAACCAGACGGCCCGCACCGTCAGCCGGTATGATCCGGCCACGGGGCGGATCGACTGGGTGCTGGGCACGGGGATACCGCGCTCCCATATGCTTACGCTTTCGAAGGATGCATCCAAGATCTTTGTTACCAGCATGTCGGCGGGAATGGTCGGCATAGTGGAGCGGCCTCCGGTTGAGGAGCAGCCGGAGCAGTCGAGACGGGCGAGCGATTGGACCATCACCACAATTCCAACGGGCCCTCGCGCCGAAGGATTGGACCTGTCGCCGGATGGCAGCGAGCTTTGGGTCAATAATGTCAATGACAGCACGGTTTCGGTTATTGATGTAGCGTCAAAGCGCGAATTAGCCAAGATTGAACTGCCGACCGCGTTTTCCAATCGCTTGAAGTTTACGCCTGACGGGAGATACGTATTCGTGTCCGACCTTCGTGGCGAGGCCCTACTTGTATTGGAGGCGGCAACGCGGAGTGTCGCCAAGCTAATCGACGTGGGCGGTGGCACGGAAGGGCTCTTAATGTCGCCGGATAGCACCCGCGCATTCGCCGCAGTCAGTCCGGAAGGAAAAGTAGCCGTAATCGATATTGGCACCTTGACGGTCGTCGGCGAGATTACGGGCCTAAACAACCCTGACGGCATGGCCTGGGCGGAATCCCCTCAGTGATCCCGGAAAGGGCGGAGCTCTTGATTCGCTCGATATGGAGGTCCCTCCAGCAGTCTCAGGTCTGTAGCATTTCCCCAATTGCGCTTATGTCCAATGCTGAACAAGAGACTTGGGCAGGCGCAAGTGTACACCGTGGGTAGGGGCGGACTTCGTTCCCGCTCGCGGTAGCTCGCTAGTCCAGTCTCCGGCATATGATTCCCAGAGTTCGCCAAGGCATCGGGCTTCACGTAGGCAAGAGCGCCGCTGCCGCTTGGGGTGATCTTAAGGGGAAACGGGATTACCTGGATCAAGGCAAATCCGCAAGCCCATTTTACTCGGAATCACCGATTCCGGGCGGGCAAGCGGAGTGCAGGCATCGTCAGTTGGCAATGGCGCAATATGACGCGATATCATCCCTCGTAGGATCTGGTCTCGCGGCCCGGACCCTCCTCTGTTGGCTTAGGCCCTTGTACAGCTTGCAGCTCGGTACGACTTCTTGTATCCGAGTCGTAGTCCCAGTGTTTGACGGTAGAGGAAATTCGCTTCGCGGATCCGAAGAAAGGATGGGAAAGCATGGAAGTTGTCCCTTAAGCGGCTTAATTTCACGCTAGGCTTGTTGCGCCTGTGGCAGAGTATGCGGCTAGCGATCTGCCGGGTAGACGCCGGTACTCTTGATCACAAGACGGAAGTTGTCATGTTCGCCATCCGGGACGCAGGTTTCGCCATTCGCTTCTCCCGATTACTGCTTATCGGTGGGTTGTCCTTGCTGATTGTGGTGGGATGTGCGTCCAGCCGCGTAGCGGAGGACCAAGATTCTTCGGAGGGTGAAGTGGAGGTAGGGTATGGCACGGTCGACAGGGATGAGGTTGGGGGGGCTGTGACCACCGTCGATGGGGAAGAGGTCGGCGGAACACGGGCCAGGACGCTGGGCGAAATGCTGCAGGGGCAAGTGGCTGGAGTCGAGGTTACGGAAGTCGGAGGTGGCGGCCTGCGCGTCAGGATTCGAGGCAAGTACAACTCATTTATGAGCGGCAACGAGCCGCTATTCGTTATCGATGGAATGGCCATCCAGGCTACTAATGGCGTCCTTTATGGAGTCAATCCGTCCGATGTCGAGTCCATCACCGTACTTAAGGACGCGAGTTCGACTGCCATCTACGGTAGTCGTGGAGCCAACGGCGTGATAGTGATCAAGACCAAGCAGTCGATAAAGTAGGCGTACAGGAAGCGTGCGCGGGCGGAGCGTCTGCAGAATCAGGATCGCTCTGCTAAGTGGCCACTTGGGCGTGAGCAATCCTGGTGTGTTCGCGGGATTCTGCAGGACGTAGGGCGGTGAAATCTGTAACGGCCACTCACAATGTTTGGGATGCAGGAATCTGGTGACGTTGGTCGGCTTCGAACCCTCAACAAACGTGTCGACCGAGGGACTTGTATGCTTGCTGTGGGGCTGTAGAGATCCTGCCTAGCCTGTAGCGCTCGCCGTGGTGAACGCATTGGCTGCGCGTGCGACTGCTCCCAGTCCCACGCTTACGCGTTGGATACCGGGAATGGGGGTACAAATTCCTGGCACTCAGCGCTTGATGCGCCTGTGTTGAGCATACATATCATGGATCGTCGGCACCTGGCTTTCGGGCTTAGGCCGATAGGCCCGTGAATATCCGGAATTCTCCAACCGACGGGATAACCTCAAATTATTCGAATCTACGCTTTATTTTTGGAGTCCAATGAGTATAATGGCCGATTATAGGCCTGACGGATCTTACTTGTATGGGCGCTGCTGATGTTCGCCAGTGTGGCTGTGAAGGCTGCAAAGGCACCAGCGCGGTTCTCCGTGTCTCTTGCCGTTTTTGTCTGGTCTTGAGTACCTGGCCTCCTGGGAGATGGTGTAGCGGACTTTGCCGCTAGAGATGGATAGCATGGCGGAGCAACAAGGAATCTCAATGGAAAGCCGGGCTTTGGCCAATGCGTCTTCCATGGGCCGTCACTTCCCTGGAAAGTTTCACTACGAGATGATTCGCAGTGAATTGGAGGAAGTGGTCGGGGCAGATCACATCTCCACGGAGGATTCAGCCAAGCTCATATACTCGTCGGACTGGTTTTGGCTGCCCCAAATGTGGCAAGACAAGAAGCAGCCGCTTGCTGCGCCCGACTATATAGTGCATCCCGGCGCCCCCGAAGAGATTTCGGAACTCATGGAGATTGCCAACAAGTACCGGATTCCCGTCGTTCCGTGGGGAGGGGGTTCCGGTACCCAGGGAGGTGCGCTGCCCATTTACGGCGGGATCGTCATGGACCTCAAGCGCCTGGATCAAATCATCGAGATTGACGACCAATCGCTGGTCGTGACGGCCCAAGCAGGCATTAATGGGGCGCAGCTCGAGTGGGCACTTAACGACCGCGGGCTTACCCTGCCGCACTATCCCGCCTCCGCAAATTGCGCGACGCTCGGCGGGTACCTGGCTCCGCGCGGTTCCGGGACGATAAGCACCAAGTACGGCAAGGCCGAAGATCTTGTCTTGAGCATGCAGGTAGTGCTCCCTGACGGCCGAATCATCCGAACGCCTTCTGTTCCCAGCCACGCGTCCGGACCGGACTTCATGCGCCTGTTTCTTGGCTCCGAAGGGACAATGGGGGTCATTACCGAGGCGACGATGCAAGTCGACTATCTGCCGGAGTCGCGCCTGTTGCGGGCCCTGCTTTTTGACCATATCGGCGATGCCATCGAAGCCGGGCGACAACTCATGACGCGGCGGCTGGACCCCATGGTCATCCGGTTGTATGATCCCAATTCAACGGCATCGCGGTTGAAGTCCATTTTGGGTCTTGAGTTGGAAGGCGCATACATGGTTGTGGGATTCGACGGGGACAAGGACATCGCTGCACTGCAAGAAGACAAGGCCATGCAGATTTGCCGCAGCCTCGGCGCGAAGGATCTTGGGAGAGAGCCCGGGGAGCGGTGGTGGAACCACCGCTACGATTTCTATTATCCTCCCAAGAATCTCAAATTGCCGTGGATGTACGGCACTACAGAAACCGTATCCACGTTCGACAAGATTGAAGGAATCTGGCAGGCGCAAATGCGGGCAGTTGAGGAAGGCTTTCGTGACTGGGACGTCAAATACATTGCACACTTCTCCCACTGGTTTCATTGGGGTTCTGCCATGTATTCCCGATTTATCATTCCGGAGCCGCCAGACGATCCGGAGGAGGCGATTCGCCTTCATAATCGTATCTGGAACGTTGCAGTGAGCGCATCCCTGGAGAATGGGGGCATGATCAATGAGCATCATGGCGTAGGACTCAAGCTGGCCCGATATATGCGTCGGCAGTATGGGGAGAGTTGGTCTCTTCTTGCGCAGCTCAAACGGAGTATTGATCCTAACGGCATCATGAATCCCGGAAAAGTCGGATTCGGCAGATAAAAGCGGAGCCCGGCTCCGGACGCGCTTAAAGGCATGCTGGAAAACGTTCTGGACGTCACAGAGAATTGCCGCCACTGCCTAATGTGTCGGCACGTGTGCCCCGTAGGGAATATCACATATTCGGAGACGCTGACTCCGCATGGATGGGGACAGTTGGTGGCCCTTGAGCGGCGTGGTCTTTCCTCGTGGAATCCGGAAACGATTGATAAGCTTTACCGGTGTGCCGATTGCGGAAGTTGCCGATCGCACTGCGTCTGGGATCAGGCTCTTCCCGATGCCATCGCAGAGGCGCGGGCCAACGTGGCAGGCGCGAATGCAGCTCCTGCCGTGGTCTATGATGTCGGCAGGCTCCTGAGAAAGTTCGAGAATCCCTACGAGCCTCGGCGCCCCGGCAGCGTCCGGGGATCCGGGGATGCAGCGCTATTCGTGGGCGATGACACGCCTTACTTGGCTCCTTCCGTACTGGAAGGCGCGATCAAGCTCCTTCGGGCGGTGGGCGTAAAACCCATACTAATTGGCAAGGGACGCAACTCCGGCTTTCTGGCCAGTTCACTCGGTCTTCCCGATATCGCAAGGGATCTGGCGCGCGCAACGATCGAGGAACTCTTGGCTACGGGTGCGCGGCAGTTGTTCGTGCTCTCGCCTGCTCACTACTTTGCACTGGGACAGGTCTACGACGAGCGCCTGGGTTGCCCTTTGCCAGCAGACGTGGAGTTGATCGAGGTCATACCGTTCTTGGCAGAGCAGATGGAGAAAGGATTCCTTCGGTTAAGGCGGGCGGACGATACAGCTACGTACGCCTACATTGATCCAACGCATGCCGTGCGCAATAAGGCCCGCCACGAGGCACCCCGCAAGCTGCTCGACGCTGTGCTGCCCGCGGCCACCCGCGAGGTGTTCTGGCGAAAGGATCGGGCTTTCCCGTGCGGCAATTTGGCCCTGGCCTTTACTCATCCGGAGTTGTCGGATGCGCTTACCCGGGCACGTCTAACAGATGCGGAGCGCGCAGGGGCGGATGGAGTAATAACCGAGGGGCCGGGTAGCCTGGCTCACCTGGAGCGCCACGCCCCGGGATTCGGCCTGCGCGTGCGCGGGCTTTACGAGCTGCTCGCAGATTGTATTGCGGTGCAAGAGTCGGCAGAGTCATCTGCCGAAGACGCGCATACTGCGCCCGTTTGCTGACCACACCACGTTCTTATAACCAATTTCTGGAGGTATACCCATGCATCTATCCATGCACAACTGGATGCGGGCCGAGCCGATCGAAGTGACCATCCGCCGCTTGGCGAAGTACGGTTACGAGAGTATCGAAATCAGCGGCGAACCCGATATATTCGATACCAAGGAGGTAAGGCGCATTCTCAAGGAAAACGGCGTCCGGTGCTGGGGATCCGTGACGCTGATGCTGGGCGACCGCTGCTTGCCGGCCAAGGATGAGCAGAAGCGGGCCGATTCTGTCAAGTACGTAAAGGACTGCGTCACGATGGTCAAGGAGCTGGATGGCTATGAAATGACCATCGTTCCGGGTACGGTAGGCAAGATCGTGCCTGACGCGACGCCCGAAGAGGAATGGCAGTGGGCCGTTGACGGCATGAAGGAGATCTACGACCATGCCATGAAGGAGGGTATACGCCTGGCCGTAGAGCCGATCAACCGATTTGAGACGTATTTCATCTCGCGCGGTGCTCAGGCGCTCGCCCTTGCCGAGGCGACCGGGCCGGAATGCGGCGTGTGTCTGGACACGTTCCACCTGAATATCGAGGAGGAAGACCCGTATCAGACTATTCTGGACTGCGGGCATCGGCTGGTAGACTTTCACGTTGCGGATACCAATCGCATGCCGTGCGGGCACGGCCACTGGGATTGGCTTAAGGTGATTGGCACGCTCAAGACCATCGGCTATGATGGAGCGCTGACGACCGAGTTTGTGGCGCCCATAGACCGCACGCCCGCCAATCCATTCCCGAATGCGATTGAGACGGAGCCGGTCGACATATCGCCGGAGCAGAAAAAATTCATTGAGGAGCACGGCAGCAGCCTGCTAAGCGAGCAGTTTTATGACTGGCTCGTGGAGGAGAATGCAAAGACGCTGCTACCGCTTATCAGGGATGCAGCCCAAGCGATGTAAACGATATCCGAAGTGATCGGATGGTTCGGGCGCTGATTGAAAGACGCCCGGAGGGGCGCGTATAGCTTTTCCGTCAAGCGGCGCGATAATGTGACCGCACTCACGGGGGGATGCGGAAGCCAGCCGCCGCTGTTGGTGCCCATAGCGATTACCGCTGCTGAAATGATCCTTACAGCCTTAACCAGGAAGACGTGGCTAACAATGTTCTTGTAATCGGCACGATGGACACGAAGGGTCCTGAGTTTGCCTATGTCAGAGACCGCCTCCATGATTTGGGCCTTGAGACCACGGTAGTCGACGTCGGCATCCTGGGCGAGCCCCTGGATATCGTTCCTGACATAGACCATGCCGCGGTGGCCAGGTACGGAGGCACTACCATCGAGGCGCTGCAAAATGCGGGTAGCCGCGGCCGTGCCGTCGAAGGCATGCGGGACGCAGTAAAGCACTTGACCCGTACGCTGTACCGGGAAGGCAAGCTGGATGCGATATTCAGCATGGGCGGGGCAGAAGGTGCGGTTATGGGCGCCGCTGCCATGATGGTGCTGCCCATTGGCGTGCCCAAAGTCCTGGTCTCTCCCATAGCGTCAGGAAAGCATTATTTCGATCCGCTGATAGGGACCAGCGATATTATGGTAGTGCATTCGGTAGTGGATATTCTGGGCCTGAATTCCATTGCGTGCACCGTATTCGACAATGTGGCAGCGGCGCTTCGGGGCCTCATCGACCACGGCCACCGCGGGCTCCGCGAGCAAGGCCCTGACGACAGGTATGTGGCCGTTACGATGCTGGGCAACACAACCCAGTCCGTCATGGCGCTAAAGGATCGGCTCGCCACAGCAGGCTATGAAGCGGTGATTTTCCACTCCAACGGTGTGGGTGGGCCTGCCATGGAGGAATTGGCCGAGGTGGGACAATTCGTAGGCGTAATTGACTTCACCACCAATGAAACGAATGATCCGCTGGTAGGCGGCATTCACGATGGGGGCGATGAACGCCTGACGCGAGTTGCCAGGCTAGGAATTCCTCAGGTGGTTGTGCCCGGATGCATCGATTTCAGTGTCTTCCACGCCGGAGCTATTCCTCCGGCGCTGCAGGACCGGCCCGTGTATGACCATAACCCGGAGTATACCTTGGTGCGTACGCCCCGGGAAGAAATGGTCCAGCTTGGGCGCCTGTTCGCCGAGCGTCTGAGCCCCGCCAATGGGCCTATTTGCATTGCTGTGCCAACCGGGGGCCTATCGATTCCGAACGTGCCAGGTGGGGTTTTCTGGGATCCGGAGGCCGATTCCGCTTTCCTGGATACACTACGCGCGGACCTGGGCAAACGCCGCCCCGATATTGCCGTCAAGACCTTTAACGCCCACGTAAACTCTCCCGAGTTCGGTCGCACTGTAGCTGAAGTGTTCCTGGACCTGATTGGGCAGCACGGGCACGAGACTACCTAGGAGGATTAGTTATGAGCCAATCAAACGGTAAACGAGCGGACATTGAGCCGATCACCACGGGCGACGAAGCCTTTCGGAGCAAGTTCATCTCCTGGAATCTGGCAGAGTTGTCATTCGTGGACATACGCGAGTACCTGAAGGAGAAGGATACCGTCCTTATCCCGATGGCCAGCACGGAGCAGCACGGGCCGCACCTGCCCCTGTATACTGATACCATTACCGCCATCGAGATCTCGCAACGAGTGTCTCAGATGATAGGTGTACTGCATACCCCGCCCATATGGATGGGGTATTCGCCACAGCACATGCACGGGCCCGGTGAGGGACGCGGCACCATTACGGTGCGTAGCAGCACGCTCCTGAACCTCATGCACGATGTGGCCCGGAGCCTTATCCACCACGGCTTTAACCGATTGATCTTTGTCAACGGTCACGGCTCGAACATTAAGGTGGTGGATCCGGTTCTTCGCAAGCTGCGCTACGAGACGGGAGCGCTGATCAGTTTTGTAAAGCCGTATATGGAGAATTACGTGGGACTCATGGAGGGGCTGATGGAGAACCCGGTGGACGAGACTCCGGGCTGGCATGCCAGCGAGCTGGAGACGTCGCAGGACCTGGCGCACAACGCCGACATAGTTCGCATGGACCGAGCTGAATTTACGAGAGCGCACATTCCCGAATTTCTGCCCAAGTCCTTTGAAAAGAAGGACGGAATGCCGGACGTGGAATTCGATGGATACAAGTACTTCACTTTTCCGATGGATCATCACGAATTCATCGAAAGTGGTGTCATCGGAAACCCGCTGCGGGCGAGCATCGAGAAAGGCGAAGAGGCATTCCGTCGCTACTCTGATCACGTGGCTCGCGGAATTCTGGAGCTGATGCAGGTTGCCGTTGAGGTAAGAAACCGCGAATTTGTGGATCGGGTGCTCTAGATTTGGCTAGGCGCCCGGCCTCTCCGGTGCACGGAACCGTCCAGAATGGAATTGTCACTCCTGCGGTTTAGGAGGCTCATCTTGATCAGAGGCAGCACTGCTGCTTGCCATCGTTTCCCCGTGATGCTATCGAGGTGGTGCGGGTTGGGTGGCATCAGTCAGTCAAGGCTCTCATCGTGTCTACGCAACGGCGAGAGGCAATTCTTCAGCCATTTGCTTCGGTTTGGCGAAGTAATCTATTCCGCCGCCGGTACACACCGCTTCGCCCGTAGTGCAATGCCCTTTCCTTGTGGAAGTGTGTGTCCGCAGCAGCGGTAGGTTTTAACCAGTTTGGAGGTCACGCCATGAGACGCTCACTCTTTTTCATGCTTCTGATCGGGGCTGTTCTTTTCAGCTTTCGCAATGTACCGCGGCCCGACACGGAGCGCTTCACCGTGCCCGAAGGCTTCATGGTAGAAGAGGTCTACGCACCCGATCAGGCAGGCTCAGTGGTGGCGATGACTTTCGACAGCTATGGTCGGATCGTTCTCAGCCGGGAGGATTCGTTTGTCGTAACACTGTATCCCAATGATGACGGGACATTTGAGGAGAGGGTGTTCAGCGACCAGCTCATGGAGGCGCAAGGCACCATTTTTGACGGGCCCGATCTGATAGCCGTCGCTGACGGTCCGGACGGCGGGCCAGACGAAACAGCGATGTATCGCGTCGTCGACGAGGACGGGGACAGCCGTGGTGACCGTCTTGAAGTGATAGAGAAGGCGGTAGGCAGCATGGGTGATCATGGTCCGCACCAACCGTTCTTCGGGCCGGATGGATACCTGTACTGGACCCTTGGTAACCGGTCCGGGACTTATTCGGTGGTAGCCCCGCTTTCTCCGTTTCGCGGTTATCAGGAGAACACGCTCGCGCTCAGGCGGGTGGATCCGCGCGGTCATGCAAACAATCTTCGCGTTCCGGGTGGCACGTTCGCCCGCAAGCTCCTTGAGGATACGGAAGCAGATTGGGAGCAGGTAGTGGGCGGGTTCCGAAATCAGTATGACGGCGCCTTTAATCTGATAGGCGAACTATTTACATATGACTCGGACATGGAGTGGGATCGTGACTTGCCTTGGTTCCGCGAGACGCGATCCGTACATGCTGTTCCGGGAGGCGACTACGGCTGGCGAACCGGGTCCCGGAAGCACATGGACTACTATATCGATACGCTGCCACCTATGGAAGACGTTGGGCGCGGCTCTCCCGTCGGCGTGATCTTCTACCAGGGATACAACTATCCGGCGGCCTACCGCGACGTCTTCCTGCAGGCGGACTGGTCACGTGGGCGCATCATCACGGGACGGCTTACCAGGAACGGCGCGACATATGCGCAAGAAAGCCTGCAGAACTTCGTCTACGGCGAGCCGCTAAACGTGTCGGATGTCGATGTTGGGCCCGACGGCAATGTCTACTTTGTACTCGGCGGCCGGAATACGGACGGCGGTGTATACCGCGTAGTGTATACCGGTTCGGACGCGATGGGACGGCCACCGGCCGATACGCCGCTTGAGCAGGCACTAACCATGCCGCAGCATCGCTCGGCATATAGTCGCAGAATTACGCGGGAGATAAAGGCCGAGATTGGGGATGAGGCATGGCAGCAGGGCTTGACGGCGGTTGCACGGGACGTGGACGCTGCCTCCGAGCAAAGGGTGCGTGCGTTGGAGCTGATGCAGGTCTTTGGCCCGGGTCTGGACGAGAATACGCTCTTTCGCCTGGTCGACGACCCTTCGTGGGAAGTGCGCGCCGCGGTAACGTATTACCTGGGCATGAGAACGGGAAGAAGGGCTGGAAACGCGCAACGCGAATTGGTCAGTCGTTTGAAGGACGAGGATCCCTTTGTGCAGCGTCGTGCGGCCGAAGCGTTGATCCGCTCGGGCATCCACCCCGGCATGGAGGCTCCCCTGTCGGCGGTTGAAGATGTCTTGCCTTTGCTTTCCAGCGAGGACCGGTTTGTTCGCTTCGCCGGGAAGGAGCTTTTGCGCAGGATCAACCTCAACGACTGGCGGGATGCAGTGCTTGCTCTCGATGGCTATCCAGAGGCGCCAATGGGCCTTCTGGCCTATGTCCAGGCTCTGGGTGATCCCTCCGTAAAGGAGATTACGCTGCTTGCCGAACGCGAAATGGAGTTGCTTAAAGGCAATCCGACCATCAGCGGATTGGTTGATCTGATTCGCGTCATGCAGGTTACCATGGTGAATGATCTCGATTTGACACTTGATAATACAAGGGGTGGCGGGTTCAACAACGACGAGGATGGACCATATCCGCAAATGGCCTCCATTCTGCTAGATCGTTTCCCGACCCGGCACGATCCCCTGGATCGGGAGATTGCCAGGGTGCTGGTTCACCTGGAGCCGGAGGGCGCGGTCGCCAAGCTCGTGGCGGAGCTGGATAATGCGGAAAACAGCCGTGAGCAACAGATCCACTACGCGTATGCGCTAAGTGCACTGGAATACGGATGGGATGATGCGTCCGTCGAGCAGATGGTTTCCTGGTTCGAGAGGGTGCGCGATGAGCAGTGGAAGGGCGGGGCCAGTTTCGTAGGTTATCTCACCTACATCTTGGAAGATTTTGCGAGCCACCAATCTGAAGCGGTGCAGGCTCGGATTCAGGAACGCGTGCCGCAGTTGACGCTGCAGTTTGCCGAAGGCGGGCGTCCCTTCCGGGGTCCGCAGTATGAGGTATGGTTTTCGGACGAGGAGCTCGAAGAAGACCTCATTTACAACCCGGGAAGCTTCAATGCCGATCCTGCCGACGGCGCAGCGGCGTACAACAAGGCCTTCTGCGGGACCTGTCATACATTTGGTCCGTTGGGTGTGGAATTCGGGCCGGACCTGACGACGATCGCGCAGCGCTTTTCCCGCTCGGATCTCGTAGAGGCCGTGCTGCGTCCATCGGAAGTTATCTCGGACTTGTGGACTGTCCAGGAAATCACGAAGACTAATGGCGAGATGATTGCCGGCACCATTTACCGGGAGGATGCGCGAGAGGTGGTCATCCAGATCACGGGCGCAGGGCAGGTAACCGTGCCCAAGTCGGAGATTGCGTCGCGACGGGAATCGGATGTGTCTTCTATGCCTGAAGGGTTGTTGCACAATCTCTCAAGGAATGAGATGCGTGCCCTGTTTGTGTTCATGGAAGCTGGACCCGAGGCCATACCCGACTCGCTGCTTTCGGACCTACAGTGAAAGGTGCAGACTGAGCGGCCCTTGCGGTCCACTCCTCCGTAGGGTATGGAACGGGTCGAAGTTAATGCCTGACGCATGGCCTGGTGCCGGCCGTTTGTGTGACAGCCGGCACCGGGTTGTTTTATGGACTAGGTCGCCATCGGCCTGTATTTCAGAGGTAAGGCTGTGAACCGCACCCTTCTCCCGGCACTCTTGTTCGGTGGATTGCTAATTGGCTTCCACGTCCATCAGGCGCCGTCGACAGATCGCTTCGCCGTGCCGGAAGGCTTCGCGGTGGAAGAGGTCTACGCGCCCGACTTGGCCGGGTCCGTTGTGGCGATGACTTTTGACAGCCAGGGTCGGCTGGTCCTCGCCAGGGAGGATTCCTTTGTGGTAACGCTTTACCAAGGCGCGGACGGCGCCTTTGAAGAGCGGATTTTTTCCGATCGAATCAGAGAGGCACAAGGCATCCTCTTTGATGGTCCAGACCTCTTGGCAGTGGGCAACGGACCGGATAGCGTCGCGATGTACCGGGTTGTGGACGTTGATGGCGACAGTCGCGGCGACCGGGTGGAGGTCGTGGCACGCGTCACCGGAGAGATGGGCGATCACGGGCCGCATCAACCGGTATTCGGCTCCGACGGCTATCTCTACTGGTCGCTCGGCAATTTCACGGCCCTGTACGAGGCAACGTCTCCGGTCTCGCCCGTGCGCAGCTACAAGGACGCAAACCTGGAAGTCGCGCGAACAAATGGCTTTGGCGCTGATACCCGCGCGCCGGGCGCAATCATTGTAAGGAAGGATCTGGAGGATCCCGGGTCCGATTGGGATTTGGTGACAATCGGCATGCGAAATCACTACGATGCGGCTTTCAACGCTTTGGGCGAGTTGTTTACGTACGACTCGGACATGGAATGGGATCGGGATCTTCCCTGGTTCCGTGAGACGCGCTCAATCCATCTTGTGCCGGGCGGAGATTATGGCTGGCGTACCGGGAATATGAAGCATCCCGCGTACTACATTGATGATCTGCCACCGATGGAGGATGTAGGTAGAGGCTCGCCCGTAGGCGTCACCTTTTATCAGTCCCACAGCTACCCGAGCGATTATTGGGATGTGTTCCTGCAGGGAGACTGGTCCCGGGGTCGCATCATAATGGGTAGGCTGGCCAAACATGGTGCCACCTACCTGCAGGACAGCAGTCAGGACTTCGTTTTCGGTACGCCGCTTAACGTGACAGACCTCGAGGTCGGGCCGGATGGCAACGTGTACTTTGCACTGGGCGGACGCGATACAGATGGGGGAGTATACAGGGTTGTCTATACAGGCGCAGAAAGTCCGCAGCCGGTGCAGTCCGAATCTCTTCTGGATAGCGCCCTGACACTGCCTCAGCTGCGCTCGGCCTGGAGTCGGCAGACAGCGCTTGACCTCAAGCAGCGTTTGGGGGACGGCGCATGGCAGCAGGGCCTGACGGCCGTGATTCGAGATGTTGAAGATTCACCCGATCTCCGGGTCCGGGCAATGGAGTTGTTGCACGTGTTTGGTCCCGGCCTCGATGACAATACGCTTATCCGCCTGGGCGAGGATGCCTCCTGGCAGGTTCGCGCCGCCTCAGCGTATTACCTGGGGACCCGCACGGGGAGGGGCGCGCGCAATGCTCAGAGAGAATTGGCAAGGCGGTTGCAAGACACCGATCCATTCGTCCAGCGCCGTGCGGCCGAGGCATTGCTGCGCACCGGAATCCATCCTTCCGCGGACGTCCCCGTATCCGCACTGGCAGATGTCTTTCCGCTACTGGCGAGCCCGGACCGGTTCGTACGGTATGCAGGACGCAACCTGCTTCGTGAGCTAAACCGCAACGGGTGGCAGGAAGCTGCCCTTGCTGCAGACGGCTTTCCGCAGGCTCCCGAAGCTTTAATGGCCCTCGTGCAGAGCATCCACAGCCCCTATATGAAGGATCTGGAACGGATCGTGGAGCGGCAGCTGGAACTGCTGCACATGCGTCCGGTGGGTGACGATTTGCTCGCACTTCTGCGGACGATGCAGCGCACCATGCTGGAAGATCATGGCGTAAACCTTGGCGCTCGGCCGTTCTTCCGGCGCGGCAACGATGATCAGCCCGCGAGAGGCTATGAAGGCATAGGCAAGGAGCTGCTGGAGGTCTTTCCTTCCGGAGACTGGCGCGTTGATCGGGAATTGGCCCGGATATTGGCATATCTGGAACCGCCGGGGACGGCATCTGCACTCGCCGCGGAGCTGGGTGCAGTGCACAACGACCGGCTGCAGCAGATTGCCTACGCGGACGCGCTCAGCTTTGTGGAAAGTGGGTGGGAGGCTGAATCCATCGACGGAATGGTGAGCTGGCTGGAGACCGTCTACGCGGAGGAGTGGAAGGGCGGGCGCCAGTTCAGAAGCTATATCAACTTGATGCGTGACGGATTTCTCGGCAGTATTCCGGATTCAAGCCGTGCGGATGCGTCGGCACGCATCGAGGCCTCCCAGCCGCAACTAGCCGCTGCGGCACAGCAAGGATTCGGTCGCAGGCTGGGTCTGAGTCCGATTTCGGATCAGGAGCTTGAGGAAGAGCTGGTTTTTAATCCGGCGAACTTCGAGGGTGACTTCGATGAAGGGGCCTGGGCATACGAGAAAGCCCTTTGTAGCGCCTGCCATACGTTCGGGCCGATAGGCGTGGAGTTTGGCCCGGATTTGACGACCGTTAACCAGAGGTTCAATCGGCAGGATCTCGTTGCGGCCATCATGCGTCCATCCGAGACCGTGTCGGATCTATGGCAGGTGGAGCAGATTACAAGGTCGGACGGCACCGTAGTCGCTGGCACGGTTTACAATGAAGACGCCGGGAATCTCTACCTTCAGATCCCAGCCGGGCCCCAGTTGACCATTCCCAAGTCCGAAATCGCGTCGCGCGAACTTTCGGAGGTCTCATCGATGCCGGCGGACCTGTTGCGTAACCTGAGTGGGGGGGAGCAGCGGGCACTGCTGCTGTTGCTGGAGGCTGGACCGCAAGCGATTCCGGATTCTGCGCTGAACAGGATAGGTGCAGGCGGATAATCCCGGGG
>CAZXEU010000124.1:0-5366 GCA_964639665.1 uncultured Rhodothermaceae bacterium | reverse complement strand
GACACATACTCGTCAACCGTCCGGGGAAAAAGCTCCAGAGCACTGCGGTCCATAGGAACAAACCTGACTGCCATAGCGCTAATCCAGCTATTGAACGTACTCACCGCTTACAAACATCGGAAAGCCCGACAGGCTCCTAGTAGGCGGCGGCGGTTTCATTGCGGACGGGGAGCACCTATTTTACACTTCTGCTCCAGAGCCGGATATCCTGAAATTCTCCCTGGATGGAACGGTTCAGGACAGGATTTCGCAGCGCAGCCCATGGTTTCGGTCTCCCCGCAAAGATCTGCCCAGCGATGTCCAGGGCAATATTAGGGAGTTTGGCAACTGGAGCAAAGACAAAACAACAAACGCGGGGCTTTTCGAGCTTACCGATCAATTGCTCCTGGTTCAGTATCACAACAATGATCGGGGAGGCGGATACCAGGTCTTTACCAAGGACGGGGAGCTGGTTGCAGAAGAGTTGGGCACCAGGCTGGTGCTATTCCTGCATGCTGCAAACGGGCTGGCCTATCGCCTCGTATGGCCAGGCCCGGCCGGCCAGGACGACTACTCGAATCCATCCCTTGAGGTCTACCGGTTTGTCGCGCCGTAAGACGGCGGCCTGGCATACACAGCGGGTGACCTTTGACAAATACGGCCGTTGCGGCTGACGGCGCGCTCGGTGTTGGCGCTTGGTACCAGGGGGAGTTACGCAAAGTGCCCACTTTTTCGCCTTCATGCTATTGAATTTGGCCGGGGCCGTACCCGCAATCACCGAGATCGGATCTCGCCCTGTGGCAAGGTCCGGACAAATTGGCTGACAGCGCTACTTTCGGGGAATCCGCCGTGCGGTCTGCATCGATCCGGGAGAGGGCGGTGGTTCTACTGGGCGTTCGGGAGACTGGCACTGGTGCCTGGCAGTATAGCGGGGACGTTCACCGCAGCGCGGCATTCTGGGCCAGAACTGGCGATACGGTCGGCCAGCCAGCACGGTGATACAAGCGCCCGTCTTTGCAGAATTCAATTGCAATACCAGGCACGTCCTGCCAGCCTGCTTTACGCGTACGCTGCCGAGGCTTGAGTTGCCGAATCAGGACCGGAAATGCGTGGCCCACGTGCAGGACTGGAGACTGACCGGCCTAGCCAAGTCAGGCAGTTGACCGTTTCGATCTAGGCGCGCGCCGCCCCGCGCCAAACCTGCGCTTGTAGTGCCGGGTCCAAATTACAATGGCGGGAATTCCGACGACGGTAGGCAGGATCCACGGGACCACGGCAAGGGCCCCGGTCAATTCGTACGCGACCAGCCGCTGCACCCCAAATACGATGAATGCGGTGTGGAAGGCTATGCCACCACCCAGCATCGACCCAAGATGGCTGAAAAACCAGCCCATGTGCTCTGCCTGTGGCTGATACATCTGTCGCAGCATATTGCGGCCAGCTATCAGTCCTATCGGGCTCAGGCCAAGGAGTATCGGCGAGACGGTCGACCACAGGCCCACTGCAAACGCGATGACGGCGACGCTGCCCGCGATGGATGTCCAGGCGAGTACCTCGTGAAACAGGGTCCGCAATTGCTTCGGAGCCTTCCGCGTCGCCACAGCCCGCATTGCCTGGCGCACAAAGGCGAACGTGACGATCCCCAGGTATCCCAGGAACAGGGCAATTCCGTAGATATCCGGCTGATCCGTGACGCTGATTCCCTGGACCATGTACGAGAAGATCCGGCCGGCCGAGGCCGTGACCGCCGACAGCGTGACCACATAGGCGCAATAGGCTTAGACACGACCGGCCCGCACATGAGTGCGGCTCCCCTTTCGAGCAAGCACAGGTACCCAGAATGCGGCGAGACCGACGAATCCGGTGGCGACGTGGATGCTTATCAAGACCGCGAATAGCAGCCCCCAGATGTTCATGACTACTGGCTCTCCGGTTTGCTATCGGTACCTTCCCGGATGCCGGGTGCCGCTTCAAGTCTGCGGTCAATCGTTGCAATTGTTTCGTCGCACCAGTTTACCTTTGCCTGGATGGAGTGAATTCCCATCCGCAGCGTTGCAAACCAGTGGAAACCTGCGTCACTGAAGTCATTCAGGGCATCGCCGTGTGCGGCCATTACGGCCTGCTCCACGGCCAGAAGCTCGGCGAGCCAGCGCAAGAAATGCTCCCTTAGCGCGGTCATGAAGGCCCGCGTTTCGTGTATGTCGCCAATTGAATCCAGAAAGTAAACCTGGGCCAGGTACGCGAAACGCTCCGTGCCGACAACAGGGCCACTGCGAAGCCAGCTCAGCAGCTCCTTCCGCCCGTCTTCCGTTAGAGAGTAAACCCGGCGGTTTGGACCCTTTGGTGAAGGTTCGAACCGGCTCTGGAGCAGCTTTCGACGCTCCAGACGCTTGAGGGCAGGATAGATCTGGCTTAGCTCAGCCGACCAGAAATGCCGTATTGTCTCCTTAAACGCGTTCTTGAGGTCGTAGCCAGTGGCCGGATCGCGCAGCAAACCGAGCAGGATGTGTTCAAGACTCATCGAGCTATATCAATAGTGATATAGCCAGTATAGCAATATTTATATAGTATGTCAAGCTGCAGGGCTCCGGGCGGCCACAACGGCCGGATTGCCGCACGCCTTTGTTCAAGTGCGCCGGAAGGGCCCTTGAGCTCGGAGGTGGCAGAGCATTGGCTGCCTGTTAACCGCGGGCCCGAAAGGGCGGAAGCTGCGGAGAACCGCGCCGCGAGCAGCCGAGCGGGCGGCTTGTGGCGACCGTATAGTGTCGTGCTCATTCTGGGGCAGCCCCTAATGCCGGTAACGTCCACTATCCAGCTGGCATAGCGGCGGCCTGAATTCCGGCCATAGCTTCTTTTCGGCACACGGCTTGGACGAACGACTCGCCGCTGCTCGCATGATGCTTGATTAAGCAACACTATTCGCAGGATCTGCGACCCGGGCATTCAGCCGCATTCGTGTTGTCCGTGCAGGGCGACTTCGTGGAAGGGCCAGAATCAAATAGACCCGCATTCGGGCCCGGGCAGGGGCAGCGAAGGCGAATACTCGAAAGGCGACCCCGTGCAGCGGCTACGCGCGTCTGCAGGAAGATGACGCGCTTGCGTCTGGTCAGGCACGCGGACGCAGGTGACACGATAGAATGACTGCTCTCGAAGCCCGGTGGATAGCCTGGCTATCTGCATCGCGGGCCAGCACCAGTCTGCAAGACTGGTATGCACAAGGATGTGTGGCATGCGGCTCGGGCCGGGCAAGTATTCCGGCTGCCTCCAGTATGCCCACGGCTGCACTGATCTGGCTGCGCGAAACGTCGATTGCACATGCTCGTCCAAATTCCTCGCTTCCGGCAAACAGCACCACGTCGCCGAAGAAGGGGATAACGGCAGTTTCAAGGATCAGTATGACGGACCTGTCCCCGACCGGGGGCCGGTGCCACTTCCCGCCTCACGAAAACCTGGCTTGGGGCCCGCTCGGGAGCGGAAACGCGAAGCACCTGTGTCAGTACTTCTCCATAGACTCCGGAATTGTCCACCGCGGGCGGCCCCTGGGCGTTTAGAAACTGTTGGGGCCGCGCTTCGAAATTGAGCAGCACGGTATGGCCTCGCAGCTCCAGCGTAGGCAGGACTTCTTCCATGATATGGGATCGCACCTGGCCGCTCCCGCTCCGATTCCCTAAGGCGACGGGGTAAATGGAAACAGATTCAGAGAGATAGCCCAGGTCACCGGCGGTTCTGTCTGCTACGATCTATCCCGGCCTGATGGCGGTATGGGCAGCGACCGGCGCGGTACCGCAGCCGAGCTCGACCGAACCTGAGGCCTCAGGCGGCACCAGCGACGGATTCAAGATCTCGAATGCTCCCTGCCCGTTGGCAGAGCTCTTGACAGCCGCCGTGGGATATAGGGTCATGACCTGCTTCTCGGAAAGACTCGCGAAATCAGGCGCGCCATCGTCCAGCGTTTCCGTGCGGACCTGCTCGCCAGAATACAAGCCAGCGGTGCCAGGACTGCGAATTGGTAAGGCTTGCATAGTGGTCTGGGAGCTGCGGGACGGATTAGTAGGTCTCGGGTAAGTGGCCCCAACCTGGGCGGAGAGCCATGGTCCCTTTCCTGGTCCGGCTTATTCTGGAAAGGTTCCGTCCCCCGCTTCGCGGCATTGCACTACAGAAAACCCGCGGCCCTCCGTACATTATCACCTAGTGCGAATGTTGTATTTGAGCGCACCCTCCATGGCCTCCGCAGAATTCCTGTCAAACTCGCCGATGTCCGGCAAGACCGCCTTCGTGACGGGCGGAGGCAGCGGCATCAACCTCGGTATTGCGAGCGCCTTTGCGAGGGCCGGAGCAAACGTCGGGATATGCGGGCGCAACCCGGACCGGTTGGAGGAGGCTGCCGGCGTTCTCTCCGCGCTCGGCGCACAAGTATCCGCCCACGTTGCCGACGTGCGCAATTATGAAGTACTACAGGCGGCCCTTGAGGCGGCGCGCCAGCAGCTCGGTCCCGTTCACACGCTCGTGTGCGGGGCGGCGGGGAATTTTCTGGCGTCCGCAGACCAGCTTACTTCGGGAGGCTTCAAGGCCGTCGTCGATATCGATCTCCTTGGCTCTTTTCACGCCTGCCGTGCCGCACTTGACCAGCTGCGCGAGACGCGCGGCGTAGTACTCTTTGTGTCGGCCGGGCAAGGGCTCATCCCTTATGCAGGGCAAGTCCACTGCGGGGCGGCGAAGGCCGGAGTGGAAAACCTGATGCGCAACCTGGCGCTGGAATGGGGTCGCCACGGAATACGTGCCAACAGCATCGTGCCCGGAATCACGCAGGGCACGGAGGGATTTCGGAGGCTCATGCCGAAGACCGAAGATGCGCAGGAAGGACTCCGCCGCAGCATACCGTTGGGAAGATTCGGAAGCGCCGACGAAATCGGCAAGGCCGCAGTATTCCTGTCCTCTCCGCTTGCTTCCTACATCACAGGTACCACGCTGATGGTGGACGGAGGGCTAAACCTCCTGGGATCCGCTTTCATGGCCGCGCACATGCGACCGGATGCAGCAGGCTAGCCCACGGAAGTAGATTGGCTCAATGGCAGCATGTGTGGGTACTAGTGCTTGGCCCGGTAGAGGACCCGCACTTTGGCCAGGGACCCGGGCGTACGTGACAGGGGTGGAAGTCACACGAATCCGCGTCCCTCAGGAAGGATGACCCCGGCCGATTCCAATACTCAGGCAATGCCGCCTCGCTTTGCCATGTCTTCGCCAACGCCGCTTAGTGAGCTGGGCGAATTCGGCCTTATCGCTCGGCTGGAAAAGCTGTTGCCGGCTGACGCGGGGGCAATGCCTGTGGTCGGAATAGGCGATGACGCCGCCGCATTTCGTGTGCCCGGCGGGCTTGTGCAGGTCAT
>CAZXEU010000123.1:0-29708 GCA_964639665.1 uncultured Rhodothermaceae bacterium | reverse complement strand
GGACGAATTGTGAACCAGTCGCCCGTCGATGATGACGGCCGGAACTCCCGTCAGGCCCAGGCCGCTGAAAATCTGCATGACGCGCCGCGCCCGGCTCGCGAGGCGGCCATCCAGCAAGTCCTGACGGAACCTGTCCGCGTTCATGCCGATATCGTCCGCGAACTGCGTCAGGCGGTCCACGCTGAGGCCCGTCGCGCCGTTCTGGTGGCGGAATTGCAGCTCCATCATTTCCTCGAAGCGGCCGCTTTCTTCGGCCAGCCACAGGGCCATGACCTCGTCAAGGGAATGGGACGGGCCTCCGACAAGCGTGACCGGCTTGTACACGATGCGCGCATTGTCCCTGTGCAGACTGAGAAGGCGCTGCATCACCGGATGCAAGTCCCTGCAGTGATTGCAGTTGGGATCCAGGAATTCGACAATGGTAACCGGTGCATCCGGCCTCCCGACGATCGGATCATAGTCTTCGACCAGCCTTTCGAAATTAGCGAAATAAGGCCTGTCCGGATCGTATATGCACTGCGAGGCATCCGCAGCCTCAACCGGGCCGAGCGCCGCCACTTCGGCCTCACCTGGACTGGCTCCCGAGTAGGCAAAGTCCGCGAACGCAACTACCAGGGCCGCCGCTGCCAGCATTCCGCGGAAGCGCAATTCGCGTGCTACCGAGGGAACTGCCAGGCTGCCAATGCGCTTTTCCAGCACCAGCACGGCCGTCATGCATGTCACTAGGGCCGCCGATATCAGGCAGAGCAGGCAGCGGTCCGACAATACCATGTATTGCAGGGCCGTAAGGAAGGCGGAGTACAGAAACCCTGCTCCGATGACCAGACGACGCAACGTGTACAATATGGTGCCGGACTTTTCGCCCAGCATCAGGATGCCAAGACCCATGGCCGCAACCGCCACATAGAAGAGCATTCCCCAGTAGGTGCTTGAAACGCCCAGCAGCGCCGGATCACTGGCCAGAACCGCCTGACAATCGAATCCCGCGCCGCAAACCGGGTCCGAGGCCGCGGTTCTGCCGCCGTACCAAAAGGCGAGATGTACGGTCAGAAGAATACCCAATAGCGCCAGTATGAACAGCAGCCGTTCAACGGATGGACGAAATAATGCCCCTGACCGGGCGTGCACTTGTCTTGCCATGTCTTGCCCTCTGTTGAGCTTTAGCAGGAAACGCGGATTCCCGAAATGATCTCGTTGTCGTATGAATTGGCGTGAGCAGGCGACGCATGCCATTCAGCCCGGAATCGACCCGCGGAGCCGCGCCGGGCGCGCTTGCCGCAGGCTATGCTGCCAGCCAGGCCCTTCATGCCGCGAGCGTGCATCACACCCTTGAAATGCAACGGCAATCCCGAATAGAACGGGAGAGCTTCCAAGTCCGGAACCGTGCTACGCGGCATGAGAAATGCGCTGGTCAATTCAGCAAGCTCGACCGGCTCAGCCTTGCCACCGGAGCAAGCTCGTGCGTAAGGTAAGCCACGCAGGAAAACCAATCTTCATTATTTGCAGTGGCATTGCCTCCCGGCATTTGGCGCTGTATATTGCGCGCGTGACCTGCAGATTGAGCGCATATCGGAATTGGTGGCCTTTCCGCACACCGGCGGCGGGCGCGGCATAGAAATCGATTGCACAGGATGACGAGCCCGCTGCTTGGAATTAGCAGTGGGCTTTTTCTTTGAAATGACGTTTCGCGAATTCAACAAGCTGGTGGTACAGGAGCGCGCGCGCGGCAGCGTACGCTTCCTGGTACCTGTCACCAAGCGGCTCAGCGCCGATCTTCTGACGCCGGTGAGCGCGTTCCTACTGCTCCGGGAAAGCGGATCATTTGCCTTTCTTCTTGAAAGCGTAGAGGGAGGAGACAAGCTGGGTCGATTCTCCTTCCTCGGCAAGAATCCCTACCGAATACTGGAAACGACGGAGGACGGCATTTGCGTTCGCGGCGCACGGGACGAAGATGCGCCTGAAGGCGACATTTTCGAGGTGCTGCAGCACTATCTGGATGCCTACAGGGAAGTCCGCCTGCCGGGACTGCCCAGGTTCACGTGCGGCGCCGTAGGATTCTTTGGCTACGACAATGTCCGCCTGATCGAACGGCTGCCCGATATGCCGCAGGATGACCTGGATCTGCCGGATGCCATATGGTGCTTCTACGATACCGTCGTGGCGTTCGATCAGGTTCGGCATCAGCTTGTGCTGATGTCCAGCGCGTTCCTGGCGACTGACACGGAGGCGGAAGAGGCGTACGAGGACGCCTCGCGGCGCTTGTCTCTTCTGGAGCGGGAATTGCGAGCCTCCATTAATGCACCTGCCCCCGTAACGCTTTCCGGCGACAGGATGGCATCCAATTTCAGGCGCGAGGACTTCGAGGACGCCGTTCGTAAGGCCAAGCGCCACATCTACGAAGGAGACATCTTCCAGGTGGTCCTTTCGCAGCGCTTCACGCTCTCGTTTGGAGGTGATCCTTTCAACCTCTACCGTGCTCTGCGCCAGATAAATCCGTCGCCCTACCTGTTCTATCTCGATTTTGGCAGGGTTAAGCTGATCGGGTCTTCACCTGAAGTACTGGTGCGTATCGAAGACGGTAAGGCAGAGCTGCTGCCGATTGCCGGAACGCGGGCAAGAGGGGCAAGTCCGGAAGAGGACGAGGCGTTGGCACAGGAATTGCTGCAGGATCACAAGGAACGGGCGGAACATCTCATGCTTGTCGATCTTGGCCGCAATGACCTGGGCAGGGTATGCCGGACCGGTTCCGTGCAGGTCGACCGCTACGCCTATATCGAACGATACTCTCACGTCATGCACATAGTCAGCGCTGTTTCGGGCACGCTATGCTCCGGCCTGGGCGCCATGGACGTGCTGAAGGCCTGTTTCCCTGCCGGAACGGTCTCCGGTGCTCCCAAGGTGCGCGCCATGGAGATCATCGATGATCTGGAGCCTGCGAAGCGGGGCGTCTATGCGGGAGCCGTAGGCTACGTGGATTTCTCCGGCAATATGGACACCTGCATTGCCATTCGTACGATGGTAGTGCGCGGCAATGATATTTTCATCCAGGCTGGTGCGGGGATTGTGGCAGACAGCCAGCCCTCGCGCGAGTTCGAGGAAACGGAAAACAAGGCGCGGGCCTTGAAAATGGCGCTGCTAATGGCAGCCGACGGGCTCCTGTAGCGCCTATTGGCCCCTTAGACCCCGACCTTACCATGCCTCTCAAGGAATTAAAGGCAGCCGTGCTCAAGAAAGGATGGGCCGGCCGCACGCTCTCTCGTGCCGAGACAGCAACGCGTCTCAATCCGCTTCTCCGGCAGCAAATAGCCCTTAACCGTGCCTGGGACCTGGCCATCGAGGCCTGCGAGGACCCCAACCTTGTGACCTCATCGGCCGCGCTGCTCAAGACGGCCCGCATGGATGCGGACAAGCTCTCGGAAACCATCCTCAGCTGCGGGGTCGCATCACACGCCGGCCTGGAGCGCGATGCCCTGTCTGCGGGTCCCGCGCCGCTCCTGGATGTGCTAGACCTGGAAAGCGCCTACGCGGAGGCACTCGGCCGCGAGCGGCAATACGAGCACCAGATGCGAACCCGGGCCGTGCTGGCCCGCCTGGAAGAGAACGCCCAGGCCCGCCTTGAACATGCAAGAGGCGCCGTGCGCGCATTGCGGCTTCGCCGCCAAGCATAACAGATGCCGCCCGTGAATACAGAGACCGTTGTCGTTTCGGGCATCCAGTCCTCCGGAGCCCTGCACATAGGCAATTATTTCGGCGCCATCCGGCAGCATATTGCCATGCAGGGGCGGCAGGAGTCCTATTACTTCATCGTGAACTACCACGCGATGACCACCATGCGCGATGCGGACACGTTGCGCCGGCATACCCTGGATGCGGCCGTCACGTATCTGGCACTGGGCCTCGACCCGGACAAGGCCAACCTGTTCCTGCAGAGCGACGTGCCGCAGCTGCAGGAGCTGACCTGGGTCTTCTTCTGCCTCACTCCGGTCTCGCAGCTCGAAAAGGGGGTATCGTACAAGGACAAGGTTTCGCAGGGACTCAGCGCAAACGCGGGGCTGCTCAATTATCCGGTACTCCAGGCCTCCGACATCCTCATTTACGGCGGGACCATCGTCCCGGTCGGGGCCGACCAGAAGCAGCACCTTGAAATCACGCGTGACATCGCGCAGCGCTTCAATGCTGCCTACCCGGCCGATCCTCCCGTTTTTCCCGTTCCGGAGCCGTATATCGTCGAAGACGTAGCGATCGTGCCCGGCATTGACGGACGCAAGATGTCCAAGAGCTATGGCAACACGATCGGCATATTCGACGAAGGCAGGCAGCTGAGGCGCCGCATCCGGGCCATTGTTACGGATTCGACTCCGCTTGAAGCACCCAAGAACCCGGATGCGGACAACGTCTTTGCGCTCCTTAAGCTCTTTGCGGATCCCGATACCCTGGCGGAAATCCGTTCGGCATACCTGTCTGGCGGCTACGGCTACGGCCACGCAAAGCAGAAGCTGGAACAGCTGGTGCTGGCCTACTTTGCCGAGGCTCGCGAGCGGCGCCGGGAGCTGGAAAAGCGACCGGATTATGTATGGGACGTGCTCCGCCAGGGCGCACGGGCAGGGCGAAAGCGGGCAATAGAGTGCATGGAACGGGTGCGCGAGGCAACCGGGCTGCTTACCAGCTTACCGTCATGATACTGGTTCTGGACAACTACGACTCCTTTACGTACAACCTCGTGCACCTCGTGGGGCGATACCACTCCGAGGTCAAGGTCTGTCGAAACGATGCGCTCTCCCTTCGCGATATAGAAGCCATGAGGCCGGATGGCATACTGATATCCCCGGGGCCCGGAAGACCGAATGATGCCGGAATATGCAAGGATGTCATTGCGCATCTCGGCCCTGCCATTCCGATGCTTGGCATCTGCCTCGGCCACCAGGCGATCGCTGAGACAAACGGCGCTGCAATCACGTATGCCCCGAGCCTGATGCACGGCAAGACGAGCACGATTCGCCACGACGGCAATACCATCTTCGAAGGCGTTGACCAGGAATTCACGGCCACCCGGTACCACTCCCTGGTCGTGGACCGCAGCACGATCCCTGCCATGCTCCAGGTTTCCGCGGAAACCCCGGACGGCACGGTAATGGGCGTTCGCCACTGCCGGTGGCCGCTCGAGGGCGTACAATTCCACCCGGAGAGCGTACTGACGGCCGCCGGACCCCGGATCGTGGCCAACTGGGTGGCTCTCGTCGACAAGTGGAACCCCGAACCGGTTGGCACCTCATGAATGCTTTTCTGACCATCCTGTCGCGACAGGAATCGCTTACCACGGACCAGGCAGAGGAAGCCATGCATCTCATGATGCAGGGCGAGGCCGACCCTTGCGAGGTAGCCGGATTCCTGATGGCCATTCGGGCGCGGGGAGAAACCGTTGACGAACTCACCGGCCTGACCGTCGCGATGCGCGAGCATGCAGTCAGGGTGCCGTGCAGCGACGCCCACGCCATAGACCTGTGCGGCACGGGCGGAGACGGTCTCGGAACGTTCAATATCTCCACGGCCACGGCGCTCGTCTGCGCAGGTGCCGGAGTAACGGTCACCAAGCACGGCAACCGCAGCGTGTCTTCCCAATGCGGATCAGCCGATGTCCTGGACGCGCTCGGCGTGGCCATTGACCTAGGACCGGAAAAGGTGCAGCATTGTCTTGAGGCGGCGGGGGTCGGATTCATGTTTGCCGTGCGATATCACCCGGCGGTGCGGCACATTGCGCCCGTCAGGCGCATCCTTCGTGTACGGACGTGCTTCAATATTCTCGGCCCGATGTGCAATCCGGCCAGGATCACGCGCCAGCTTGTGGGGGCCTTCAGTCCGCGCGCTGCCGCCACCATGGCCACCATCCTCGGTCGCCTGGGAGCCAAACACGTCATTGCCGTCGCAGCCCGAGACGGACTGGACGAGATTTCACTGTGCGAAGCCACTGAGGCCTTCGAGTATGTGGAAGGAAGGCCGGGAATCCGCCGGTTCACTATTCGGCCGGAGCAATACGGTTTTTCACGATGCAGCCTGCAGGCACTGCAAGGAGGCGACGCGGCCACCAACGAGGCCATTGTCAGGGATATCCTGGATGGCGAACCGGGTCCCACCCGCGACGTGGTGCTGCTCAACAGTGCTTTCGGACTCAGCGTCAGCGGGCGCTTTGCTGACCTGGATGCCTGCTTTACCGCCGCCAAGGAGAGCATCGATTCCGGAGCAGCGCGGGAGAGTCTTGCGCGGCTGCGCGAAGCCTCGAATGCATGAACATCCTGCAGCAGATCCTTGGCGATACGCGCCGGCGCCTTGCGCAGCGCAGGCGGGCAGTGAGTCCGGCACTTCTGCTTGAGCTAGCGCGCGAGCGCGGTCCCACCCGGTCGCTGGCGCGAGCCCTGGCCGCAGAAGGATTGTCCATCATTGCCGAATTCAAGCGGGCTTCGCCGTCAAAGGGTCCGCTGCGCGTGGACGCGGACCCGGTTGCTGTTGCCGCGGCGTACGAAGAGGCCGGCGCATCGGCTGTCAGTGTTCTTACGGAGGAGCTTCACTTCAAGGGCTCTCTTGATGATCTTGCGGCGGCCCGCGGAAGCACCTCCCTGCCGCTGCTCCGAAAGGACTTCATAGTGGATTCCTACCAGCTTCTGGAGGCGCGTGCCTATGGGGCTGATGCGGTACTGCTGATTGCGGCCGCGCTTGAAAGCTCGCAGCTGGCCGAGCTGCAGACCGCCGCCTCCGAGCTTGGGCTGGAGTGTCTGGTGGAAGTGTATGCGTTGGAGGAGCTGGCGAGGCTGGACTTCGCGCTGACCTCCATCCTGGGTGTAAACAACCGCGATCTCCGGACCTTCTCCGTCGACATCAATCATTCGCTTCGGGTCTTCTCCCATGTGCCCCGTGGCATTCTCCGCGTGTCCGAGAGCGGTTTGGGATCAGCCGCAGAACTGGCGCACCTCTACCGCGGCGGCATTGACGCCGTGCTCATTGGAGAAGCGTTCATGACCGCACGGGACAGCGGCGCGGCCCTGCGACAGCTGCGCAACCAGCTGACACGCTCTCTGGCGGCATAGAAATGGCCTGCAGGATCAAGATTTGCGGTATCACCAATCTGGCGGACGCGCGCTTCTGTGCGGCTGCCGGGGCAGAGTATCTCGGATTCATCCAGTATCGACGAAGTCCGCGGTACGTGCCCGCCGAACTGGCGGGTGAAATCCGGGCGTGGCTCCACGGAACAAAGACCGTGGGCGTTTTTGTCGACGAAGATGCGGACAGCGTCAACCGGGCCGTGGAAATCGCATCTTTCGATCTGGTTCAGTTGCACGGTGCGGAACCACCCCCGTTCTGCGCCAAGATCAGTGCGCCGGTCATCAAGGCCTTCCGCGTCGCGGAAAGCAACACGGAAGCGCTGCTGCGCAAGCAAATGGAGGCCTTCGAAAAGGTTGCAGACTTCTTCCTTCTGGATACCTACCACCCGGTCTTGCACGGCGGTACGGGCAAGACCTTTGAGTGGTCGGTGGCCAGCGCCATCTGCCGCGAATTCCCGGTATTCCTCGCGGGCGGACTCGGTCCCCACAACGTTTCGGATGCCCTGCGACAGGTGCGTCCCTGGGCCCTGGACATGTCCAGCGGAGTGGAGACCACGCCGGGGAAAAAGGACTATGCCCTGGTCGAGGCCGTTTTTCAGAGCAGCACCAGCGCTTGATGCATGGCTTACCGGGCTCCTGACAACAGCGGTCGCTTCGGTCCCTACGGCGGCGCCTACGTCCCGGAGATTCTGATTCCGGAACTGTCCAGGCTTGATGCTGCCTTCAGGGAGTACTGGCCCCGGGATGACTTTCAGTCCGAGTACCATGACATCCTGGCGCAGTACGTGGGACGCCCGACCCCGCTCACGTTTGCGGACCGGCTGACGGAAAGGCTTAACGGACCCAGGATCTACCTGAAACGCGAAGATCTGTGTCACACGGGCGCGCACAAGATCAACAATACGGTCGGCCAGATTCTGCTGGCGCGGCGCATGGGAAAATCGCGCATCATCGCAGAAACGGGCGCCGGCCAGCACGGCGTGGCCACGGCTACCGTAGCTGCCAAGTTCGGGCTGCAATGCGTCGTCTACATGGGCGAGGAGGACACCCGGCGCCAGCGGCTCAACGTGGAGCGGATGCAGCTATTGGGAGCGACCGTCCATGCGGTTTCCAGCGGCAGCCGCACGCTCAAGGACGCCACCAGCGAAGCCATCCGGGACTGGGTTTCCAATCCCGCTGACACGTTCTATATCATTGGCTCTGTAGTCGGACCGCATCCCTACCCCGAACTGGTACGGACCTTCCAGTGCGTCATCGGCCGCGAAACCCGGCACCAGCTGCAGGACCTGGAGGGACGACCGCTTCCCGAGGCCATCATAGCCTGCGTGGGCGGAGGCTCGAACGCCATGGGAATCTTCTATCCCTACATGAATGATGGCCAGGTTGCACTGATCGGCGTAGAAGCTGCGGGAGAGGGTCTTTCGGGGCGGCATGCGGCTACGCTCAGCTGCGGCTCACCCGGCGTCCTACATGGAGCAATGAGCTACTTGCTGCAGGACGGCGACGGCCAGGTCCAGCTGGCGCATTCCATCTCCGCTGGACTGGACTACCCGGGCGTGGGCCCCGAGCACGCGTACCTGAAGGATCTTGGCCGCGTTCAGTACCTCGCCGTCACGGACGACGAGGCGCTGGATGGTGTCAACCTCCTTGCGGGCACGGAGGGCATTATTCCTGCGCTCGAAACTGCCCACGCCATTGCGGCCCTCGCCAAGCTGTCAGGCCAGCTGAGCGGTGTAGTGGTGCTGAACTGTTCAGGCCGTGGCGACAAGGACATGGCGTCCATCACCAAGTCAAGAGCATAGGTGTCGAGACTGTCGCAAAGGCTACGCGCGACTAGCGAGCGTGGAGAAAAGGCCATGGGGCTGTTCCTTACCAGCGGCTTCCCCTCCATGGCCGACACGCCGCCAGTACTGGATGCGCTGGGCGAAGTCGCCGACTTCGTCGAGCTCGGAATGCCCTTTAGCGATCCCCTTGCCGAGGGCCCGCCCATCCAGCGCTCCAGCGCGCGGGCACTCGCCGGCGGAGTACGGATGCAAGACACGTTCCGATTCGCGCACGCGTTCACGCAGCGCCATACGGTGCCGCTGTTGCTCATGGGATACATCAATCCCATCCTGAGCTATGGGCCCCGGCAGTTCTGCAAGGCGGCCCGCCGCGCCGGCGTGTCAGGCCTGATCATTCCGGATCTTCCTCCGGAGGAAGACGGTGTGCTGGCCGGGTACGCAGCCGAAGCCGGCCTGGGCATTGTCTACCTAGTGGCGCCCAATACCCCACCGGAACGCATCCGTGAAATTGATGCACGCTCCTCGGGCTTCGTGTATGCCGTATCCGTTACCGGAGTGACCGGCATCAGGCTGACGGACCGCATGCCGCAGGTAGAACGCTACCTGCGCCATGCGCGCAGCCTCGTTCGCAGAAATCCTCTCTTGGTGGGCTTTGGCATCAAGACCCATGCCGACGCTACGCGTGTGTGCCGCCACGCGGACGGCTTCATCGTGGGCTCCGCGCTTGTCAACCGAATAGAACGGCTGTGGCACGACGAATCGCTCACCCTGCAAGGACGCTGCCGGAAACTGCGCGAATTTGCTGCCGAGCTGAAATTCGGATCATGAGCGAAGGATTGCGTACCTGGAGCATGCCGCGCGCAATTGGTGCCCGCGCATGGCCTTGGTCCCACGAAACCGGGCCTCCCTACTGCCGCATGCGCGCCGGCGGGCTACCGCCGGTCGAAACAGCTGACTCGCCAGCGGGGTAGGCTGCGCGGCATCTCATCCCATACGCCAGACCTGTCAGAATCTCCAACAAACGCCGAGACCATGAAACCACGCCAGATCAGACTGCCGCTATGCGGGCTGGCCACCGCCATGATACTCCTGTCCGGCTGCTCGGACCGCTTTCTTTCGGGCACGGACTTCAGACCTGAAGCCGTAGGCGAGGAAGGACGCCTCACGCTCGTAATCGATTCCGCGCTTTGGGGAGGAGCCGTAGGCGACAAGATCCGCGAAACCATCGCGGCGCCCATCGGGACTCTTCCCTCCCGAGAGCCCCGATTCGAAATAGACGTGATCAACCTGCGGTCGCAAATGGCACTCGATATGGCCAGGGCGCGCAAGAGCGTTCTGTTCGTGGCAGCCCTCGAGGACACCGCCAGCACGGAGTCGCGGTTTGTGCGCAGCATCCTGAGCGATGAAGCTGTCCAGGCCATTTTGGAGGGCGACGGCGCCGTTGTGCCACGGGAGAATGTGTGGCGGCAGCGGCAGCAGGTGTTCTACGTCATGGCGCCCACGGACAGCGCCCTGATTGAAACTGTCGATGCCAACGCGGAGGACATCGTGTACCAGCTGAATGTGGCCACGCGGCTGCGGCTGCACCGCGAAATGTTCGATATTGGCCGCCAGCGCAACATCGAACAGTACCTGATGGACAGCCACGGCTTCGCCGTGCACGGCCAGCATGATTACGTGGTGGCGGTCGACACCAACAGGTTCGTCTGGCTGCGTCGCACGCTGTCGGACACGTGGCGAAGCCTGTTCGTCTACTACGAGGAGAATGCGGATCCCGGCCTGCTGACGCCGGAATGGGTGGTTGACACGCGGGATTCGCTCTCCGAGATGCACCTGCAGGGAAGCCTGGGAGGCTGGGTCGAAATCGACCGCCGGCAGCTGATCGAATACGAGGAAATCAGCTTCAAGGACCGCTTTGCCTACGAGGTGCGGGGCCTTTGGCACATGGTGGGCGAACAGGGCGGCAGAATCGTGCCCTATGGCATGGGCGGTCCGTTTCTTACATACGCCTTCTACGACGAGCCCACACGCAGGCTGTACGTGGTGGACGGCATGGTCTTCGCGCCCAATTTCCCGAAACGGGAGTTCCTTCGCCAGCTGGAGGTCATTGCCCACACGTTCCGTACGCGGGAGGATGTCGCCCGCTCTGAAGCAACGTGATCGCGCGCTACCGCGCCCTTGTCCTCCCGCTGGCGGCTGCGGCGATCGTCGCGGGGTGCTCGCAAAGAAGCGCCCCCGAGCGGGACCTGATGGTCGACGTCCTGGTGGAACTTCACCTTTCGCAGGCGCGCCGAGGGCTAGAGGTCGCGGCGCTTCCTCACGCCCAGGATTCCATTCTTGCACGCTACGGCCTTGATTCTGCGGCCTACGCCCGCATCGAGGATTACTATGTCGCTCACCCGGAAGACCTGGTCGAAGTATACGAGGAGGTAGTGGACCGCCTCTCCGAAGAGCGTCACAGGCAGGGAGAGATTCCGGACTACGTCCCTCCGGGCGTGGCCATTGAGTAACCCAAGCAGCCTGCGGCCGGCGCAGCGCTATGCATGGCCGCGTGCAGCCGGCTGACACCGGTCACACCGATTGCAGGACGCGGCGGAGCGTTCGCCCAGGTATCGAAGCAGGAAGCGGCGGCGGCAATCTCTGGTGCGGAGGTACCGCGCCACCTGGTCAATGCGTTGACGGGCCCTGAGCAAGCCCTCGCGAACGGCTTTGTCGTCAACAGCAAGGCGATCAGTCCGGGGAAAGATCAGTTGCAGCTGGAGCGCCGCCTCCTCCCTTTTCCACTGCAGCATGCCCCGTTGTGCCAGAAAATCCAGCCCCGCTTCCAGCCTTCTGCGTTGAAGCCCCAGTCCTTTCGCGAGGCGCTCAAGGTCCATGGCTCGCCAGCTCCGGTACGCTTCTGCCGGAATCCGGCGCAGTAGCGAAAACACGAAGCTCTCCAGGGACCGGTTGCTCACCTTGCGGGCCCAGGAGCGCAGCGCGCCGGCTTCCTCCGTAAGACGAAGCAGCGCAGCCCCTGCGCCGGGATTCGATACATGCCATACCTGCTGCTCCGCCAACAGATTGGCCGCCTCTTGCACGACGGATCGAGGCAGACTCGTTGCGGCAGTGACCGCGCGGACGTCCAGGAGAAGTGGACCAGCCGGAAGTTCCCCGACGGCGACCTGTGCCAGGTTGCAGGCGGCCTCGTACACGACCCTGATCTGGCGCCGGTTCGGGTAACTGTTGTCGGTCATCTGCCGCCTGCGCGATTCGTCACCCGGGCCGCTGAGAAGAAGTGCCCGGGCAGGCTTGCCGTCTCGACCCGCCCTGCCCGCTTCCTGGTAATAGGCTTCCAGTGACGGCGGCAGGCCCGCGTGCACTACAAGGCGGACATCGGGCTTGTCGATGCCCATGCCGAAAGCACTCGTGGCAACCATGATGCGGGCTTGGCCCGAGAGCCACCTTTCCTGCGCTTTCTTGCGCGCTGCGGGCGCAAGGCCCGCGTGATAAACTTCCGTCGATTGGCCCCGCTTTCTGATCCAGCCGGCCATGGCCTCCGCGGCCTGCCGGGTCATAGCGTACACGATGCCACCGCGCTCCAGGCCACCGGCCTCCTCAAGTACGGCCTTCCGCAGTCCGGCAGTTTCGGTTGCAGCCCAGTGGATGTTCGGCCTGTCGAATCCCTTGACGATTACGCACGGCCGGCGCAATTCCAGGCATGCTTCGATGTCGCGGCGAACCTCCGGCGTAGCCGTGGCGGTAACGGCCATGACCGGCGGGCGGCCAATAAGCGGATAGACCGCCCGAATCTGCCGGTATGCCGGCCTGAACTGGTGCCCCCAGGTGCTGATGCAGTGGGCCTCGTCAATGGCCATGAGAGCAATCCTGAACCGTGCGGCGCGGGCCAGAAACATTTCGGATCCCAGCCGCTCCGGCGAGACGTACACGAGGCTGTAGCGACCAAACTCGACGTCGGTCCACCGCTGGTCCACTTCCCTTGACGAGAGGCCTGCCGTGATGCAGGCAGCGGATATCCCACGCGAGCGAAGTGCGTCCACCTGGTCCTGCATCAGGGCCACGAGCGGAGAAATCACCAGGGTCGTTCCGCCAAGAAGAAGGGCCGGCACCTGGTAGCAAACGGACTTGCCCGCGCCGGTGGGCAGCACGGCCAGCACGTCTCGGTGCGCGAGTGCCGCTTCAATTGCCTCGGACTGGCCGGGACGAAACGCCGAGTGCCCCCAATGGAACCACAGCAGCGTCCGCGCATCCTCAAGGTTGGCAGTCTTCACGGACGCGGTACCCGGTAGGCTCGCGCGCGCAACGCCCGGACGTGGAGCGATCCTGCGGCTCCGTGCATGCAGAGCCTGTTTTCGTATCGTCGCCGCATGGTCATGCAAGGCCGTCCCGGGACCCAAATGGCTAATTCAAAATAGTATTCGCTTCTTGAGGCGACTTTGCCGGCGCAACGTCCTCGCGCGCCGGCTCCGATCCAGGCATGAGCTTACCTCCGGTCACCGTTATTGTCCTAACCTGGAACGCGCTTCCGCTTCTGAGGCAATGCCTTCCCTCGGTGACACGAACGGCATATCCCAACCTGGAGATTATTCTGGCAGACAACGCTTCCGAAGACGCTTCGGCGGACTGGGTAGCGTCGAAGTTTCCCCGCGTAAAAATCCTCCGGCTGCCGGCCAACCTCCTCTTTGCCGGTGGCAACAACGCGGCTTGGAAGCATGCTTCCGGAAAGTACGTGGTGCTGCTGAACAACGACGTGGAAACCCCGCCAGGATGGCTGGACCCGCTGGTTGCCCTGGCGGAATCGGACCCCTCGGTGGCGGCCGTACAGCCCAAGGTCCTGGATTTCAGGGAACGGGACCGGTTTGAATACGCCGGCGCAGCCGGCGGTTTCCTGGACAGGCTGGGGTATCCGTTTGCCCGGGGACGCATACTGAATTCCGTGGAAGGGGACGCAGGACAGCATGACGAGGTATGTGAACTGGACTGGGCAACCGGCGCCGCCCTGCTGCTTCGCCGCACGGCCGCGGAGGAGGTCGGACTGCTCGACGCACGCTTCGAAATGCACATGGAGGAGGTTGACCTGTGCTGGCGCCTTCGCAGCGCGGGGTATCGCATCCTTGCACAGCCGGCAAGCCACGTCTTCCACATCGGCGGCGGCTCGCTGGATGCGGACAGCTTTCAGAAGCTGTATTACAACTTCCGCAACAACCTCGTCATGCTCTACAAGAACCTCTCGGCAAGCCGCTGGCGCAGGGTATTGCCGCAACGCATCGCGCTTGATGTGTCCGCCATGCTCCTTCAGCTGTGTCGCGGTAAGCCGCGCCACGCTCTGGCCGTACTGCGTGCTTACCGCGACGCGCACCACATGGCCCGGAACTACGAGCACCGGGGAGGCGCCCTGCCCTCCTATACCGGCAGTATCCTCGCAGAGCGGTACCTGTTCGGCCGACGAACGTTTGCCCGGCTTCCTTCGCGCCGTTTCCGAAGCCCGCTACCGCAGGCGGTCCATGGACCGGACCAGCCGGATATCCCGCGTGACCGCCCGGCGCGCGAAAAACAGAGCCACGTAGGCGAGTAGCGGCAAACCCAGGGAAACGAGCAGGCCGGCGTTCATCCCCTCTGCCGTACGCACCGATCCGCCCTCCACGTAGAAAGAGCCATAGAGTACGGCGAGAAGCCCAACGGTCAAGACCTGGGCCAACACAATGAGCTTGCGCTGAAGCCGCCGTCTCCTGAACAGCGCGACGGACACCAGCGAAACGACCAGGGCAGCAAGGCCGAACGCCACTATAGCGACCGAAGCGAGTGCGCCCGCGCCCAGCGCGCGGCTCTGCGGCAGCGACAGAAACACTGCCAGAAACGACGCTCCCAGCAGCAAGTGTCCCGTCTGAATTCGCTGAATCATGCTGCTTCCATTTTTTGGCGAACGCGGCTGGCAAGCCGTCGGGCGACTTGCGAGGTCGTGTGCGTGCCGCCTACGTCGGGCGTCAAATGCTTGCCCTCGGCATAAAGGTCTCTGACGCCGTCTTCGACCGCCGCGGCAGCGCGGCCCTCACCCAGGTAGCGTAACATCATGGCTGCTGAACGGAGCAGCGCGGTAGGATTGGCAACGCCCCGGCCCGCTATGTCCGGCGCACTGCCGTGCACGGCTTCGAAGACCGCGCAGTCGTCACCGAGATTTGCGCCGGGCACCACGCCCAGTCCGCCGACCAGTCCCGCACACAGGTCGCTGAGTATGTCTCCGAAAAGGTTTGTGGTGACGATGCAGTCGTACTGCTCCGGCGCCATCACGAGTTGCATCGCCATGTTGTCGATAATGCGATGATTGAATGCTATGTCCGGATAGGCGGCGGCTAGGGCCTGGCCTTCCTCCAGGAACATGCCCGTGGTTGCCTTCAGAACGTTGGCCTTGTGCACCAGGGTAAGCGCTCGCCTGCCGTGTCTCTGGGCGTACTCGAACGCAAAGCGAATGATGCGCCGCGACCCGTGCCTCGTAATGCGCGCGATGGAGTCCGCGATTTCAAGGCGGGCATCATAATTCTCGATACCCGAATACAGTCCTTCCGTGTTCTCCCTGAAAATGATAAGATCCACGTCCGAAAAAGGGCTGTGGACCCCTTGCAGCGTTCTGCAGGGCCGCACATTGGCAAACAGGTCCAGCCGGCGCCGAAGCGTTACGTTGACGCTTCTAAACCCTTTCCGAAGTGGCGTGGTAACGGGTCCCTTGAGCGCCACGCCGTGGTGGCGAATGGACGCGACTACTGCTGCTGGAAGCGGTTCTCCGCCCGCATCGACACCTGCCTGGCCCACGGCCTCATGGCGATCCCACGTGATCTGCACGCCGGTAGCCTCCACAACATGCAGCACAGCGTCCACAATCTCGGGACCGATGCCGTCACCCGGAAGGAGCGCAACTGTATGAGCCACGATGATGGCTGGCTGACAAAAAACCAAAGGCTCCGCTCGATACAAGCGGAGCCTTTGGTCGGGGCGTCATAGTCGCAGGACGCCCTAGAGGTTCGATATATCGCGCTTGGAGGAGTAGTTGATGCGCAGCGTACCGCCCTTTCGAAGCTCCTGCTGAACATCGGTGACCACGCCCATCTCGGATTCCTCGTCCACCCGCAGAGACACAATCAGACGCGGCTCCTGGGTAAGCTTGCGGTACATGATGCTCCGGATGTTGGTCATGTCCTCAATCACGGCGTCGTCTATCTGCACCTTGGTTTCTCCAAACCTGTTGCCGGGGAGCCTTTCCGGGCCGGCCCAGATATACGATACGTAACGCTTTTGCTCAATCTTCGTCAGGGCCTCGGCAGCGGGCAAAATGGTCCTGACCTGCACTTCCTGTTCACGGAGCACCGTGGTGACCATGAAAAAGATGAGCAGCATGAATATGATGTCGGGAAGGGAAGCCGTCGAAATCTCCGGCTTGGCCTTGCTCTTCTTGGTGAAATGCCCCATGGTTCCGTTCAGGCGGTTATACGTTTGAACTGAGACGGGCTACGCGTCGCCCGGATCGGGCTCGGCGAGCGAAATCTGGGCAGGCCATTCATCCCGGATTACGTTTAACTCGTCCTCTTCCAGCGAACTCCTGTAATCCTGGTAGTCGATAAAACCCAAGGAACGGGCTTCCGTGTCCCAGATTTCGAAGTAGGCCATCCATACCTCGTCCATCGTGGCGATGTACAGGCTGTACGGCGTCTGCCGGTCCGTCTTTATGGAAACAACGGCCCTGCCGGGACTCGTGGAGTACCGTGCATCCTGTCCGTTGTTGGTGACGTGCGTGCGCACCTCTCCGCGAATCTGCGCCACGCTGGACGGCAAGTCCTCCAGCAGCACCTGGCCCTGCGCGTTGATCAGGATGGTGAGCATATCCCGCTCCCTAACCGGCGGTGGAGGCTCTGTCTCATCCAGCTCCGGCGGCAGCGTCATGCCTATGCCGGTGTCGACGTCAATGGTCGTAGTGACCAGAAAGAAGATGAGCAGAAGAAAGGCGATGTCGGCCATGGACGAAGTCGGGATCTCCGCTTCGCGCCGCTGCTTTTTCTTTGCAAGCACACCCATGATTCAAGGCGTTGGGATTCTAGGAGAACAGGCCTCGCAGGCCCGTGACCAGAAGCGCCAGGAGGGCGCCAACCAGTGTGATGGCAATGGTATAAATGCCGGCCTGCGCCCAGGTGGGCATCACAAAGCCCAGGATCAGAAGCAGAACCATGGGCAGCGCGACGATGCCCATGGTCATCACGTTGACCTTGCCGGAGGCCGCACTTCGGATGCCGAAGGCAACCATTGCCAGCAGACCAAGGCCCATGAGGCCGAGCACGATGTAGATCGCAAAAATAACCATGTTCAGGTACCTGATTTGAACGGAAGACTACACGTCACCCGCCGAACTGGGTCGTTGGGTTCTGTCAGGCTCAGCTTGCCGACTGTCCGCCCTTCATCAGCACGAGCGAGTCGATCAGCTCAATCGAAGCCTCCTCCATCTCCACCACGATCCGGTCAATCTTGGAGACGGCATAGTTGTAGAAGAACTGAAGGATGATGGCCACGATAAGGCCGAATACGGTCGTAAGCAGGGCAATCTTGATGCCACGGGCCACCAGGCTCGGAGAAATGTCGCCTGCTGCCTCGATAGCGTCAAAGGCGGCAACCATCCCGATTACCGTGCCGAGGAAGCCGAACATGGGAGCAAGGGCGATAAAGAGCGAAAGCCACACGAGACCGCGCTCAAGAAAGCTCATTTCGATGGAGCCGTAGGCCACCACAGCCTTTTCCACCGCGTCAATGCCTTCATCAACGCGCAAGAGTCCGGCCTGAAAAACGGATGCGACGGGCCCCCGCGTATTGGCGCATACCTCCTCCGCAGCTGCCACTCCGCCTTCGTCTAGGGCTTTCTTCACGCCTACGATGAACTTGCGCGTATTGACGTCCGCCCTGTTAAGCGAAATAACCCTTTCAAACGCAATGGCCAGACCAACTATCAGGATAATGAGAACCGGCCACATGAAGTCGCCGCCTTCGTTAAAGTAACGTACCAGAAGGTTGATGACGCCTTCTTCGCCGGCCTCCTGCGGCAGCATCATAAGTGTGCCTAAGAGCTTCATGGACAGATCCTCCAGATAAGTGATGTCAGGTGACTAGAAGAGTACAGGGAGGAATATAACCATCCCTGCACATGCAATGCGTTGAGTTGCCGTTGATACGAACGGGCTAACGTTATTTAATAAGGCTGGAAATGTCAAGCGCAGAGGCGGATTCAAGCTGCCGCGAGCCAAGGGGCACGGCCCTAGTTTCGGGGCAAGACCAGTGCCTCGGCCTCCGGCCACAATGCCATCGCTTTCTGGAATACGGGATCGACGCTGTTCATGACGGGATATCCCGCCTCAAGGTCGAACAGGCGCACCGCAATGCGCGACTTGATGTAGGCCTGAAGGAACGCGGAATCGCCTGCAATCCTGGCCAAATCAGTGCCCTCCGCCACCGCCAATCCGGTTTCCGGCCTCTCTTCCACCACCGAAGATACCGGCGACGTATCCTCGCCAGGCCGGATTTCCAGCGAATCCAGGACTATGCCCCGCTCCTTCGCCAGTGCCAGAAACTCCAGCAGCATATCCTCGCTCACCTGGAATTCGCGGAAATACCTCCGGCGGTCATGGCCCCAGGCCTGCCGCAGGCTCTCGCCGTGTGCGTCGTACCAGTTGCGCGCAAAGATATTGGGCAGATTGCGCGAAAACACCTCGGTGACAAACGGCGAGGCCGAATCTGCCGGCACCACATAGTCAGGCAGGATGCCGCCCCCGCCTATGACTGTTCGACCGGCGGCGGTCTTGTATTTCAGTGAATCAGGGACCTTTTCTACGATCTCTTCCGTGCTCCTCAGTACGGCCTCCATCTGCAGCTCCTGCTTGAACTCGTAGTATGCCTGGTCCTGTCCCTTTGTATACGGCGTCTGGATGAGGCGCCCGGAAGGCGTATAGAAGTGCGCAATGGTAACGCGAATTGCGCTGCTGTCCGGCAGCGGGTACTGCTGCTGCACCAGGCCCTTTCCGAACGTCTGCCGGCCCACGATCAGCCCGCGGTCGTGATCCTGCAGCGCGCCGGAGACGATCTCGCTGGCGGAGGCCGACGCGCTATTGACCAGCACTATCACGGGCGGATCCTCAAATTCTCCGCGGCGGCGCGCGCGAAAATCGCGCCCGGAACCTTCGCCCCTGCCCCGCTGGGATACAATCAGCCTGTCGCCGCTCAACAACTCATCAGCCATGCGAACCGCCATTTCCATGTAGCCTCCGGGGTTGCCCCTGAGGTCCAGCATGAGGCGCTGCATGCCCTGCTGATTCAGCGTCCGCAGGGCCTCCCTGAATTCGTCGTGCGTCGTCCGGGAAAACCGGCCGACCTTTACGTACCCGGTCACGTCATCTATCATGTACGCGGCGCTTACCGAATGCAGCGGGATGCGGTCACGCGTAATGTCGAATGTCAGCGGTGCCTCGTAGCCCGGCCGGATCACGCCCAGCGTTACCCTTGTGCCGCGCGGTCCCTTGAGCGTGCGCTGCACGTCCGCACTCTCGAACCCCAGGACACTTTCACCATCCACTTCCACGATCCGGTCACCCGACATCAGTCCGACCTCCTCGCTGGGACCACCGGGGATGACGCTCAACACCGCGAGCGTGTCCTTGCCTTCCGGCACGATGATGAATTCATACGATATGCCTATGCCCTCAAAACCGCCGCTGAAATCCTCGCGCACCCTGCGCATCTGGTCCGCATTGATATATACCGAATGGGGATCAAGCTTTTCCAGCATCCCTCTGAGCGCACTTTCGGCCAGCTCCTCTGCGTCCAGCTCTTCGACGTAATTGTTCTCGATCAGGCGAAAAGCCCTTTCCAGCTTACGCAGCGCATCCCGCGTGTTTGCCGTTGAGGAAGAATCCAGTCCGAGCCCCAATAGCAGACCGGCAAGTACCAGAATCAGAGCACCGCTAATGTACTTTCCCTTTGGCATGCAACAGACAGGTCTTGTACCTAAACTGTACTGTTACAAACGCCAGCCGGCGCAGGATCCACCTGTCAGGCTGCTCTCCGCCTGAACGGAGAGCCGGCCGAGCCCAATTCCACTGCCAGCGTGCTCACATCCTTGCGAACAAGGATTACCCTTGCGCTTGCGCTCATTGCAGGCGCTATTGTATGCGCAGCTCTCCCCGTCTGGTACCTTTCCTACCAACGCAATCCGCGTCCCGCCGGCGCCGTCCACATTGCGGGACTGGCGGAGTCCGCTACGCTGGGCTGGGGCGAAGACGGCGACGTTCAAATAAGGGCAGCGAATGTCCAGGATGCGATGCTCGCGCTCGGCTACGCGCACGGCTGGAATCACGCGTGGACCGTGGTCCTCTGGCGGCGGGCCGCCTTGGGAAGGATGGCGGAGGTATTCGGTGACGATGCCGTGGCCATCGACCGGCTCATGCGGCTGTTGGGGCTGGAGCCCCGAGCCAGGTCCGCGGTCCGGGCCTTGCCGCGGGAAGACCTCGCGTATCTGGAGGCATACGCTGCGGGGCTCAATGCCGCCATGACGGATCCAAAGCTGGCCTTGCGCCGCGACTTTCTCCGCTTTGGGATAGTCCCGGAGCCGTGGCAAGCCTGGCACACGCTCGCCGTTGAGCGGCTTCTTGCCTGGCTTGCTGTGCCGGAGGAGACCCTGCGGGCCACTGCGCCTGCCTTCGTTGCCGAAGCCGACAGCCGGCTTCGCAGCTGGCTGCACGTGCACGGATTCGAGCACAGCCTGGCCTGGGTATTCGGAAGCGGTGACCAAAGGACGCTCTATTGGCGGTTCGTCTACGGCAATACGGCGTTAAACCCAATGCAAGAGCTGGAAATAGTCACAGGCCCTGGCCGCTTCGTGCGGGGGGCCTCCATCCCGGGCACGCCGTTTCTGCCGTTCGGCATCACTAATGAAGGTGCCTGGGCTCTATTTCCAAGCGCACAGGCTTCATTCGAACCAGCCCCGGATACCGTCAGACTCAAGGGTTTTTCTTACGAAAGGATCGTGTCAGCAAGCGGCCGGGAATATGTCCAGGCCGCGGATGCAAGCGGCACCAGCATAGTGGTGCCGGAAGACGGCGAGTATCCGCGTTGGACGCTGAACTGGTCAGGCTTCACCGCGGCCTCGGATGTAGCAGCCTGGCGGGGCTTGCAGAGTGGAGAAGCGCGCAACTTCCGCCTATTGGACGGAAGCGGACTCCGCATGGCTCGCGACGGCGAATGGACTGTCCTGGGCGCTCCCAATGTAATGCGCCTTCCAGGCGAGGGGGTTCTCATCGGCCTGTCGCCGGAATCCGCCTATGTAGCCGAGTTTTTGCGGGAACAGGAGGGAATTGACCTTGAGTCCTGGCTAGGCGCGGCCTACAGCAGTTGGGCTGCCCGCATTGCACCGCAATTGCTGCAAACCGTGGCAACCGACGGCGACTATTCACCCGGCCTGCTGAGCGCTATTACCTATCTCCAGAACTGGGATTATACGTATGCCGGAGCCAGTATAGCCCCCTCCATTCTTGAGGCATGGATCCGTCACCTGCCCGGCGACGAAATGCAGTCATTACCCCCGGATGCGGCACTGCGCGCGGCGCTGACAGATACTGCCGCCGTGCGCCTGGCCCTGGCGCGCGCCGTTCAAAGCCTTGAGAGCCAACTCGGGCCGGACCAAAGCCAGTGGCGCTGGGAGCAGCTTCATGTCGACCGGCGCCAATTCCCGTACGGTTCAGACAGCGGAAGCATTTGGCTGGACGCCATGGAATGGCCCGGCCACGGTCACAGGACCAGTCTTGCGTGGCATCCTGCACCGCATGCGATCGCGCCCGTTCCGAGCGCTGCCTGGGAAGCCTGGCACCAAGGCGTCTCCTGGGGATCCGTTACGGTGCGCAAACGCAGCATCGACCCGCATGCCTTTCTCGGCATCCACAGGGTGCCCGAATTGCTCACGCCTGGCGCGCTGTTGTCAGAAATCCGCCATACCACCTACCTTGAGCCCTGATCTCGTCATAGGCATAGACGCCGGGGGAACCCGGACCCGCCTTGCTGCCCGCAGTCCGGTTTGCGATACGGACGTCCGGCTTGAGGGCCCCGCCGCCAATTTGCTCCGCGCGGGAGCCGACCGTGCTGGCGCTGTCCTGGTTTCCCTCGTCCGCAAAGCGCTGCCACTGAGACCCGGTCACACGCTGGGCGCCGTATGCGTCGGCATGGCCGGCGCCGGCACTCGCCGGGCACAACGGGCCCTGCGCCAGCGCCTCGGCCTGCTGCTTCCCGTCCTCTCGAGCTTGCCAGTCAAGATTGTGCACGACGGTGCCACGGCGCTCGAGGGCGCCTTTGGCGGCCGGAGCGGACTGCTCGTTATTGCGGGCACAGGATCGGTCGTCTACGGACGGGCCGACGACGGTTCCATGCTGCGCGCCGGCGGATGGGGCTACCTCATCGGCGACGAAGGCAGCGGCCATGCCATTGGAATACGGGGATTGCATGCCGTAGCTCAGGCCTTCGACGAGGGCGCGGAGACTGCACTTTCGGAGCTGGCAGCTGAACGCCACGGAATCAGGCGCGGCAGCGACCTGCTGCACCGCGTCTACCAGGAAAAGTGGCCTGTGCAGCACATGGCGCGTCTCGTGCTGGATGCCTCGGAAAACGGAGACCCCATGGCGCGGAACATCGTGGAGCAGGAGGCGGGTGCGCTGGCGCGCCAGGCGGCACGCCTGGTAGAGCATTCGCCGCCGGTGGAGCCGAAGCTTGCCCTGTGCGGCGGCCTGGCCAATTCCAGCCATTATACAGATGTATTCGCGGCTGCGCTGCAGCACGCCCTGCCGGGATGGACGCTGTGCAAGCCCGTGGCGGATGCACTCGAAGGCGCTCTGGCCATGGCCCAGCGCCTTCGCTCCACGCCTTAGGCCCTACCGGTTCTGACGCTCTTCAATCAGGCGTGCCACGACCGAAGGATCAGCCAGCGTCGACGTGTCTCCCAGGTCTTCGTAGTCGTTCCCGGCGATCTTGCGCAGGATGCGCCGCATGATCTTGCCGGAACGCGTCTTGGGCAAAGCCGCAGCAAACTGGATGAAGTCCGGCTTGGCTATCGGACCGATGCGCTGCCGCACATGCTGTACCAATTCCGTTCTTCTGGTCTGGTCGGATGCGGCGCCTGCCGCAAGCGTCACATAGGCGTAGATGCCTTGCCCCTTGATGGGATGCGGAAAGCCCACGACTGCTGCCTCGGTCACCAGATCATGCGAAACGAGCGCGCTTTCGACTTCGGCGGTTCCCATTCGATGCCCGGATACATTCAGTACGTCATCCACTCTGCCGGTGATCCAGTAGTATCCATCGGCGTCCCGACGGCAGCCGTCCCCGGTAAAGTACTTTCCTTCGAAGGCCCTGAAGTAGGTATCCACAAATCGCTCGTGGTCCCGATAAACCGTCCGAGCCTGGCTTGGCCAAGAGTCGCGAATGGCGAGTAGCCCCTCGGCCTCTCCCTCAAGGACGTTGCCCCGCTCGTCGAGTATTTCCGGCTGAATCCCAAAAAACGGCAGCGTGGCCGAGCCCGGCTTCGCAGGCACCGCACCTGGCAGCGGCGCAATCATGATGCCGCCGGTTTCCGTCTGCCACCACGTGTCCACGATGGGGCATCGCCCCTGCCCCACGACGTCATGATACCACCGCCAGGCTGCCGGATTGATAGGCTCTCCCACCGTGCCTAGCAAACGAAGCGAGCTCCGGCTCGTTATCCCTACAAAGTCGTCGCCGTAGCGCATTAACGCCCGTATGGCGGTCGGAGCCGTGTAGAACTGTGTAACCTTGTGCCGATCCACCACGCGCCAGAAGCGCGAGGCATCGGGATATGTGGGAACGCCCTCGAAGAAAACCTGTGTGGCCCCGTTCAGGAGCGGGCCGTACACAATGTACGAGTGGCCCGTAATCCACCCCACGTCGGCCGTGCACCAGAATACGTCGCCGTCATGGTAGTCGAATACAAATCGGTGGGTAAGCGCCGTGTAGACGAGGTAGCCTCCCGTGGTATGAAGCACACCCTTGGGCCGGCCGGTTGAGCCGGACGTATAGAGTATAAAGAGCGGGGCCTCTGCGTCCATGGCTTCTGCCCGGCACTCGGCACTTGCGCCTTCCATCTCCTGGTGGTACCACAGGTCCCTGCCGGGCTGCCATCCCACCGATTCGCCTGTCCGCTGCACGACCAGGACTCCGCGCACGTCAGGGCAACGCTCCAGCGCCTTGTCCGTGTTTGCCTTGAGCGGCACTCGCCGCGCGCCGCGCACGCCTTCGTCGGCCGTAATGACGAACGTGGAATCACAATCAAGTATGCGGTCAGCAAGCGCATCCGGCGAAAAGCCTGCGAAGACGACGGAGTGAATGGCCCCGATCCGGCTGCAGGCGAGCATGGCTACTGCGGCTTCGGGAATCATGGGCAAGTACAGGGTTACCCGGTCCCCTTTGTGCACGCCGTTAGCCTTCAGTATGTTGGCAAGGCGACATACTTCGCCATGCAGCTCCCGGTACGTAATAGGCCGGGCGTCCCGGGACGGATCGTCCGGCTCCCAGATGAGCGCCACCTGGTCTCCCCGCTCGGCGAGGTGGCGATCCAGGCAGTTGTACGAAGCGTTCGTCTTGCCACCGGCGAACCAGCGGATCGAAACATTGTCGGACGCGAACGAAGTGCTTCGCACGGCACTGAATGGCTCGAACCAGTCAATCCGTCCGGCTTCTTCCGCCCAGAATCCCTCCGGGTCCTCCACCGAGTGCCGGTAGCGAACCCGGTAGTCTTCCAAGGACTTGACGTGGGCGCGCCGTCGGAAGGCCTCCGGAATTGCATAGGTACCCGCAGCTCCGGAATAGGCATCTGTTATCTGGTTGCTCATGGTCCTGGCTCTACAGCGAAAAATCTGGTGCTTGTCCCGAGACGGCTAAAAGGTAAGGACCGGAAGGCGAAGGATGCAGATTCAGAAGGGAGCCGACTGCGGCGCACGCATCGGAAACAGGCAAGCGCCACGAAAGTACATCCGGAGCTATGGTCAGGTAGCTCAGGTGGTAGAGCAACGGACTGAAAATCCGTGTGTCGGGGGTTCAAATCCCTCCCTGACCACATGCAACGACAAAGCCCGAAAGGGCTTGCTCCGGAGTAGCTGCTGCCGTATTATTGCAGCCCGTCCGGTCCGGTAGTTCAGTTTGGTTAGAACGCTGGCCTGTCACGCCAGAGGTCGCGGGTTCGAGTCCCGTCCGGACCGCCATCAGGATGGCCGCAAGCAGTCCTTCCCCGTCGGTCGTCAGGCGCCGCGGTCTTGCGCCATTTCCTCGCGAAACTCCTGCAATTCGGAGCGCAGCTCCGTCACCATCCGCTCCACTTCGTCCGTATTGTCTGCCACCATGCTGTCGACGAAGACGGCATTGGCGATGGATAGCCCCAGAAGGCCTCCGGAAATCACGGCAACCGTAAAGTAGATACGCAGCAGCAGGATGTAGCCCGGCGATAGCCCGCGACTGGCCAGTTGATCGGGGATTTCGTACCAGCCTTCGATCGTAAACACCTTGAACAGGGAATAGAGCGACTTTACCGGATCCCCGAAGTAGTCCGAAGCTTCGGGAAGGGAGCCAAAGAGCAGGTTGGCTCCCATGGCCAGAATCAGGTTCAGTACGGCCAGCATGAGAAAGATGTAAACCGAGGCGCGCAGCGCACGCAGTACGCCCGACCAGATCTTCGCGGCGTCCGGCACCAGGCGCATGAGGCGCGCAAAGCGCAGCAGTCGTCCCAGGCGCAGCAGCATAAGCAGCGCGGCGTGCTCAAGGTGTCCCGGCAGAAACGGGCTCACCAACAGCGGCAGGCTGAAGGTCACTATCAGGAAATCCCCCCTGTTCCAGAGATCGCTCCAGTACGCGCGGAAACCTCCGGGCTGGCGAATCTTGAGCGTTGCCTCAACGACGAAGTAAATCAGGCACGCGTAGTCGATCCAGAATGCCAGGGTGCGCGCCGGAAACTCCGGGAACGCGTCAAGAAACAGCGCCACGGAATTGATCAGGACCACGGTAACCACCGTGCTGTCCCGTATCAGAAATGCCTTCAGTCCTGGGCGGCCGGTCATGGCAGGCAAGGCGTGCGTCTAGGCAAGTTCCGCGCGCACCAGGTGGGCTCCTTCCACCAGTGCGTTGAGTTTGGCGCGCGCCGCCCATCGCGCCGTCTCGCTGAGGCCGCAGTCCGGTGCCACGACCAGGCGGTCGGCGGGCACGTACTCCAACAACCGGCGAATGCGGTCCGCCACAATGTCGGGGGTCTCGATAAAGTAGTTCTTGACATCAATAACTCCGGCTGCCAGGACCTTGCCTGCCTCGGCTACGCCTCTGGCCAGGTGGACCTCAGACATTTCCCTGTTGGCAAATTCCAGGTGTATTTCGTGCGCATTCACGTCCAGGATGTAAGGAAATAGCGGCGCATACGTGCGCTGCGCCACCGGACGGCCGATGTAGTTGCCGAAGCACAGGTGCAGTCCTATGCGGCTGCGCACGCCTTCGAGGGTTCGATTGAAGAGCTCCACAAACTTGCGGGGAGAGTGCTTGTGCACGGCATAGGACGGCTCGTCCAGCTGAATGAACGCCGCCCCAGCGGCATCGAGAGCGCGGAGCTCTTCGTTAATGATCTCGGCAAACCGGGCGGCCACAGCCATGCGATCCGGATACAGCGGGCCGGTCTCGATGCGTCCCGCAAGGGTATAGGGTCCCGGGCATGGTACCTTCAAGGGCAGAGCAGTGCGCGTGCGTGCGTATTCATACTCCGCTACCAGTCCCAGACCCTCCGGTGCTGCGAAGGGCTCGACCGCGGCATAGCGCTCGCGCTGATCATGGCCTCCCGGGCCCAGCCTGCGCATTGGCGCGCGCTCGACAAGACCCGAGAGGCGCCCGTAAAAGTTTGCGGTAAAGAAGCCGAAGCGGCGCATTTCGCCATCACTGATAACGTCCAGACCTGCCTCCTCCTGATCGCGGATAGCCAGGTCCACAGCGTCATCAAGCGTCTCCTGGATATCCTTCTCCCCGAATTCTCCACGCCCTATCGCATCCACGGCCGTTATGAACCACGAGGGCCAGGCGTAGCTCCCAATGACGCTGGTCTGCAGAATGTCCGCCATGTTGGTTTGCAATTGGAATTTGGTTCCGAATTCGCCGCCATTTGCCCACCTGGGGCCCACGGTGCCCGCCAAGATAGCAAGGCGCCTTGCGCCGTGACAAGTAGGCCGCTCAGGGTTAAGATTGCAGCTGCGCCCCTATTCTCCCCGCGTACCATTCCGGTGGCGTTGGCGGTTCCGAGCCTGACATGAATTGGAGGGCCTTCCGGCACTGACTCTCCGTGCCCAGAATTCGCCGACAGCGACCGGGGAAGGTTGCAGTTTCAAACGCAGTGTTGTATATAGCACGTGTTAACCGGAACCCAAAGAAAACCCACTTTAGCTATGCGTACGGTTACCGTTCTTGCAGCCCTTGCGCTGCTTCTTGGGACTGCGGATGCCTTCGGGCAAAACGTGGATTTCGCGTGGATGCCATCCATGGACAATCCCCCTCCGCCCTATCAGCCTGGATTGCCCGCTCCGCCCTACCTGCCCGGATTGCAATCCGGTGCCCGGCAGGTGGCCGGACCCTACGACCTGGACGCGGACGGCAAGACCGACATTCTTGTCGCCGACTACAGCGGCGGGGGCCGGGTGCATGTGATAGAGTCCACGGGGATAGACACGTGGGAGCTTGTTTACAGCTCTCCGGTGCTTGAGCCTACGACGGGAACAACAAACAATCTTCGCACAGTGGCGGGAGGGGACCTCGATGGCGACGGCATGGGTGAGATTATAGCGTTTGCGGGCTACGGCCTCAGCGATACGAATCCATTTGCCGCACTCATCAGACCTGCCCTTTTCGTCATAGAGGCAGTAGGTGACAACGAATTCAATGCAATAGGTGCAACGCTTTATGAATTCGATGGCGATTTGCCGGACCGGTGGCGCACGGAGCAGCTGACGGCCGTTGACGTCGACGGAGACGGCGTGCAGGAACTGCTGTTCGGCAATAATGGAGCGGCCAGCGAGTACGACAGCTGGTACGTTTTCTCCGTAACGGGCGATTTCCAGGACGCCTTTGTGACCTTCAACCAGGAGGCTCGCTGGAGCAGCCGGGCGTCCGAGGACTATGACCCGGTTAATCGCGGCGGCGGAAGCCCCTACGGTATGATCGCGGCCAACCTGGACGGCGGCAGTGAAATGGAAATTGCCATGCAGACGTGGAATAATTTCAATTTCACCAATGCTAGGGCGACCGGTCCGGATACTTACGTCGCGCCGACTGAGGGTGACGTATTCCTTCAGGCCGCACCTGCTGACCACGTGGCACTATTTGGCTGCGCAGCGGTCGATATGGATGGCAACGGCGATGACGAAGTGTACTGCCCAAACCTACAGACCGGCAACACGGCCATACTGAATTACGAGGCCGGAGAGGATGCCCTGTCGGTAACGACTGAGAATGTAGTATTGGACCTCCTTCCCGGCTTCTCGGCGCTCGGCATTACGGTGGGCGACATCGACATGGATGGTAATATGGAGCTTATCGGTAGCGGTGCGGGCTATAGCGCTGCATCCTACGCAGCCGGAAATGCTCCAGCCTGGATTAACATTGCCGACTACAATTCTGGTGACGTGGAGGACCCGGCCAATTATTCAATTCGGCCGGTTTCATTCCCGGACGACATGGTGAATACGTTCGACTTGGTCGTGCGTGATTCCGCCGGAACCGTGACCGAGTACATGGAAAATGGGGCCGCAGGGGCCGCGTTTGTGTCCAAGCTTGCATTTCTGGGGGATCCGGATAGCGATAATCACAACGAGGTCGCATTTGCTCTGCAGTCTATCAGCGACAGTGTGTATGTCTATGACGAGGTATTTAATCCAGCAGACTCAACGTACACCCGTACAGTCCGGGAAGCATCGCCGAATCCCAACCGGGTGTTCCTGCGCGTGCTTTCGGGTGACGGATTGACCGTGGACATCGTGAACGAGCGCGTCATCGTGCCCAGCGACTACGTGCTGCACGGCAACTATCCGAACCCGTTCAATCCGTCAACCACGTTTTCCTTCACGCTGCCGATTGACAAGGAGATCAGCGTGCGGATCTATGACGTAACCGGGCGCATGGTGCGAACGCTGATAGATGGCGAGTGGTATGCGGCCGGCACGCACCAGGCCACGTGGGACGGGAATGCGGACAGCGGCAGCCCCGTGGCCAGCGGCACGTATCTCTATACGCTAGAATACGGCAACTTCAGGCAGTCGCGAACCATGCTTCTGGTCAAGTAGTATTGCATGGATACATCGCTGCTTGAATCTTGACGATGTGGATTAACTGCCGCGGAACCACGGTTTCGCGTCAGTTTCTTCCTATGCGATTCCCCATGGCTGCCCCTCGCGCCCTCAGGCCCGCCCTGCTGCTTTTCTTGTCGGCCTTGTTGGGCCTTCCCTCCTACGCGCAAGGAAAGATTGCCGGCAGCGTAACGGACGAATCCGGCGTCGAGCCGCTCATCGGAGTAAACGTGGTTATTGAAGGGACGCTGCAGGGCGCTCCGACCAATGAGGATGGCAATTTTGTCATTCTAAATGTCCGTCCCGGATCATACACGGTGGTCTTTTCCTTTATCGGATTCAGGACCAAGTTCATCACGGATGTAGTCGTATCTACCGGGCAGACTACCCGCGTGGACACGGAGCTGGCCGAGGAGGTATTCGAAGGAGAAGAGATAGTCGTGCGG
>CAZXEU010000122.1:0-35410 GCA_964639665.1 uncultured Rhodothermaceae bacterium | reverse complement strand
GTCCAGCGGCATCGATGCACTACGGGAAACGTTTCCCGGCATTCTTACGGGCTCCGACAACAATTGGGCCGTGACTGGTGCCTCGCTTGTCATCATTGCGGTCAAGCCGCAAAACGCGGCGGGCGTAATACACGAAATACGCGGCAGCGTGGCTCCCGGGACCTTGATTGTCTCCGTGCTTGCCGGCCTAACGACAGAGGCCATTAGAGCGGGCTTCGGGCAAGCGCTCCCCGTGGTGCGTACCATGCCCAATACGCCTATGCTGGTCGAAGACGGCGCGACGGCTATTGCCGCCGGTGAGCATGCCACGCGGGAGCACATGGAGGTCGTCCGCCGCATGTTCGAAGCCGTGGGGACGGTCGAGGAGGTGCCCGAGCGCATGATGGACGCCGCCACGGGCCTCTCGGGCAGCGGCCCCGCATACGTGTACATGCTCATCGAAGCGCTTACGGACGCAGGAGTCAAGCAGGGACTGCAGCGGCCGACATCGTTCCGGCTGGCCACGCAGACCGTGCTCGGCGCTGCGCGGCTCGTCTCCAGGACAGGCAAGCATCCGGCGATCCTGCGCGATGAGGTGACCACACCAGGCGGCACGGCCATAGCCGCCATAGCCGAGCTTGAAGCACACGGGCTGCGCACCATGTTTATCAATGCAGTCGCCACCGCCACAAACCGCTCGAAGGAGCTCAGCAAGCTCGCCAACTGAGCCATGATAACGATCGTCGATTACGGGATAGGCAATCTCAGGTCGATAGAAAAGGCGCTAGAGCATGTCGGCGCCCGGGTGCAGCGCACGGACTGTCCTGAGCGAATCGCAGATGCCTCAAAGCTGGTGCTGCCCGGCGTCGGAGCCTTCGGCGCTTGCATGAGGGAAGTTCGGCGGCGCGGACTGGACGAACCTGTACTCAAGGCTGTGGCAGCGGGCATCCCCTTTCTTGGCGTCTGCGTTGGCATGCAAATGCTCTTTGAGGAAAGTGAGGAACGCGGCCTCCACCAGGGCCTTGGCATCCTTCCCGGGCGCGTGACTCGGTTTCGGCACACGTATGGCAACGGCAGCAGGCTCAAGGTGCCCCACATGGGCTGGAATGCGCTTCACCCCCGACGGACATCTCCATTGCTGCACGGCATCAAGCCCGGTGCGCACTGCTATTTTGTTCACTCCTATCATGCGGCGTCCGTCGCCGAAGAATGCGTCGTGGCCACCTGTTCGTACGGCCTGGAATTTCCCGCTATTGTCGCCCGGGGCAATGTATGCGGCATGCAGTTTCATCCCGAAAAGAGCCAGCACAACGGGCTTACCATGCTGAAGAATTTCACGGAGATGCCGCGATGAGCCATCGAGCCGGCCCGGCTGGCGGCAACCTTACAGCATCCTTCTGATGATTCTGCTCATTCCGGCCATTGATCTCCTGGGAGGCAGGTGCGTCCGGCTGTGGCAGGGCTCCTACGAACGTGAGACGGTCTACGACCACGACCCCTTAAGGATGGCCAGGCTGTGGCGCGCGCAGCTTGCCCGTGCCCTTCATGTGGTGGATCTGGACGCCGCACGCGGCAAGGATCATGCAGTCAGGCACAATCGCGCGGCCATTGGCGGCATTTGCTCCGCGATGGACATTCCCGTGCAGGTAGGCGGCGGCATCCGGTCGCTCGCCGACATCGAGGCTGTACTTGCGCTTGGGGCGAGGAGGGTCATCCTCGGCACGGCAGCGGTTCGGGATCCAGACCTGGTAGGCAAGGCTGTGCAGCAGTTTGGGGCCGGCAGGGTAGCCGTAGGCATCGATGCCCGGGATGGCGAGGTTCGCGTTGAAGGATGGACGAGCGGCAGCGGCATCAGTGCTGCAGACCTTGCCGTTGACATGGAGGCCCGTGGCGTGCGGCGCATAATCTATACCGATATCGGACGGGACGGGACCATGGCAGGAGCCAACGTGGCTGCCTATCACAGCCTGGCCGGCAAGCTGAAGCGCACCCGCATCACGGCCTCAGGCGGTGTTGGCAGCTACGAGGACCTCCTGGCCCTCAATGCCCTCCAGCACCAGGGCGTCGACTCGGTGATTGTCGGCCGGTCGCTGTACGAAAACAGGTTTCCGTGCCAGAGAATCTGGCACTGGAACCGCGGGGAGCACGTGAATCCGGACTCCTCTGCCGCCCGAAAGCGTGCAACGTGACCTGGGCATCCGCTCGCACACCTCCAATAACACCTCCCGAATCGATGACCTGGCCATGTCTGTAGCCAAGCGCATCATCCCATGCCTGGACGTGGACCGTGGGCGCGTGGTAAAGGGCGTCAACTTTGTGGATCTCGTTGATGCCGGCGATCCCCTGGAGCAGGCTCGTTTTTACGACGAGGCGGGAGCCGACGAATTGGTGTTTCTCGACATAACAGCCACGCACGAAAGGCGCGGCATCATGCAGAACGTGGTGCGGCGAACGGCCGACCAGGTTTTCATTCCGCTCACCGTTGGCGGCGGGATTCGCACGCTGGATGACATGCGCGCCATGTTGCACTCCGGAGCAGACAAGGTGTCCGTCAATTCCGCTGCAATTGCCCATCCAGAGCTTATTGACGCGGGCGCTGAGGCCTTCGGTTCGCAGTGTATAGTCGTGGCTGTGGATGCCCGTCGAACGGAGGCCGGCAGTTGGGAAGTGTTCGTGCACGGCGGTCGCAAGGCTGCAGGGCTCGACGCGATGAAATGGGCACAGGAGGCCCAGGACCGCGGCGCCGGCGAAATCCTGCTTACCTCGATGGACAGGGATGGCACCCGCGATGGCTACGACCTGGAGCTCCTGGCAGCCATGACCGCGCAGCTTACCATACCAGTAATAGCTTCGGGCGGGGCAGGCACCCTGGAACACCTGCGAGACGCGCTGACTCGTGGCGGCGCGGATGCCGTGCTGGCGGCCTCCATATTCCACTTCAGGGAATTTGCCATTGACGAGGCAAAGCGCTTCCTGGAGAGCACCGGCCTGCACGTGCGGCTGGATGTATGAAGCGTCCTGGCGCCGGTGCCACCTCGTGCCGCTGGCTGCAGAATAGCCCGTCTGCAAAACGCCTGGCGCGGCGGTTGCAATGACCAACCGATGGTTGTATCCTCCAAAACGCTGATGCTTCCAACTCCGTGAAAAGCCGCTTTCTCTGGGCGATCCCGCTTCTGGTGGCAGCGTGCCAGCGTCCCGAAGCACCTGCCACTGCGATTCTGGATGCCGCACAGCTTCCGGACTACGAGGCCCGTCTGGATCATGTCTCGCTGGTCGGCGCCCTGGGGGAGGAATTCTTTCGCCGCGGCATGGCCACCTATCGCAGGGCCTGTTTCAGCTGCCACGGCAACATTGACCAACCGGGTTCCATTCCCAATTCGCGGCAGTTCTGGACCGAGCCGTTCCGGAACGGGGCAGATCCCTATGCACTGTACCAGACGCTGACGCTGGGCTACGGCCTGATGCCGCCGCAGTTGCAGCTTACGCCGCGCGAGAGGTACGCCGTCATCCACTTCATCCGGGAGGAATTCCTGCGAGAGCACAACCCGGAAGCGTACATACCGATTACGGACGAGTACATCGCCTCGCTGCCTGCCGGCGACACGCTCGGCCCGCCTCCCGAGCGGCAAAGGCCGTGGGCCGCGATGGACTACGGGCGATTTCTCATGCGCACGTATGAGATCGCGGACGCGGATGCCGGCCCGAAGGGCATTTCAGGGGGGCCCAGCCCACTGCCCAACGAGGATTTTCGCGATCGCAACTTTGCCTACAAGGGCATTGCAGTGCGGCTGGACCCGGGACCGGGCGGAGTGGCGGCGGGGCACGCATTTGCGCTATTCGATCATGATCTGCTCAGGTTTGCCGCCTTCTGGACTGGAGAAGGCTTCATCGACTACGAAGACATTCTTCTTGACGACCAGCACAACGTCTTCCCGCGTATCGTCGGCGAGCTGCAGTTCGAAAACCCCATGGCGCCCGGGTGGGCGAATCCCGAAACCGGCAGTTTTGACGATCCGCGCTTCAGGGCCGTGGACGGCAGGCAATTCGGCCCGTTGCCCCGCGAGTGGGCCCACTACAAGGGCCTCTACTACCACGGCGACCGCGTGGTCATTCGTTACACGGTTGCTTCGGAAGAGGTGCTCGAATCCTACGATCTGGATGCCGATGGCGCGCTTTCCCGGACGCTGAACGTGGCCCCGGCAGGCGTGGAGCGCATCATGCGCATTGCTCCTGAAGAAGTGCGCGTGGAGACTGCGGGGTCGGGAGCGCACATTACAGTCAGGGACGGCTACCACGAAATGGTCGTACCGCCCGGCAGTGCCGCGCGCATGCGATTGCGCATGTCCGCGCGCGGCAGCGCTCCGGAGCAGAGCGTGGCCGAGCCGGAGGACCTCGCGCAGTACACGAACGGCGGACCTGCCCGCTACACGCAGGTACTTACTACTGCCGTCCTGCCCGGAGAAGGCGGTGCCTACGCCGTGGACGTGATCACGTTGCCGCAAGACAATCCGTGGAACAGCCGCATGCGGCCCACCGGCATTGACTTCATGGAAGGCGGCCGAACTGCCATCGTGAGTACAATCGACGGCGAAGTTTGGCGCCTTGACGGCATCCTGGATAACTCCGGGCCCGTTTCCTGGCGGCGCATCGCGTCGGGCCTGTTCCAACCCCTGGGCGTCAAGATCGAGGGCGGGGACATCTACGTCGGCTGCCGTGACCAGATTGCCGTGCTGCGCGATCTCAATGGCGACGGCGAGACGGACTACTACGAAAGCTTCAACAGCGATCACATCGTAACGGAGCATTTTCACGAATTCGCGATGGGTCTGCAAACCGACGCAGAAGGCAATTTCTACTACGCCAAGAGTGCCCGGCACGCTCGCACGGCTCTTGTGCCTCAGCACGGGACACTGATTCGCGTCAGCCCCGATGGCAGCCGCTCTGCCATCATTGCGAACGGATTTCGCGCGGCAAACGGCGTCCTGGTAAACCCGGACGGGTCTTTTATCGTCACGGACCAGGAAGGTCACTGGAATCCGATGAATCGGATTAACTGGGTGGAAGAGGGCGGCTTCTACGGCAACATGTACGGATTCGGTGCTCCGGCTGACTCTTCGGATAAAGCAATGGAGCCGCCCCTGGTGTGGATCGACCAACGAGTCGACCGATCTCCTGCGGAGCTGGTGCGCGCGCAGAGCGACCGGTGGGGCCCGCTCGGCCAGCACCTGCTCAGCCTTTCCTACGGCTACGGCAAGATTTTCGCCGTGCTGCCCCAGTTCTTTGGCGATATCCGGCAAGCGGCCGTTGCGGAGCTGCCGGTGCCACAGTTCCCCACCGGCATCATGCGCGGCCGATTTAATCCGGCTGACGGGCAGCTGTATGCGCTCGGCATGTCGGCCTGGGCTACCAATCAGATGATCCAGGTCGGCGGTCTCTACCGCGTCCGCTATACGGGAGAGCCCCTGTACCTTCCGGTTTCCATGCGCGCGCTCGAAGGCGCACTGGAAATTGGGTTTGCCGTACCCCTGGACGAGGACGCAGCGTTGTCCCCGGAAAGCTACACCGTCTCGGTCTGGGACCTGGAGCGCACCCGCCGCTACGGGTCCGGGAGGCACAACACCCGGACGCTACCGATAGAGCGCGTGGATCGTGATGAGGACAGCAAGCTGGTTTGGCTGCGCATTCCCGATCTGGCAACCACCTGGATAGTCGAAGTCGGCTACGACCTGGCTGCCGAAGACGGGACCGGGTTTTCAGGCCTGGTCCAAGGAACGATCTACGAGCTGGAAAAGCCCTGACGGGTTCTCGCCTGCATCCCTTGCCCGATGCTATCCTGCCAGAAACATCTCTTCTCGCTACCGGCCGGGCTGCACTACCTCAATTGCGCTTACATGTCGCCGCTGGCTCGCAGCGTCGAGAATGCAGGCCTTGAAGGCCTGCGGCGCAAGCGGGACCCCTCCTCGATTGCGCCATCCATGTTCTTCGATGAGAGCGACGAAGCACGGCGCCTGTTCGGCCGCCTGGTCGGCGTGCCTGCGGACAGCATAGCCCTCATCCCGGCCGCGTCCTACGGACTGGCCACGGTAGCCCGCAACCTGGCGGTGGGCCGTAGCCAGAACCTGGTGGTAATGCATGAGCAGTTTCCGAGCAATGTCTATACCTGGAGGCGCCTGGCGGAGGAAAGCGGCGCACATCTTCGTACCGTAGGGCCCTCCAATTCGACTACGTCATGGGATGAGCAGATTCTGGAGGCCATCGATGAAGGCACGGCAGTGGTAGCCATGAGCGCCGTGCACTGGGCGGATGGAACGCGATTCGACCTCGAGGCCGTGTCGGCCAGGGCCATGGAGGTCGGCGCCGCTTTCATTGTGGACGCGACACAGTCTGTCGGAGCCCTGGACATCGATGCACAAGCCCTGAAGCTGGACGCCCTGGTGTGTGCTGCCTACAAATGGCTGATGGGGCCCTACAGCACGGGAGCCATGTACGTAGGAGACAGGTTTTCCGGTGGCATTCCGCTGGAGGAAACGTGGCTGGCCAGGAGGGGCAGTGAACGGTTTGACGGTCTGGTAGCGTATCAGCCGGCCTACCAGCCCGGCGCCATCCGGTTTGATGTTGGCGAGCGGAGCAATTTTGCGCTGCTGCCCATGCTGGTCGCAGGGCTCCGCCAGGTCCTGGCATGGCAGCCTGCAGGCATACAGGAGTATGTTGCGGCGCTTACCGGCGAACTGATCAGGGACGTCCGCGAACTCGGCTACCGCATCAGCGATGCCGCAGACCGTTCGGCCCACCTGTTCGGGATCCGGCTGCCGGAACGGGTGTCCATGGAGCGGCTGAACAGCGAATTGGGCCTCCGGCATGTTTCCGTTTCGGTGCGCGGAGACGCGATCCGGGTCTCCCCTCACGTCTATAACGACGCACAGGACATGGAAGCCCTGCGAGACGCGCTGGTAGCGGCCGCTGACGTGAAGCGGCAAGTCGTCGGAACAGGTACCTAGCGACCAGCCTGCCAGGCCTCAAATAGCCGGTCCAGAAGGCTGCGCGCCTGCTCGTAGATTCCCGGACGCTCGCTCTCTCGCGGCCCGGCAACGTTGAGGACGCGAATGTTTTCGCTTCGCATCCAATCCACGATGGTGTCGACCTTCGCATGTTGCTCCGGCTCCAATTCGAGGCAGGGCCTTCCGTACTGACGGGCAAATTCCCGCGTTTGCGCAGTTCCACGCGAGTCTCCGAGGCTGCCCACTATCAGGGTAGCATCACTGTCGCGCACATTCCACTCTGTTCTCTCGGCATACGTGCCAGAAGGCGTCTCCGTTAGCGGGTATCGTGCAGGGATGATGCCGTCCTCGGCGCGGCGGTTCCTGGGACACCATCCGCCGATCGCCAGCCCGGCGCACACCGCCGCATCAAGGGCCGCCCTGTCCACTCCGGTCTGACCTCCGCTCACGATCCGCAGGGCATGGTCGGTAGTGCCTTTCCCGGACATCAAGGTAGCTCCCCAGTGGTCGAACAACATTCTTCAGGCATGGTTGTACGGCCATGCGCCGCACCCTTCGACAAGTGCTGCCGCTGGCATGCGTTTTGGTACCTTTCATGGCCGCCGACGCCCAGGACAGCCAAGCCATCCTGAATCGACTCCAGGCGATATATAACGCGGATACGTCGCTCATGGCCGAGTTTTCCTTCGTTGCAAGCTCCGACTATTGGGACGGGCCCCAGCAGCAGCGCGGGCGCTTGCAACTAAGCGGACAGCGATATCGGATCGAAACGGAGAGTGATGTCCTTGTGGTAGCAGACGATAATTCCACACTGTATCGCCGAGCGGAAAACCAGGTCATCATCACAGATCTGGAAGGCGAGAGCGACATTCTCTCACTTGGCGCGTCGCTTGGTGACATTGGCTCCCGGTTCGCGGTGGCAGGCGTGGACGAGGCAGTCCATGGTGGGGCCCTTCATGATGTTATCCGTCTCTTGCCGCATTCTGACTACGAGTCGATTCGAGATCTGTCACTTTGGCTTCGACGTCAGGACGGCCTGGTCACTCGGATTGAATCCGAGGACGGGAACGTTCGCGTGGCCATTACCTTCGATCACATAGAGCTGGATGCCAGTATCAACGCCAGTGCATTCGGCTTCGTGCCTCCGGCGGATGCTGAAGTAATCGATATGCGCTTCTAGGCGTGCTCGCGCTTTTCGATACTGGTACCCGCCTGCGCCGCGCAGTCGGGCGGACGGGGCTCATAGTGCTGGCCCTCGGCCTATTCTATCTCGCCCTTCGCGGCGTCAGCCTGGTTGAAGTGCTGTCGGCGCTGAGGCAGGGCTCGTATTGGTGGCTTGCGCCCTTGATCGCCGTTGCCCTTGCGAGCCACGTTATTCGTGCATGGAGATGGCAAGAGCTTATGCGCGCGCTTCCGGAGCAGCCGCATGTACCGCTAAAGATCGCCTTCGGAGGAGTCATGGTCGGCTACATGGTCAACTACGCGCTTCCGCGCGTGGGCGAGCTGGTTCGCTGCACTCATGTAGCCGGACTTGCAAAGCTGCGTCTCGGAGCTGTCTTCGGCACAGTCGTGACCGAGCGCATTTTGGACGTCATGGCCCTCCTGGCCGGGCTGGCAGTTTCGCTGGTGCTCCTGTTGGACCGGGCAGACATCGTGCAAGAGACGCTTCTAGAGCCGGCTGTTGAGTCCGTGGTCGCCATGCGAGGCCCATTTGCCATGTTCGCGGCATTGGCCGTCATTGTGGCATTGACCGGTGCCTTCGCCCTGTTTCGCAAGGGACTGATTCCAACGGACAGGCTGAAGAGGCTGTGGCATTCGTTCCGGGACGGCCTGCTTTCAGCCAGGCACTCTACGAGAAAGACCGGGCTGATCATCAGTACAGTATTGATGTTCTTGCTGTATGCGGGCATGGCCTACATTCCACTGGTTATGTTTGACATTGCGCGTCCGTACGCGTTGTCGTTCCTGGATGCCTTAGCCATTATGTTCATCGGGGCGATCGGTGTCGTCGTGCCAGCGCCGGGCGGCATCGGGTCCTTTCACTACATTACCCGCATTACGCTTGTGTCACTCTTCGGCGTTCCGGCTCCGCTGGCGGTTACGTACGCCGTATTCGTCCATGGTGCGCAGCTCGTTCTGTATGCGCTGGTGGGGCTGGTCATTGTTCTCGTGCAGGGCACGGGCCACCTGACACTTGGAGCGAGACCACTCGGCCGGCATTAGCGGGCAGCCCTGTAGGAAATAGGATCAGCCTCCCATCGGCCCGCGCGGCATTCGAAGCGATTCCGCCATCGAGGCCTCCCCTTCCTGCCCTAGGCAGCCAGTCGGCCAGTTCGATGCTGCCCGGGACTTCTCGTCCATAACTGGCATCAAGCAGGGTACGCTTCCTGCCGGAGGGGGACGCAAGAAAACCGCCTCTCATTGCCGGAAGCTACTCATGGATCTCCAGAGGGCACGGTCCAGCTGGCTCACCTGAGATTGCCCGGGGCAAGATGTCCGGCGCTTAGCGTAGACGTCGGACCTTGCGAGCCTCCGAATTCGCCGCCTGCCATCAAAACACCGGCGCGCGCCCGACCTTATCCCTGCAGGAGAGAATTCACCGGAGCCCATTGAGCCGCTGCGCTACCCAGCAAAACGTCAGGCACCATCCTTCGAGCTGCCTTGCTGCAGCAATGCCGCCACGCCCTCCGCCAGGAAACCGACGTATGATCAGGTCCCGGCATCAGCCTCGCCCAACCACCGAATAGACGGATTATAACTCGAATGATCGCACCAGGCGTGATTCCGATGAACATCCGGCGCCGGAATGCACGCGAGAGCCCAGTACGCTCCGCTGTCCGGGCATTTGTAGTTGGCCTGGGGTCGTACCTGTCACATATTGCCGTTTTCCAGATGCAGCTTCCCTGGCTGAGTTACCGGGAGCAAGCGGCAAACAGTATGATTCCCGCCGAAACGGAGACATTCAAGGACTCCGCATCGCCCGGCATCGGGATGGAAACAAGAAAATCGCATTGACGAGCCACGTGCGTTCGCAAACCAGACCCCTCACTGCCCACAACAAGGGCAAATGGACGGTTCCAGTCGGTCTCCCATACCGATAAACCTCCGTTCTGAGCCGCTCCCACCACGTAGTATCCACGCTCTTTCAGACCGTCCAAAGCAAGCGCCAGATCATCGGTACGGGCAATAGGCACTCGTAGAGCCGTGCCCGCACTTGCCTTGATCATGGGCGCACTTACGGGTGCCATTTTGCGGCTCGGTACGATGATTCCGTTTACTCCAGCGGCTACGGCGCTGCGAACAATTGCGCCGAAGTTTCGCGGATCCTGGATGTGGTCCAGCGCCAGAATGCGAGGCTTTTTCTGCCTCACGGTGTCCAGATCCGCCGCCACGCCGGCGAGCATTTTCTCAAGGCTCAGGTAAGCCACGGCCGTCCGGATGGCGACGACCCCCTGGTGGCGCCCACCTGCCGCTAGACGTCCCAGTCGCTGCTGCGGCACCATCTTGACGGGAATCCTCGCTGCAGCGGCCGCACGGCGTATGGCGCCGAGTCCTTTCGCTCCTTGCTGCAACAGCACGTACTCGAGAGCCTCGGGCTCGCGCTGCAGGGCTTCCCGCACCGGATTGCGCCCCGTTAGGATAGTTCTTGGTGCTCCCTTATCCATATCCGTTTCCAGCCCCCTGTGGGAAGGCATTCCGCCAAACAGAATAAGTCACGTGGCAGCAGGCTCCGCGCCGCAGATCATGGGGCGATTGCACTCATGCCTGTTACCCGATTTCCGGACGGCCACTCAGAGTATAGCGCGCATCCTGGCCAATATCCGGATTCAGCGCAATCGTTGAATTGGAATTGAAGATTAGCGCAAAGAAAGCCAGACAGGGTAATTCATGAGGCAGGTAATTGGCATTCTTGCGGCGTCGACTCTACTGCTTCTAAGCTCGTGCTTGCATACTTCGGCAACGTCGCACTTGGGAAGTGGTGAGGCCTACTGCTCTTCTCGCGCCGGCTTGCAGTGCAGCGGTGACGTAAGGTGCTCGGTAGACGCAGAATCTTGTACCGCCTGCTCATGGGTGGATGGCAGGGTCCAATGCGATTCGATTCGGCTTGAAGAGGGGCCGTAGGTCCACGGTCCTTATGCCGTTCTCCAACCTTCTGATTCGCGCGAACGTGCGTGAGACACGGCCACAGGCTTCAGACAGGACGGAATTGCCAATTGGAGGGATCGCGGAAATCGTACGGTCAGTCCACGGCGCTTGGAGACAGTTTCCAGCGGCAGCCCAATGTGCTCCAGCTCCTGCGCCTGAGTCCTAAGCGCGCGATGTACCCACTACAACACCCACCCTGGCCACGTTAGGCAATCGGCGCAGACTTCTGTTGCTCGATTGCAGCCAAGCAAGAGTCTGACCGAAACAGCGTCACAGGAATCGTGGCGTATCCTGCCGATACCGTTCGTATCGCTCGCCGTACTGTTCATTCAGCCATATCTCCTCACTAAGAGGCATGACGATGAAGACCAGGGCAAGTATCGCATGGGCAATCCAGAGCAGCTCTGAGTTCGCGATAAACGATAGGCCGAGGAGGCATACGATGTTTCCGAGGTACTGCGGATTCCTAGTAAGCCGGTAGGGGCCTGATATAACAAAGCCGTCACGGAGGCCCAGGGAATTCTTGCGTCCAACCGTGAAAACTCCCCACAACGCCAATACTCCGCCGAGCACGGCCAGCGGGATTCCGAGGAGCAACCGTTGGCCGCCTGCAAATACCCAAGAATTCCAATCCAGGAAGAACAGGCACGCGTTTAGGCCAATGACCGAATAGAAGCAGGTCCAGGATAGAGAATACTGCCAAGTGCGGCGCCCGGGGGGAGGCCAAATTCGGAGGTCGGGTCGGGCCACGGACCAAACGGCGCCGGCAAGCAGCAGAAAGAGTGCCACGAGGTCAATCGCGAATAGGGCACGGATCAAGCTGTCGTTTACGTATGGAGTCGGCGGCGACATGGCCACTCAGTGCACAGATTTGATGACACACTCTTCGACCAAAGTTAATGCCCCGACTTGACCCGCATCGAAGTGAGGGATGGCCACATTTGGCGAAGAAGGCCGGTGGCATCCTGCCAGATCTCACTCCCTACGGTAGCACCTCGCAAATACAGTCTTAACCGGTGCCGTCCGTGCCCTCAGTCTGCAGCCCGTTTCCTTCCGTTTGCCAGAAGGGACTCCATGTGCGCGGCACAGCCGTCGGTGCCCGGGATTCTATCCTGAAACAGAAAAGCTCAAACGCGACTAAGTCATTTTCATCTATGCATTAGCCGCGCTACGTGCCGCGAAGCCCCGCGCTGTCGCCCTCCTCGCGTTCGTCGCAGGCCCTGCGTAGAATTCATGATTAGTATGAAGGAGAACCCGGGACAATTGATTTTCCGAACCCGGGCGAGGGAACGCAAGCTCAGTAAACACGCGCCGGTTAGACCGGACAATTTGCGGGCTAGCGTTCGACCGCGTCTACTGAAGGAGGCACTGGCAGAATTCTCCGCCTTGTCGTCAAGGCAAGGCCCGCCGCTGCCACGGCCATCAGCACCACCGAAATCACCTCCGCTTGCGTGACGGACATTCCCAGGATTTCATACTCGTTGTTTACACGGATCTTCTCGATCAGGAAGCGCTCTATTCCTATGAACAACAGCGTTAGCCAGAACAGCCATCCCGACCGGAATGGGTGCTTGCGAAGGCTCCAGAGAACGACAAACAGGATGAGTGCCATCCCCAATTCGTATAGCGGTGTCGGATAAACACCGGGTTCCGGGAGCACTATACCCATGATGTTATTGGGATAGGTCTCGGCCCAGAGCCAGTCCGGCACCCAGCCGGGCTGAGCTGCGGCATTGGCTGCAACGCCCCAATCACCGTCTCCGGCCAAATGGCAGCCTATGCGGCCTATGCCGTAGGCCAGCAGAACGGTTGGAAGAATCGTGTCCGCAAATATCGGAAGCGGCACTCCCTTGCGGCGAACATACCAGGCGATCATTACCGTTGCCACAACAAGACCGCCGTAAAAGGTGAGCCCTCCGCGGGAGAAAATCATCCCGAACGGATCGCGGCCAAACTCCTCCAGGTGATCCAGCATGTAGAATAGCTTGGCGCCGCCCAGGCCGCCTATAACGGCGAGGACAACGACCGTACCCATGATGTAGCCTGGACTTACCTCGGCGTACGCCAGACGTGAGCTTGCCCTGCCCTTGATATTGCCTGCGCCCTTGCGTGACGGAGCCGGAATGCGCACGGCCTTGAGCCGTCCCGCCGCGTAGAGCCGATCGAGTTCCCTGCGTGTAACCCAAGCAGCCACCAGGAAGGCAAGAGCCATCATGGCGCCAAATGAATGGAAGGTGATCGTCCCTATCCCGAAAACTTCGAACGGAAGAGGTATTTCCAGCAATCGGGGATACATAGTAGGCTATTGCTGTTGGCTGCGAAGGAAAGCTTCCAGCGCATCGAACGAAACGGACTCTTGCACCCCGTTGGCCATGTTCTTGACCTGCGCCTCCTGCCTCTCTAGTTCTTCATCCGCAATTATTACGCAGTGGCGGGCTTCCAGCCGATTGGCCAACCGTAGCTGCGCCTTGAGCGAGCGACGACCTAAACCATAGCTGCTTCGGAGTCCTGCAGCGCGCAGCTTCTGTGCCAGATAAAAGACCCGGCGCACTGCTTCATCGCCCACGGCCACGAGGAAGACATCAAGGTGACCGCCATCGGGCACAGCGCATTGCTGCACCTCCAGGGCCAGGAGCAGCCGCTCAATGCCGGCAGCGAAGCCCACCGCAGGCACAGTCTTGCCGCTGCCTATCGACTGCGCGAGCCCATCGTAACGCCCGCCTCCGGCCAGAGAATTCTGCGCGCCGATGCCTTCCGCCTCCAATTCAAATGCCGTGTGTGCGTAGTAGTCCAGGCCGCGGACCAGTAGCGGATCTTCCTCAAAGCCGATGCCGAGGTCGCGAAGGAGCGACTTGACTTCCTCGTAGTATGCCCTTGCGTCCGGCCCTGCGAAGTCCGGCAAGCGGGGCGCTGCTTTAAGGAGCACGCGCTCCGACTCCACCTTGGTATCCAGGATGCGAAGCGGGTTCTTCTGCAGGCGGGCTCGGCTAGTGGCAGAAATGTCGCTAACAAACGGTTCGAAGTACTTCCTCAGGGCATCGGCGTAGCGCGTCCGGCATGCCGCATCTCCGAGCGAGTTGAGTCTCAGGCGAAGCCCTCCAAGTCCGAAGGCCTCGTATACGGCCATCATGCTCGCAATGACCTCCGCATCCGCGCGGGCATCCTGCGTACCCAGGATTTCAGCGCCGAACTGATGAAACTGGCGAAACCTGCCTTTTTGCGGCCGCTCAGCCCGAAAACAGGGCCCAATATAGAACAGGCGGGCATCTCCGGGGCGCTGGTCCAGGTGGTGCTGGAGATAGGCTCTGACCACGGGAGCTGTGACCTCGGGGCGCAGAACGTATTGCGTGCGCCCGCGCTCGAAACTGAACATCTCCTTTGATACAATGTCGGTCTGCTGCCCCACGCTCCGAGCAATCAGCTGCAAAGGCTCAAGCACCGGCGTCCGGATCTCCTCAAAGCCAAATCGGCGCAGTACGTCCCGAATGACAGATTCCGCATACTGCCAGGCTTCCATCCTGGAGAGGAGCTCGCCCGCCCCGGGAAGGATGTCGTAAGTGCCCTCTATCGACTTGAACTTCACCGGGCTTGAATCATGGCGCGGGAGCGAATCTCCGTCTGGGTCATGCAGATCGTGCACGCTGGTACGCCAGAGAGCCCATTGCGTTTTGCGTTCGGTCCTGGTCTGTCGGTTGCCACTGCGATCACGAACCCGAGTCGATCCGCAGCACCTACACCAGTTTTCTAAGGCGCCGCAGCACGCGCTGCATGTCCCCCGGCAGCTCGCTTGAGAACACCATCTCCCGACCGGATTGTGGATGCAAAAACCCCAATACCTCGGCGTGCAAGGCCTGGCGCGCAATTTCCTTGTGCAGAGTGCGCGCCGCGTGCCTCTGCGAAGCATACGTGGCGTCGCCCAGCAAGGGGTGCCCCATATGGCGGGCATGCACGCGAATCTGGTGGGTTCGGCCGGTGCGAAGCCGAAAGCGCAGCAGGGAGGCGGTGCCAAAGGCCTCTGTGGTCTCGTACTCCGTAACGGCTCGCTTGCCGCATTCGGTGACGGCCATCCTCTTGCGGTCTCTCGGGTCCCGTCCTATGGGCGCTTCGATCGTTCCAGAAGCCGGTATCGGGGTGCCGTGAACGATGGCCGCGTACCTTCGCAGGACACTTCTCTCCTCGAATTGGCTTGCCAGGGCACGGTGCGCGACATCATCCTTCGCGACAACCAAGAGCCCCGTGGTATCCATATCCAGGCGGTGCACGATCCCGGGCCGCACAGGACCGGTGGCCGCGTGGGCACTGGAGAGGCCGCTGCAGCGTTCCGGCGAAGACGAATCCAGCGGTCCCGAGCCAACGTGGTGAAGCAGGGCGTTGACAAGCGTACCCGACCTGTGCCCCGCGCCTGGATGAACGGGCATTCCGGCAGGCTTGTCGACTACCAGGACCCGGTTGTCTTCGTACGGGATGGAAAGCGGCAGCGGTTCCGGGGAAATGATGGCGGGAGGGGGCGGTACGCGGCGCCAGCCAACCTCGTCGCCGTAGCTGACCGGCGCAGATGGCCGCAGCTCTACCTTGCCGTTTACGGAGACGTGACCCTGGCGGATGGCGCGGCTGATCGCCGTTCGGGAGGTGTCTTCGGCAGACCCGGCCAGGAAAACATCGAGGCGCTTCGACGCCGCTTCCCTGCACCTGAAAACGACAGAGACCGGGTTTCCCTGTATATACGCTTCCGGTCTAAGTCCCATGCCCGCCCCCATCCAGCTGGGGCCGCACTTTCTTTTCCAGTTCCACCAGCGACCACAAGGTTCTTTTCAGGGATTCAATCCCGTATCCGGCGACTGCGCTGCAGAGCATAACGGCATTCGCGTCCGGAAACAGCGCCCTTTGCGAATTCAGCCATTCGGAACGCTCGGACCGGGGGAGCAAATCTGCCTTCGTAAAGGCGACGCACCGCGGCTTGGAAAGGACCTCGGCGTCAAATGCCGAAAGCTCGCCCAATAGTGTGTCGTACTCCGCCTGAACATTGGCCGAAGTGACCGGAATCACAAACAGCAGCACGCTGTTGCGCTCGATGTGCTTCAGAAACCGCAGACCGAGCCCCTTCCCCTTGTGAGCGCCTTTGATAATGCCTGGGATGTCCGCAATGACGAACGAAGAGTATTCTTCCACGTAGACGACGCCGGGGGTCGGAACGAGTGTCGTAAACGGATAATCCGCAATCTTGGGCTTCGCCGCCGAAATGGAAGAGACCAGCGTGCTCTTGCCGGCGTTCGGAAATCCAACAAGACCCACGTCAGCCAGAAGGCGCAGTTCCAGTGCCACGCGTTGCTCCTGGCCCGGCTCGCCGGGCTGGCTGCGGCGCGGAGCCTGATTGGTTGGCGACTTGAAGAACGCATTGCCTCGGCCGCCTCGCCCCCCTTGGGCGAGCACGAGACGATCCCCTGCCGCGCGAACCTCGCCCAGGATGGCGGCGCCGTCAAGTGCACGGGCGGTGGTGCCCGGCGGCACTCGCAAGACGAGATCGGCTCCGTCCTTGCCGGATCGCAGGCTCCCCTCGCCCGGAGATCCATTTGGCGCAAAATGGTGCCGGTTGTAGCGAAGGTCCATCAGCGTATGGACATTGGCGTCACCTTCCAGCACGACCGAACCGCCACTGCCGCCGTTACCCCCGGAGGGCCCGCCTCTGGGCACGAACTTTTCGCGCCGGAACGCCACACAACCCGAGCCGCCGCTTCCGCTTCGCACCGTTATCGTAACGTAATCAACAAACCTCATGCGACGCCGGCGCGTAGACGCCCGGAACGGAAATGTCCAAGATACCGCAAATCCGGCAAGTGCCCATGAAGCTGGTCACCATAACCACGGACGGAAGCTGTTCCGGCAATCCGGGGCCGGGCGGATGGGCAGCTATATTGCAGAGCGGGCGGCACGAGCGCGTGCTCACGGGCCGTGAAGCCAATTCCACGAATAACCGCATGGAGCTTACAGCGGCCCTGGAAGCTTTGCGCGTCCTCAAGTATCCGTGCCGTGTACGGCTTCGTACGGACAGCTCGTATCTCGAGCGGGCCTTCAACCGAGGGTGGGTGCACCGCTGGGTGCGCAACGGCTGGAAGACGACCAGGAAACAGCCCGTGGAGAACAAGGACCTCTGGGTGCAGCTGCTGGAGCAGGCGGAAAGGCACTCCATTGAATGGATCAAGGTCAAGGGGCACGCTGACGACGCCCTCAATAACCGGGTCGACCAGCTGGCGGTCGCGGCAAGAGAAGGGCACTAGAGGCGACGATCCGGATCGGGATCTAGTGCTTACCCGCGCTGCGGATGTCTGAGCACCTTTCGAATCAGACTGGCTCCAGTGCGCCGGAGGGCATAGTACAATCCGGCAGCCGGTCAAAGGCCGCCTGACACGCATCTATAAGGGGGAGGCTCGGCCCGGTGATCGTCAATCGCGCAACCTCCGGCGCTGTGACCGGGTACAACCGAGTAATCTTCCTGGGCCGGTTTCATGCTACTAGCTCTGCTGCTGTTCGCCTCGCCTCCGAGTCCCGACTGCAGACCTGACTGCACGCTGCTGGCACAGCGTATCCAGGGCTCCGTCAAGATAGATGGCATCCTGGACGAAGCAGACTGGCAAACCACGCCTTTTGCTTCGGATTTCACGCAATTCGAACCCCTGGAGGGAGCGCCCGCCACGCACCAGACCGAAGTCCGCATCCTGTACGGCAATGCGGCTCTGTATGTTGGAGCGACACTACATGATTCGGAGCCCGAGAAGATCCTGACCACGCTGGGGCGGCGGGACACGGCCACGCGTGCCGACTGGTTCGTGGTAGCGATCGATTCATACTATGACCGGAAGACGGCATACAACTTTGCCGTGAATGCCGGCGGGCTGCAGGCAGACGGAATCTATACCGGAAACCGATTCACCGGAGGTGGAGGCGGCGGCGGAGACGACCAGGGATTCGACTTCAATACCTCCTGGGATGCGATTTGGGACGCTTCTGCTCGCAGGACGGCAACCGGCTGGGTAGTCGAAATGCGTATCCCCTATTCCATGCTGCGCTTCGCCGATGCCGGAGTTCAGCGATGGGGCGTCAACTTCTCACGCTTTATTCCGAGACTCAGCGAGACAAGCGAATGGGTGATGGTACCTCGTGCCGAGCGCAGCAGCGGGACGGTGGCGCAATTTGGCACGCTGGAGGGCATTGCCGATATCCGCCCGCACCGCAACGTCCAGGCCATTCCCTATAGCGTCTCCAGACTCAGGACCGAAGAGGGAGCAGAAGCCGGAACGCTTGCCCGGGACGGCCACATTGATGTTGGCGGTGACATCAAGGTTGGCATAACGTCGAACTTCACCCTGGACGCAACCTTCAACCCGGATTTCGGCCAGGTAGACGCCGACCCGGCGGAGCTCAACCTTACGGCCTTCGAGTCCTTTTTTCCCGAGCGGCGGCCGTTCTTCACGGAGGGAACCCAGATATTCAACTTTCAGCTGGATCGGGGAGGCTCGTTGCTCTATACGCGGCGCGTCGGATCAGACGCGCCGATCATAGGCGCCGGCAAACTATCCGGAAGATCCGGCAGGGGATTGTCCGCAGGGTTCTTCGGTGCTGCAACCGGGGACAATTTCCAGCCCGATTCCTACTACGGAGTCGGACGACTCAGGCAGCAAATTGGCCAGCTGTCGAACGTTGGTGGCATGGCCACCCTTGTAGATCATACGGGTGAAGATGCTTTGCGAAGCATGGCCGGAGGCTTGGATTGGGATCTGCGGTTCCGCGAGAACCGCTACCGATTCGACGGGCAGTTCAGCACTACATACCGGGACTTGGCGGACGACGAACTAGAGCGCGGATTCGCACTGGCGGCCGGACTGAACCGCCAGCGAAGCGTGTGGAACGTCTCTACCGGTTTCACCATGATCAGTGACGGCTTCAATCCGAACGACCTCGGCATCCTGCGGCAAAACAACTTCTTTAATGTGCGCGGCGGCGTCTCGCACCAGGTCAACCGCGGAAGACCATTCGGGCCGTTCCAGCGCGGCTCCGCACTGCTGTTTGTGGGAAACTCGTTCTCGTTCGATGACGGCCTCTCCAACGGCTTCTTCTACTTTTACCGTTCGGACTGGACGACGCGCGGATTCAATCTCATCGAGTTGGGCGCATTCGGCGATTACCTTTTTGGTGGCTACGACATTACCGAAACCCGGGGACTCGGTCCAAGGGCCCGCGCGCGCGAGGTGAATATTGACCTGTCGATCACGTCCGACATCAGGCGCAACTGGGTCGTGGGGCCACAACTCGACCTTGAGTTGTTCGGTGACGGAGGGCGCGTGTATTCCGCAGGCCTGTTCGGTCAATGGGACCTGTCTTCGCGCATCAGCCTCTCAACGGAGTTGATGGCGGAAATGGAGAATTCGGTATCGGAGTGGGCCTCCAACGAGGCTTTCGCTCCCCTTCCTGGAGGCTGGGCCATTGCAACGGCGAGCCGCACGCCGCCGGAGGATGTACATTCATTCGTGACCGTGCCTGCGGCCGCCGGTTCGGTCCTGGACGCAGCGCTTGCAGGACGCGAGGCATACGACGATCTGGGACGATACTATGTACCCGTCTTCGGTCTCCGCGATACGCGAGCCGTCGATCTCACCTTGCGCAGCAATGTCACGCTCACGCCAAAGCTGTCCATTCAATTCTACGGACAGCTGTTCGTGGCGCGCGGCACGTACGACCAGTTCTCGCTTCTTGTGGACCGGGACACACTTGTACCCGTGGACCGATTTCCGAAGCTCTATGACTTCTCAATCAGCAGCTTTCAGACCAATACCGTATTGCGATGGGAGTATCGGCCAGGCTCCTCTCTCTTTGTTGTATGGTCCCAGTCGAGACGCGGCAGCGACGATTTTGACGCTTTCGATTTATCTCGCAGCAGATCGCCGTATAATCAGCATTCCTTTGATCAACTGCGAGACACATTCAACATTTTTCCAACCAACGTTTTCCTGCTGAAGCTGAATTATACGTTCATGCACTGACCAGGTCTGTCAGGGAAAAAGACCAGATCTCCCATTAGTCTCCCGCACCGGCGGGCCACCGCAGCCGGCTGCAAAATGCCGACGTCCAAACTTTGGCATTCGCTGGTCACGCCACGGACGGGCAGACTCGCGCCGGCCTGCGTGCTGCAGCGTGCCAGCCAAACGGCGCGCTGACTCTAGAATACTTCCTTGTACCTGGCCCGATCACGCGCCTGCGGCTACTGCAGCGCGGGCGCCCGACGAATGACCCTACTTCCCTCTACGGGAGCTCCTTGTGTGCCATCAGGCCGCCCCGCGCGGTCACTATAAAAGGTCCAGGCCGATCCCGAACGTTGAGGAATACCCGTCGCCTTCCGGGCTCAAGGCCAGCGTAAGTTGGTCCCCGGACCGGCGAAATATGCCGTCGTCGCTGTTGCGCCTGTTTCGCTGGCCCCGAGCCGCGTAGGGAGCCTGTCCATGCACGCGATCTGTAAGGTCTTCGTCAAAGAATAGCTGCGACGTAAACTCGAATGTTCTTGATGCCGATTCCCCTACGCGGATCTTGAAATGGATGTGCACGGCGCGACCCGAATACCACCCGGGATAAATGGTCGTAAACTTTGCCAATCCTGCCTCATCCGTGATCTGATAGCCTCGCAGGAATTGTTGTGACTGCATATCATTGCCTGCGCCGCGATCCCGGAAGGCAGAGTAACGACCTATGGCATCGCACTGCCAGATGTTGACCATTGCGCCGGCAAGCGGCGTGCACGCCTGGCCGTTGATGACTGACACGGCGAATTGAAGCCCCAGCGGAATACCCGGTACCTGAATGCCGGTCGAAGGCTCGGCTCGTATGTCGGACCGGTTTAGCGGCAGGTCAGCAAAGAATGGACCTTCCGTCAGCTCGGGGACCACAACACACGGCGGCACCCTGCCTGATCCTGCGGCCTTAGTCGCCATGCCGGCAGATACAAACATGGCGCCTCCCACAGAAGTCAGCAGTCCCAGCGCTTCCCGCCGGCTGAGAACTCTTCCAATCGGCTTGTCGTCATCTATCATGATCGGGTAGTTTAATTGCGGGGATTGGATTCGCCTTGGATGCGGCGGCACCTGCACGAGCAGGCGAGTCCTGCGCTACATTTTAATGGACGCCTCCACGTCCGACACCATTCCATTCCTCTTGCCGGTCCCTGGCTGAGCTCGCACCTTCAGGCCACACCGTGGCAAGCCGGCAGCTCGGCCAAGATGCAGGACTAGCCAGGAATGCAGGACCACCTTGCTGCGTCTAATTAGCCGACAATCAGCCGGTAAGGCACCGAGTCTATGATGTCCCTCGCGCGCAAAACTGATCCGGAAACGGGCTCTTGGTCACTCGATGGCCCCCGGTTGTTGCACCAGGGCCCCTTTTGGGCGCACTTGAAGTCCCGCGCTGCGTAGCCTTTACGAATCGATTCGCGTATTCACGCCATTTGCACAAACCGCAATGAAACGCACTCTCATCATTCTTTTCGCTCTTGCCGGATTCGGCAGTGGGGCGACTGCCCAGCAGGCTTCGCAGTTCACGGTGCATGGCTGGACCGTCGACAGCGCCACGAACGAAGTACTTCCAGGCGTCACGGCGATGCTCTGGCTGGCCTCCGACTCGAGTGAGACGGCCGCCGGCGTTACCGATGCCACGGGCCACTTCGGCCTGCGGGTTTTCCGTTCCGGCTTGTACCGGCTCCGCCTCTCCTTTGTGGGCTTCGAAACCCATATCCGCGACGTGGCTGTCGACAGCGCTCAGCATCACCTCGGCACGATCCCTCTGGTCTCTGCCGTCCTGGAAATGGGCGAAGTATTGGTCGAGGGAGCACTTGAGCGAATCCGGGTGGAAGGCGACACTACCATATTCAATGCGGACGCGTTCAAGGTAAACCCGGATGCATCAGCCCAGGATCTGGTAGAAAAGATGCCGGGCATCGTGGTTCAGGACGGCCAGGTCCAGGCCCAGGGTGAAGATGTTCAGCGTGTGACGGTAGACGGCAGGGAATTCTTTGGAAACGACCCACGAGCGGCACTGCAGAACCTGCCCGCTGACGTTATTCAGAGCATTGAAGTGTTTGACACCGAAAGCGAGCAGTCACAATTTACCGGCTTCAATGACGGGAACCAGCAGCGCACCATCAACATCGTGACCCGGACGGGGATGAGCAATGGCCAGTTCGGGAAGGTTTACGGAGGCTATGGGGGTGAGTCGCGGTACATAACCGGCGGGAATGCGAACATATTCGACGAGGACAGGCGGATTTCCATCATTGGCCTCTCCAACAACATCAACCAGCAGAACTTTGCATTTGAGGACCTGCTGGGCATCTCGGGCCGTGAGCGGAGAGGACCTCCTGGAGGCGGTATACGGATGCGCGACGGTGGTGGCGGTCGAGGCGGTGGTGGTGGCGGTCGAGGCGGCGGTAGAACCGGGTTTAATCCGCGCAATTTCCTCGTTGGTCAGCAGGGCGGGCTGAACACTACATCGTCGGCAGGAATCAATTACAGCGATGAAATCGGTTCCAGTCTGCAGCTGACCGCAAGCTATTTCTTCAACCGGATGGGCAATTCCAATGCCGCCTTTCTGGACCGGGAGCTGTTCCTGGCACAGGAGCAATCACAATTCTACAACGAGAATACCGAATCCAGCAGCACCAACTACAATCATCGGCTCAATGCGAGGATCGAATACACGATCGACGAGAACAACTCGTTGCTTATTCGCCCCAACTTCAGCGTACAGGACAATTCCGCAACCAGCAACCTAAGCGGGTCCAACGCGCTGTTTACCGGCGCGATGCTCAATTCAGTTCTCAACCGGTACGCGTCCAACAACGTTGGTTACACGTCTTCGACCGACATACTGTACCGACATCGCTTTGCCAAACCGGGTCGTACGATTTCGGCCAACCTGGAGATCGGGGTCAATGATCGCTCCGGTGATACCGACCAGTATTCCGTGACGGAGATCTTCGAACTGAGCGCAGTTGCGTTAGATGAGACCAACGATCAGCAAATCGACAACAAATCGGCCGGGCAGTCTTACGGCCTCGAAATCGACTATACGGAGCAGCTCGGCGAGCGCAGCAGGATTCAGCTCAGTTACGAGCCTTCCCTCAGCAAGAACGTATCCGACAGATTTGCCTACGTGCAGGACCTGAAAACGGGCCTATATACGGTGCTCGATCCTACATTTTCGAGCTTGTTTGACAATAATGTCATACAGCAGCGGGGCGGCGCCAGCTACCAGCTCCGCATCGAGGACAGGTTTGAGATCCAGCTGGGCGTTGAAGCGCAGAGCGAGAGGCTGCTCGGCGACCAGACATACCCGGTGCCTTACGATCTTGACCGCTCGTTCTTCAGCATCCTGCCTGAAGTGGAGATAGAATTCGAGGTTGGCGAATCACTGGACCTGGACCTGGATTATCGCACCCGCACCAATACGCCGTCCATGAGTCAGTTGCAGGATGTCATTGACAACACCAATCCCCTGTTCCTGTCGACCGGTAATCCTGACCTGGAGCCCAGCTATACCCACAACATCCGGCTGCGCGCGCGCCGCGGAAACTGGCGCGAGGGTCGTATTGTCTTCGGCTTCGCCGACTTCAACTACATGCGCAATAGCATCGGCACGGCGTCCCTGCTGGCCATGCGGGAGATGGAGCTTGAACAGGGGATAATCCTTCCGCAAGGCGCTCAATTCTCTTATCCGGTCAACCTGACGGAGCCGAGTATCAGTGCCCGGTCCTTCTTTGGCATGGGCCGTCCCGTGGGACTCTTGCAAAGCAATTTCAATTTCCGAGGCGGCGTTACCTACGCCCGCACCCCCGGCCTCATCAACAATCGGGTTAACATGGGTTCGCAGTACGGGCTAAACTCAGGCCTGACGATCGCGAGCAACATTAGCGAAAACCTCGACTTTACGGTTTCGTACGGCGCCAACTACACCATCGCGTCCAACTCCTTCTACCAGGAACTGGACGAAGACTACTTCCGGCACGACACGGGTGTGCGGTTTGCCTGGCTGCCCGTAGGCGGGCTGGTCCTGGAAGGCAATCTGACCTACAATGAATACGTCGGCCTCGATGAAGAGCTTTATCCTACCACGTTTATCGTAAATGCGGGCGTCGGGTACAAATTCATGCAATTGGACGCTGCAGAGGTCAAGCTTGTGGTAGGGGACATCTTCAACCAGGAGACCGGCATCAGCCGGAGCATCACGGAATTGTATATCGAGGACAGCAGCTCACAGGTGCTCGGTCGCTACGTTCTGCTGAACTTGAGCTACAGGTTCAGGAACTTCGGCTTGTAGCTGTTTGGCCAGGCTCCACGCGAGGAGATCAAGAGGTGTTCGCTCCGGCTCTTCGCGTGTGGAAGCACCAAGGGGTTAGGCGACATCGTCGGGTTCGCGCCGCAAAGCGGAATCCGAATTGCATGATCCAGGCTTCGGGGCGTGCCCGCTCCGCTCAGGCATCCTGCGCCGGCTAGTTGACGGATCGCTCCAGTGAAATGGAGTAATTCTCCATTACGGGATTGGCCAGCAGCTTGCCGCAGGCTTCCTCCGCGCTTCTGAGAGCCGCTTCTTCCGAGTCTTCTTCTATCCACATCTCCACGAACTTCCCAATGCGAACACTGCTTACCTGAGCCATGCCCAATTGCTCCAGCGCATGATGGACGGCCTTGCCCTGGGGGTCCAAAATGGAGGGACGCAAGGATACGTTGATTTGTGCTTTATACATGTATCAGTCGTGTTGCTCCAGGCCTTGTTTGTCGAAAACGGCTCTGGCGGCCTTCACTCCGGCCCGAACCAGGCCGAAGAGAATATACGCGGTAATCACAATCAGAAACCCGGCTTGCTGGAGAATTAGCAGCAGCAGTGCTGCCACGAGATAACCCGCGGCCACGAACGGATGTCGCTGAATAAACTGTGTGCTGGGCCGCGGAACGGCTTCGAACCGGATGGATGTCAGCATCAGGAGTGACAGGAGGAAAATGATGGGCATGAGCAGCGACTGGTCCTGACCCGCCAGCGGATACAGTCTGCCTACGACTTCCCCGTTCAGCACGAGGGACACGATGGCAAGGGCCTGAGCCGGAGCGGGAAGCCCCTGAAAATACTCTCTCCTGGTCCCGTCAAAGAGCACGTTGAAGCGGGCAAGCCGCACTGCCGCACACAATGCCGGTAGCGCCGAGGTAAGCAGCCCGAAAACCCCAAAATCCGACAGCGAATAGGCGTAAACCAGGTAGGCCGGTGCCACGCCAAAGGAAACCACGTCACTCAACGAGTCAAGCTCCGTGCCAAACAGCGACTGGGCATTGGCCAGACGGGCCAGCATCCCGTCCAGCAAATCGAAGAATCCCGCGAGCACAATGAAATAACACGCATACTGGTATTGCGCTTCATGAATCTGCACGATGGCAAGAAAGCCCGAAAACAGGTTGAGCAGCGTAAAGAACGAGGGCACGGCAACGCGGGGGATGCGGCGAGGTGGGTCCTCGATCCTATGGCCTCTAAGTCTTTGCCTCAGTTGGCGGTGCTTGCGTCCCCGTGGTATGTTGGATCCGTCGTGCATACGTGTGCTACCGAGTCTCTTTGCCGAATCGGCCCAATATGGTTTCTCCCGCACGCACGATGTCTCCCACACGGACCGCAAGGGCAACCTCCGGAGGCGTCAATACGTCCATGCGCGAGCCCAGCTTGATGATTCCCATGCGCTGGCCTGCGTGCACGGCGTCTCCCTCCGAGACATGGTACACGATTCTTCGGGCAAACAAGCCCGCAATTTGCTTGAAGAGCACCTTGGCGCCGCTGTTGTGACGCAGACCCAATTGTGACCTTTCATTCAGGTCGGAGGCTTTCGGATGCCACGCCAACTTGTAATCACCGGGCACGTATTCGTCGAATTCAAGAACCCCCGAAGCGGGAATCCGGTTTACGTGCACGTTGAACACGGACAGAAAGATGGTAATGCGGCGCGCTGGGCCCTGGAGATACAGCGGCTCCTCTTCCTCCCGGATGGCAATGATCCGACCGTCGGCCGGCGCAAGCAATAGCATGCCGGCATCCTTTGGAGGTGTGCGCTCCGGGTCCCGGAAGAAGCCCAAGGCCGACCCCACTAGCAGCCCTGCGAATGCCACGACGCCGTACATCGGCGCGCCGTCAAGAAGCCAGACAGCGATCGCGCTGGTAACAATGGCCAGGACAGCGGAGTACAGGATGAGCCTGTAGCCTTCCCTCGCGATCATTCGGACTGGTGCATTTGCTGCATCGAGCCTTCCGCCTTGCCCGTCAAACCTACCCCATGCCCATCGCTACGTTTCATACCCTGGGATGCAAGCTTAACATGGCCGAAACCAGCGGCATGAGACGCGCCTTCGAGGAACGAGACTATGCCGTGGTCCCTTTCGGGGCATACGCCGATGTTGCCGTCGTCAACACGTGTTCTGTCACGGCCGAAGCCGACCGGAAGTGCCGACAGGCTATCCGTCGCGCCCGGCGCGCCAACCCTGATGCCTGTGTCATCGTAACCGGGTGCTACGCGCAACTCCAGCCGGAGACGGTGGCAAGTCTTGAAGGAGTGGATGTCGTCCTGGGGACCAGGGAGAAAGCCCGGCTTTTTGAAATCGTCAAGGAATTCGAGCGAAAGGAGCAAACGCAGGTTGCCGTCTCCTGCATTGGCGAAGTCCACACATTTGATCCCGCGCTGCTTTCGGATGACAGGACGCGCGCCTTTCTCAAGGTGCAGGACGGATGCGACTATTCCTGTTCGTTTTGCACTATCCCACGGGCTCGTGGTGGCAGCCGGTCTGCATCGGTGGATCAGGTGCTCCGCCAGGCCCAGGACATTGCCAGCCACGGAATCCGGGAAATCGTACTGACGGGAGTAAATGTTGGGCTCTTTGGCCAGGGTCGGTACGACGAGGATCGATCGGCGGGCCTGCTGCAGCTCCTTAAGGCCCTTGAACAGGTAAAGGGTATTGCGCGCTACCGCATTTCTTCCATAGAGCCCAACCTTCTCACCGATGCCATCATAGACTTCGTCGCGGCATCAACGGTCTTTGTGCCCCACTTCCATGTTCCTCTGCAGAGTGGTGACGATGACGTTCTCGGGGCCATGCGCCGACGCTATAGACGCTCCCGCTTTGCCGACCGCGTCGCGCGCATCCTGGAGAAGATGCCGGAGGCTGCCATCGGGGCCGACGTCATTGTCGGATTCCCCGCCGAGACCGACATCCGCTTTGAAAACACCTACCGGTTCCTGGACCGTCTCCCTCTTGCCTACCTCCACGTATTCAGCTACTCGGAGCGGCCCAACACAACCGCAGTAGACAAACTCGACCTAGAGCCGGTACCGCACGCCGTTCGCAAGGCACGCAATGCCCGGCTGCGCGAGCTCTCTGCCCGGAAGAGCGCGGCCTTCCGCAATCGCTTCGTCGACACGATTCGGCCTGTGCTGTGGGAGCGCTCGCGCGGGCGTGACCACATGAACGGGCTCACCGACAACTACATCCGCATCCGGCGCACGTTTGACGCGACTCGCGCCGGCACCATCGAAAACGTGCAACTGGGAAGCACGGAGCTTGCCCTTGCACATTCCGAGGCCTGAATTAGCGTACGCAAGCCGTTTCTACGTCCTGCACAGATTTCGGTATTGCTGGGCCGAGAACCCGGCATCCTTCCACCGTTACGAGGACATCGTCTTCGATGCGGGCGCCGCCGAATCCGCGCCAGGCCTCGAGAGCAGAATAGTCGATAAATGCAGCATAGCGCTTTTCCGCCGCCCACTGATCGATCAAGGCCTCAATGAAGTAACAGCCCGGTTCCACGGTCACCACGTGACCTGGTTCGAGAGACTTGCCTAGCCGCAGCGAACGCGTCCCGAATTGCGCTGAACGCTGCACATCGGCATCGTAGCCCACAAGATCTTCTCCGAGTCCTTCCATGTCGTGCACGTCCAGTCCCATCATGTGCCCCAGTCCGTGCGGATAGAAGAGAGCGTGGGCACCCTCGGTAACCGCGTCTTGCGGATCACCCTTCATGAGTCCCAAGTCGCACAGCGCCCGGACAATGGCAATTGCTGACCGAAAATGCAGGTCGCGAAAGGCTTGGCCTGGCCGTATACCATCGATGGCCTCCATCTGGGCAGACAGGACGCATTCGTAAATGGCGCGCTGGCGTTCGGTGAATTTGCCGGAAACCGGAATGGTACGCGTAATGTCGCTGGCATAACCGGAGCGAGAGCTGGCACCGCTGTCATGGACCACCAGGTCTCCTTCCCGCAGCAGATTGTCATACGTGTGATTGTGCAGTACTTCTCCCCGTTTGGAGAATATGATCGGAAAGGCAAGCCGGCCACCGCCGGCTATGGCAATGCCTTCCACCATACCCGCAATTTCCCGCTCGACACGCCCGGGTGCCGCCTCGCGCATTGCGGCTGTATGCATGGCATGCGACACTTCCAGCGCATGGTCGATCTCCGCCACCTCGGCATCATCCTTGACAGAACGCTGCGCAATTACGGCACGCACCAATGAGGACGATACCTCGTCGCCGGCGCCCCCGGCAGGCAACCGCAGCAGCGATTCCAGTTTGACCCTGCTCTCGGTGCGATACTGGGGCAGAACATGCACCCTCCGACCCTGCGCCTGGAAGCGTCGGATCGCCGCCTCCAGTCCGGCTGCGGGCATCGTCTCCAGCACGTCCACGGCCGCCGCTCTTTCCCTTAGCCGCGGCTGCGGGCCCGTCCAAACCATGTCCGCAACAGTTGCGTCGTCACCGACAAGCACGTGCCGTCCTTCGTCCACATCCAGCAGAGCGGCAAGTCCGGGAGAAGCTAGGCCCCAGTAGTACAGAAACGAGCTGTCCTGCCTAAAGGGATACATGTTGTCTTCGTAATTCATCGGGCTTTCCTGGTTGCCCAGGAAGAGCGCCACGCCGGTTTCCAGCGCGCGAGCCAGTTGCTCTCTCCTTTTGCGGTACGTACTCGGACTGAACATGGCAGCAGGTTTTGTGCGCAGTTAGAACACTGGAACAACGGGCACGTTGCCATGCTCCAGCCGCAGAAACAGCCCGGGTGGAATCACGTTTCCTGCGATCAATCGTGCCGCAGAATTTACATGTTGCGCGCTATAGCCACCAGATTGCCTCTTGCCGTAATCCTGCTGGTTGCTTCAGGTTGCGCTGAGCCACCGACAGCCGAGCCCACGCCGGAGGAAGACCTTCCCAAACCACGCGCAGTGCCGGATGAAGACTACGTTGTTACACCGACAGGTCTGAAGTACTACGACTTTGTAGATGGGACGGGCAACCCGGTCAAGAACGGTGACATTGTAAGCGTGCACTACCACGCGTGGCTGGCCAATGGAAGACTTGTGGACAGTTCTTACCTGAGGGAGGAGCCTTTCCTATTTACCGTGGGCACTCGCCAGGTAATCGACGGCTGGGACGAGGGAATAATAGGCATGCGGCTGAACGGCGAGCGGCAACTCGTTGTGCCGCCCGAGTTGGCTTACGGCTCAGAGGGGCGAGATCCGGTCCCGCCAAACGCCGTAATGATCTTCGAGCTCAGGCTTGTGGAGATACTCTGAGTCGAACGAACTCTTCGGATAGTGTCTGGTCCAGCGTGTGGGTCAGCTTGTCCGCATCTGCAACGTCGAACACCATCGGAGGCTTGATCTTCAGCACGTTATTGTGCGGCCCGTCTGTGCTCACCAGGACTCCCAGGTCCCGCAAGCGGTTTGCCGCATAGGAGGCTGATTGCGGCGCAGGCACGCGCGTCGACCTGTTCCGGACCAGTTCCACGCCGAGAAAGAGGCCGCGTCCACGCACATCGCCAATTGTTTCGTGCCTAGTTTGCAGCGCGCGCAGGCAGTTCTTCAAATGCTCTCCGGTCGCCAGCGCATTCTCTTGCAGATGCTCCTCCTCGATTACGTCCAGCACGGCCATGCCTACCTCGCAGCTGACATTATTGCCTCCAAAAGTGCTAAAAAACTCCATGCCGTTGTCGAATGCTGCAGCGATTTCCTTCGTTGTAACCACAGCAGCAAGCGGATGCCCGTTGCCCATGGGCTTGCCCAGCACAACGATGTCCGGTACGGCGTTCTGTGTCTCGAATCCCCAAAAGTGCGTGCCAACCCGTCCGAAGCCGACTTGCACTTCGTCGGCAATGCATACGGCGCCGGCTGAGCGCACATGGCGGTATACCGCGGCCAGGTATCCCCGCGGAAACTCGATCTGGCCACCGCAACCTAGCAGCGATTCCGAAATGAAGGCCGCCGGCTTGCGCCCCCCCCGGCCGAGTGCCTTGATGGCGTCGTCCACGTGGGCGGCAAAGCGGCTGCCCGTCTCAACGTCCATGCCAAAATAGGGCCCCCTGTAGCCGTCCGGTCGCACCACCTTGTGCACATGTGCGGGGGCGCCGCGACCGCCTGGACCGTCAAACTTGTACGGACTGATGTCAATCAGCGAACTGAGATGTCCGTGATAGGCGCCGTCCAGCACAATCACGTCTCGCATTCCCGTATGCGCAAACGCCATCCGCAGAGCTAGATCATTGGCCTCGCTGCCCGAATTCACGAAAATGCACACGTCAAGTCCGCCGGGCATCGTGCGCGCGAGTCTGCCGGCGTAGTTTACCAGCGTCTCGTGCACGTAGCGCGTGTTGGTGCACAAGACCTCCATCTGGCGCTGCGCGGCACGCACCACTCTAGGATGGCAGTGCCCTACATGCGGGACGTTGTTGACCGCGTCCAGGTAGGCCTGCCCATCCGCGTCATAGAGGAACTGGCGATAGCCTCGCAGAATGTGAAGAGGCCGCCGATAGGATACACTGAGGCTTGCTCCAATGTGGCGGGCTCGCAACGCAAGAACCTCTGCCATTCCCAGCGCCTGCGCGGGAAAGGCCCGTCGCTGCACCCCCAGGATATGATTGGGATCGGGGCACAGGCTGAGCCACGTTCGGCGCTGGCTCGGGAGTGCGACTCCGGGAAACGCCGGCGCCGTGTCCAGCAAATCGCAAATTACCTGGAAGTGCAGATGCGGTGCCCACCCGCCGTTCTCCTCAGGCGAACCTAGCCTGCCGATCTGCTGACCCCTGCGCACGGCTTGTCCAGGCTCGAGATCAAAGTCCGGGCTCAGGTGGCCGTACAGGGTAAAGAATACGTCGTCACCGGCCTCGTGGCGCAGCACTACAAAACCCCCGTAGTCCAGGTGCCCCTTCCGGTAGCCACACCCCTCTACCACTGCGTCGATGGGAGCGTACACGACTGATCCCGTCTCCTGAAACAGGTCGATTCCTAGGTGTACCGTCCGGCGCTCACCGTGGGCCGACAGGAACGCATCCGCATTGTAGACCAGACGAACTTCGTCGTAGCGGCCCAGACCGATTTCGGCGCCCGCGCGGTGAATGGCATCCAGGATGGTACGGGCGGCCGCGTGCGGGTCCAAAGCTTCACCCGGACGCGGCGTCAGGAGGCTCTCCACCCCGAAATCGAGCACCGCAGGCGGCGACGTCCGGACATCCGGCTGCATGACCGGCGCAAACTCGGCACGATGGGCCCGCAGCCAGAGCACGACCCGCGGTGATTTCGGGCAGGGCTCCATTTCGCACGCCTCGCGAAAGCGATAGAGCGCAAGTGCCGGCGACAGGTTCGACAACCTTTCGAGGAGCTCCCAGGCACGCGCCTCTGAAACGCGCACATATGCGTTTTCCGGCTCCACGGTCGCGCGAAATGCAGACACCAGAACGCTGCAGCTAAGCCGCGTACAAATGAGACCCAGGAGGACCTCCAGTTCAGCCTTAAAAAGCGGAAACTCCTCGTGGTAGCCGCGAACCACCTCAGCTGCCACGCCGATCGGGTCGGCTTCTCCGAGCATCATGTAGGTCGCCGCTATGGCCACCTCAAAGATTGCCGGTGCGACAAGGAGATCCCCAAAGTCTATGATGCCGGTTGCGCGGGCTTCATATCCAAGCCCGTCCACCACAATGTTGGCATCGTTGGCGTCGTTGTGGATCGGGCTGCACCGCAGGCCAGGCAGTTGGGGAAGCGTATCGGCCTCGAAACGGGATAGCATGCGGTCCACTAGGCTTCGCCTTGCGGAGTCCGGGATATGATGCATGTACTCGCGCAGCGTGCTGGCCAGGCGAAGGTCCCAAAAGTATTCTCGCCGCGCATACGGGTGGGTAAAGTCCATGAGCCGCCGGTCCAACCTGCCAATAAGGCCTCCGAGGCTGCGTAGCAGCCCTGGCGTCCGGGGCTTCGCCTCCGTCAGCATTCGTCCGTCCAGGTAAGTGACGAGCCAGACCTTGTGCTCGCCCACCACTGCAGTCGGCCTTCCGCCTGCGGTCCAAACAGGCTTCTGGTGACGTACGCCGTTCGGACCTGCCGCCAAGTGCATTAGAACCTGCTGCTGCAGGTCAATCGATCGGGGATCCAGGGCAGCATTGGCGACCTTCAGCACAAATTTCCCGCGGTCTGTGCTAAGCAGGAAATTCTGGTCAAGGTGACTGTCAAGTGACTTGGCCGAAGCGCCTAGTCCGTAATGTTCTCGCGCTATGCAGACCGCATCCTCAACACTTAGCCGCGGCGCAACCTGGTTCAGATACATGAATCTAACAGATCGAAATCGTAGCTGTGCAACTTACGAGAACAGCGACCATAGTGCGCTGGTATTCCATCCTAGGCCTCAGCGAGACACAAAAACGAACGAGATTAGCCTGGGCCTATTCGCTTCTACCGAATCCTGCAACGTTCGGGAAGAGCTATTGACCAAGAGCAGCGACGGAAGGAGGACTACAGACAGACACACCATCGCCACCACAATCCATTGCCCACCGGGCCAGACTTGCCTCGCCAAAGCCAAACAACCGGGCAGACTTCAATCTTGAATCAGTCGGAAGACTTTCCAGGAATCGGGCTGCGGGGCACAGCCTTGGCCTTGCCTTCCCTTGGCTGTGCCGAACAGTCGTCTGGATACCTGAGTTTGACAAGTCCGGCTGTGGGCTGCACCCGGTCTATCTGCGCCAATTGTTATGCGGTCAAAGTGGTAATCGCTCAATCTCCGCGTACGAACCTGTGGTCACCATCGCCAGTGCCGTAAGGAGTACCTTCCCAATGACGGTACCGAAAGCAAATGCCCGTAACGCGCGTCCAAGTACCACCTGAGATGCTTCGCTGGGCTTGTGAGCGAGCAGGCCAAAGCATAGAGGACCTTGCAGAGCGCATTCCGCACCTTCCGGCCTGGGTCCGAAAAGAGAAGCAGCCGACCTTAAAGCAGCTTGAGAGGCTGGCCAAGGTTACCCATACGCCGCTCGGCTACCTGTTCCTGCCGAGTCCTCCTGATGAGCACCTTCCGGTTCCTGACTTCCGCACCGTCACCGGCGCCACACGGGACAAGGCAAGCCCCAACTTGCTTGACACGCTTTACGCCATGCAGGGTCGACAGGCATGGCTGAGGGAATCTCTGGTAGAGAGTGACATGAAGCCACTGGCCTTTGTGGGCAGTGCTCGGCGTACCGACAGACCAGGAGCCGTAGGTCAAGAAATGCGGCTGGCACTTGGCCTGAAGGATGGCTGGTCTGAAGGTATCCGCTCCTGGCAGGAAGCCGTGAGTGCGCTCCGTCGGTCAATTGAGGGGCTAGGTGTCATGGCGGTGATTAACGGTGTTGTGGGCAATAACACGCATCGCCAGCTTAGCGTGGAGGAATTCAGAGGCTTTGCGCTCGCCGATCCATATGCGCCGCTCATCTTTGTGAATGGGGCAGATGCCAAGTCTGCGCAGATGTTTACGCTCGCGCATGAATTGGCGCATATCTGGCTGGGAACGAAAGGGCTTTCTGGCTTCCCAAGTCTCTTGCCGGGTGGCTCCGGCGTGGAAGACTGGTGCAATCAGGCGGCCTCAGAACTACTGGTGCCATCAGAGATATTCAAAGCGCGTTGGCGGGAGGTCAAACACGAGGCGAGTCCCTTTAGAGCACTTGCCCAAACATTCAAGGTGAGTCCTGTGGTGGCCGCCCGTCGAGCCCTCGACCTGAAGCTCGTTGGTAGAAGCACTTTTCTCAACTTCTACGACCAGTACGTTGGACAGGAGAGAAAGGCAAGCAAGGCAACTGGAGGGGGCGATTTCTACAACAATCAGAATACACGTGTCGGCGAGCTTTTTGCGCGCCAGGTGCTACGCGCAGCGATGGAGGGACGTATCGGCTTCAGGAAAGCGTACGAATTGACCGGGCTGCGGGGAGGAACCTTCCAGACGTACGCAAGGCGGCTGGGCGTGGATCTCCCGTCGCCATGAAGCAGACCTACCTTGTGGATTCGGACGTATTCATCACTGCGAAGAATCTGTATTACGCATTCGACATTTGCCCCGGATTCTGGAAAAGCGTATTGCACTTTCACCAAAGCGGACGAGTTTTCACTGTAGACAGGGTGCGCAATGAACTACTAGCCGGCCATGCCGCAGAGGACCTGGTCCGCTGGGCAAAGGACGATGTCCCACAAGGGTTCTTTCTCCCCGTGGACACCGATGCTGTCGTGGGAGCCTACACGGAAGTCATGCTTTGGGTGCAACGCCACCCGAGTTACTTCGACCACGCGAAGGCGAAATTCGCAGCTGGCGCGGACGGTTGGCTGGTTGCCTACGCGCGGGTCCACGGTTCGACCGTTGTTACGAACGAGCAAAGTGCGCCCGAAGCAAGGAGAGAAGTGAAGTTGCCCGATGTCTGTGATCATTTTGGCGTACGACGTGACAACACGTTCAGCATGCTGCGGTCTTTGAAGATCCAATTCGGTTGGGCTGACCTGGCTGACTGATCTCTTCCGACCAAGCATTCTCGATGGGCTGAAAGCCACACTCTGGCTGCGCGGATTGGTCCAAGTTCCGCACCGTGGACCTGGGAACCGATTCTTGGCGTGCTCCGAATTCCTCATTGCCCACCGTCCAAGCCACGCGGGACTCGGTGGGACTGCGCTGCTTGCTCATCTTGCGTGGTCACCGAATGACGAATCCCTTGCTCACGCCTTGACCCTATAAATCTATTCGGAATTAGCTCCGCCCGAGTGACGAAGACTTGATGCTGCGCCGAATAATTGGCACAGCTTGCGTCTGTGATTGACGACATTTAGAATTAACGGCGACGACAATTAGAATTAACGGGACTTGACGTCGTCTTGTGAGTGGACCGGCCGGTTTGTTCGGTCAGTCCACAAGCGAGATGGTAAAGGATGCGCAGGTCCTGCTTCTACGCA
>CAZXEU010000121.1:0-127971 GCA_964639665.1 uncultured Rhodothermaceae bacterium | reverse complement strand
GCCCTGGGAGGGGACGTGGCCGACATGGAAAGCCTCGCGGATAACGTGGCGCTGACGGAGGACGGCGGGCGGACCTGGGCGCTGGCTCCGCGTCCTGGTTTCCCGGGGCCGGTCTACGGCGCAACGTATGTGCCCGGGGCGCCGGTGCCGACCTTGGTGGCTGTCGGCCCCAGGGGTGTGGCCGTAACGGCGGATCAGGGCGCGAGCTGGCAGACGCTTTCGACGGGCAACCATTGGAGCGTCGCTTTCGCCAGTCCGCAATCCGGCTGGGCCATCGGCATGGACGGCCGCATAACCAGGCTCTCTCTTTACCGGTAGGCCCCCTTTCCCGGAACACAATGCAGCAGTATCCGATATATTTTGACCGTGCGGCCAGTTCGAGGCGATTCCCGAAGTGCGGGAGCAGTGCCGGTCCAGACTGCTGCCGCAGTGCACCACGCCGGGCGCGGTTTGCAGTATGAACAGCCGTCCGAAAGCAGGTATGCAGGCCGTTTGGCTTTTTCCCCTGTTGTTGGCCCTGGCCCTCGCGACAGGCTGCGGGCCAGGAATGTCTGCGGAGGTCGACGACAGCTCGCTGCCTGAGCGGGTCGACTACAATTTTCACGTCAAGCCCATTCTCGCGGATCGCTGCTATCCGTGTCACGGGCCTGACGAGAACGCCCGCATGACGGAGTTCCGCCTGGACAGCGAGGAGGGGGCCTCCGTGCGCCTTGGTGCGAGTCGGCGCAGGCACGCGCTGGTCCCGGGCAGTCTGCGAAAGAGTGAGCTGGCCCATCGTATTGCTTCCAGCGATCCGGACTTTCAGATGCCGCCGCCTGAATCGAATCTCAGCGTGACACCACAGGAGGTGGCAATGATCTTCAAGTGGATTCAGCAGGGAGCGGAATTCAAGCCGCACTGGTCGCTGATACCGCCTGTGAAGCCTGGACTGCCGGAGGTGGCAGCTGCGGAGTGGCCGGCCAACGGGATCGATCATTTTGTGCTCCGCCGTCTCGAATCGGAGGGCCTGCTGCCTGCCCCGCGGGCCAGCCGCGAAGCGCTTATCCGGCGCGTCACATTCGATCTGACGGGCCTTCCGCCTACAATCGAGGAAATGGATGCCTTCCTTGCCGATGAGAGCGGGGATGCGTACGAGCGTGTGGTCGACCGTCTGCTTTCGTCTGACGCGTACGGCGAGCGCATGGCCACCGAGTGGCTGGATGTTGCGCGCTATGCGGACAGCCATGGCTTTCAGGACGACGGACTGCGCCGCATGTGGCCCTGGAGGGACTGGGTAATCGAATCGTTCAACGAGAACCAGCCCTTTGACGAATTCGTGACGTGGCAGCTTGCGGGCGACCTGTTGCCAACTCCGACCATTGAGCAGCGGCTGGCAACGGGCTTCAATCGCAATCATCTGCAGAGCCAGGAAGGTGGCATCATCCCGGAAGAGTACCGGGTTGAATACGTGGCTGACCGCACCAATACTTTCGGGAAGGCATTCCTTGGCCTTACGCTGGAATGTGCCCGCTGTCATGACCACAAGTTTGATCCTGTCAGCCAGAGGGAATACTACCAGCTGTTCGATTTCTTTAACAGTGTCAATGAGTTCGGTACCTCTCCCTATTCGGGTGTTGCGAGTCCCTCGGTCATCCTGATCGACGAGGACGCGGAGCAGCAGCTGTCGAGACTAAATTCCAGAATCGATTCCCTTGAGAAGCAGACGGCTGTCGCCAATACCGCCTTTGATACAGGCTTCGACGATTGGCTGGCGGACTTCAATGCCGGCAGGGCTTCGGTAACTCCGAAGGGGCTGATAGGCCACTATCCGCTCGACAGGCTGGATGCAGCGGAAGACGAATCCGGAGAGCGGACATATTACCTGGAAAACCGGGTGCAGCCGGAGAAGCGGGGTCTTTTCGTTGGCGACACGGACAAGCTACCGCTGGCCGCCCCTGGCCGCTTAGACTCCGCGCTCGCAATGCAGGGTGACGGCTACCTTGACATGGGAGGCGACCTCTATTACTTCGAGCGCAATCAACCCTTCAGTATCGGTCTCTGGATCAAGCTGACAGGCAGCCTTGCCGAGCGGCCGCTCTTCGCCAAGACCACCGGGCTGTTCAACGGCAGGCAGGGTTATCTGTGCGTGATGGAGGCGGACGGAACCGTCTCCGCGAGTCTCAATCACGTATTTCCGGACAACTCCATCAGGATACGGTCAATCAAACCCCTTCCGGTCGGCGCCTGGGCGCATGTCATGATGACGTACGACGGCTCCAGTCGTGCTTCCGGGCTAAGCCTGTATCTCAACGGACGGCGGATGGAGTCTCGCACAGTCGTGGACAATCTGAAGCAGAGCATCATGTTCACGATCAATCCCACCACGGGAGAGCCGACCACGCCGCCCCAGGCCGGCAACCTTCGTATCGGCTATATGGGGCCCACGGCACCCACGGTTGACAGCGTTGCAGTGGATCAGTTTCAGGTATACGACCGAAGCCTGACGGCGCTGGAGGTTGCTGCAGTGCACGGAGCAGGCGAGTTGACCGAAGCCGGCCTCGCTTCATGGTCCGGTGGCAGCGCGGCCGACAGGATGGGGGCGCTGCGAAGCTATTACGTCACAGCCGTTTCATCGACGTACAAGAGAGATTTCGAGAAGCTGACGGACGTGCGTGGACAGGAAAACGACATCATCTCCATGCTGCCGGAGGTAATGGCCATGAAAGACTTGCCGGAGCCCAGGCCTACCCATGTCCTTGACCGGGGTTTGTATGATGCACCAGGGGAGCGCGTCAGCCGGGCCACTCCCGAAGCGATCATGCCCTTCCCGGAGGGACTACCGAAGAATCGCCTGGGTCTGGCAAGGTGGCTGACAAGCTCCGGGAATCCGCTGATGGCCCGCGTTACCGTCAATCGCTACTGGCAGATGTACTTCGGCAACGCTCTGGTGGGAACCCCGGATGACTTCGGGAGCCAGGGCGGCCTCCCTACGCACCCCGAGCTTCTCGACTGGCTTGCCGTCACGTTTGTGGAGACGGACTGGGACGTCAAGGCCCTGCAGCGGCTGATTGTGACCTCTTCTGCGTACCGGCAGAGTTCCGTCGCCGGTCCCGCGTTGCTTGAACGGGACCCCGGCAACGAACTCCTGGCTCGCGGGCCGTCGTACAGGTGGCCAGCCGAGATGATACGCGACAATGCCCTGGCGATTGGCGGCATTCTGGTTGACAGCATTGGCGGACCGCCCGTGAAGCCTTATCAGCCGGAAGGGCTTTGGAAGGAACTTGCGACCCGAAACGCGACGAGTTACGAGCAGGGACAGGGAGAGGACCTGTACCGGCGAAGCATGTACACGATCTGGAAGCGCACCAGTCCTCCGCCATCGATGATAACCTTCGATGCGCCCGAGCGGAATACGTGTACGGTCGAGCGCCAGGCAACGAGCACGCCGTTGCAGGCGCTGGTGCTGCTGAATGACCCGCAGTACGTGGAAGCGGCCCGCGTATTGGCCGCGCGGCTTTTGCGCGATGAGTCCGCGGGCATCGCTGCGCAGCTAACGCGTGGCTACCGCCTGCTGACGAGCCAATTCCCCGATGAGGACATGCTAGGCCTGCTGACAGATCACTACGAGTCGGAAGAGGCCAGCTTTGGCGCAGACCGGGAAAGCGCGCTTGAGGTCGCCGGGGTAGGAGAGTATCCGACGGAAGAAGGCCGAGATCCGGTGCGATTGGCTGCCCTAACGGTAGTCTTGAGCACGGTCATGAATTTCGACGCGGCCGTCATGAAACGTTAGGCCGCGCTCTTGCGATACGCTATCGATAATCGCGGGCGACCGCCGTGGCTTCGCGTGGCGGAGCGGGTCCGCACGCGGGACTTTCCGGGGCGCCGCGCGCGGCAAGACTGGTGCAGATGGGTCTCTCACGCACCGTGATTGTCTTCCTGCTCTTTGCCGCTTTCGGCTGAGGTTCGGCCGTCGAAGTTGCATAAAGGCAGTGAATTCACTACCAGTAAAGGAGGGCACTGTCTCGCCCGGAGTGTTGCCGGCAGGCAACGCTCTCGCGGGATGCGCCCCGTAGAACGCAACACTGCACGACCCAATGGATGAACTTTGTGACCTGAAATACAATAGTACGCGGCGGCACTTCCTGTCGCGGACCAGTCTGGGCGTTGGCACGGCGGCGCTGGCGTCCCTGCTGAAGCCTGGCCTCGTCCTTGGCGCTCCGGATCCGGATCCGGGTCTGCGAGGCGTACTGCGCAGACCGCACCTGATGCCGAAGGTGGGGCGCATAATCTATCTCTTTCAAAGCGGCGGACCATCGCACCTGGACTTGTTCGACTACAAGCCGACGCTGGAGAGAATGAACGGGGAGCAGCTGCCCGACTCGGTACGCAAGGGCCAGCGGCTGACAGGGATGACGGCCTACCAGAAGTCCTTTCCGCTGGCAGGTTCGCACTTCCGGTTCGCGGCGCACGGAAAGAGCCAGCGAATGGTCAGCGAACTGATGCCTTACACGGCACAGGTTGTGGATGAACTCTGCTTCATCAACTCGATGTATACGGAAGCGATCAATCACGATCCTGCCATTACGTTCTTTCAGACGGGGTCGCAGCAGACCGGGCGCCCGTCGATCGGGTCGTGGCTGAGCTACGGGCTTGGGTCGGAAAACGACAATTTGCCCACTTTCTGCGTTCTTCTTTCGCGAAGCAATGAATTTGATCAGCCGCTCTATTCCCGGCTCTGGGGCAACGGCTTTTTGCCGTCGTTGCATCAGGGTGTGCAATTTCGCTCGGGAAAGGATCCCGTCCTGTACCTGAATAATCCTCCCGGCATCAAGCGCATGACGCGGCGGCGCATGCTCGACTACCTGCGCCGCATGCACGAGAAGCAGCATGCCGAGGTACTGGACCCGGAAATCAATTCGCGCATCGCCCAGTACGAAATGGCATACCGAATGCAGACCTCGGTGCCGCACACGCTGGATGTGGCGGGAGAGCCGGACCATGTGTTCGAGCTCTACGGAGATTCGGCCCGGATGCCCGGAACCTTCGCGGCAAATTGTCTGCTTGCCAGGCGCCTTGTCGAGCGCGGCGTGCGCTTCATCCAGCTCTACCACCAGGGCTGGGACCAGCATTTTAAGCTGCCCCTCGAAATCAAGGCCCTGGCGAAGGATACGGATCAGGCCTCGGCCGCCCTGGTGCTGGATCTCAAGCAGCGGGGGCTCTTGGAAGACACCCTCATCATCTGGGGAGGCGAATTCGGCCGTACGAATTATTCCCAGGGCAAGCTCACGGCGGACAACTACGGGCGTGACCATCATCCGCGCTGCTTCACCATCTGGATGGCCGGCGGTGGCCTGAAGAAAGGATTCTCCTACGGGCAGACCGATGATTTCGGGTACAACGTGGCATCCGGCGGCGTGCACGTGCATGACTTCCAGGCTACGCTGCTGCATCTGCTGGGCATCGACCACGAAAGGCTGACGTTTCGGCACCAGGGACGGCGGTATCGCCTGACGGATGTCCACGGAAGGGTGGTGCGCGACGTCCTGGCCTGAAGGCGCCGGGGCGGTGCCCTGTGGATGCGGGGCAGGAAGCGAAGGCCTGGAGCCTGGCACTGGCTCAATCCGTACGGGCCCGCAGGCGATCGGCTGTCCGTAGGTGCAACACGGGCTTCCTATGCGTAGCCGTTCGTCCGCGAATGAAGAAGTAATCTTCATCTAATCTTGACGGCGCGATCTCCTGAGCTTATATTCGATCAGAGGGGAGTGGTGTCTATGGCATGCATTGCGTTACGCGCTAGTGTTGCGTCTCGTCGATGTTAAGCTTAACATAGTAATTCGCGCCCCCGCAAGTGCAACCTTCGGATTTGCCGATCCAGCTAGAAGAGGTCGATCATGCTAAAGCGACTACCAGTTCTGATTCCAGCGCTTCTGCTCGCCTGGCCGGGCCTCGGCTGGGCCCAGTCACAAACCGGCAAGATTGCCGGAACCGTAACAGACTCCGAAACCGGAGAGCCGCTGCCGGACGTCAATGTGGTGGTGGTCGGCACGTTTCTGGGTGCCTCCACGGATGAGAACGGGGACTACTTCATACTGAAGGTTCCACCGGGTCTGCACTCGGTGCGGGCTTCGCTCATCGGGTTTGCGCCCGTGACCAAGACCGAAGCCCGGGTCTATATAGATCAGACGACTCCCCTGGATTTCGACCTGGCGGAAACTGCTCAGGAAGCTGGTGAAATTGTCGTGACAGCCGAGCGCCCACCCGTTGAGCTTGACCTGACGGGCAGCAAGGAGCGCATGAGCGCGGAGGAACTGGCAAACAGCTGGGTGAAGTCGGTTCGGGAGGCCATCCAGATCCAGGCGGCAACCAACGTTAATGGTGGAATACGGGGCGGCTTCGGAGTGGAGGATTCCTACTACATGGACGGGCTGAGCCTGCGGGACAACGTTTCGGGTGGCAACCTGACAGGCATCAACACGACGGCCATTGCGGAATTGGAAGTCCTGACCGGCGGCTGGAACGCGGAATACGGACGGGCCATGGGCTCGGTAATCAATATCGTAACCAAGTCTGCTGTGGACCGCGTCTACGGCACGGTCCGGGCGCGCCTGCGGCCAGCCGGACAGTATCACTGGGGCCGCAATATTTACAGCAGGGAGAATTACGAATGGGCCACGATGGCCACGCTCGACTACTGGACCGAGAATAACGGAGGCGGCGCCTGGGCGGACAAGACCCCGCAAGAGCGACTGAATGCGTGGACGAGCTTCATTAGCGGAGAATTGTTCGGCGGGCCTTCGACGCGCATGCAGCGCTATACGGAGCGGGCCTCCTGGGAAACGGAGGGAACGATATACGGGCCGATAACGGACCGCATCGGATTCCTGCTTTCAGGCAGGTTCATCAAGGATGCGCCTGAATACCCCGGATACTTGCCGTATTCGCAGGACTGGAATTACCAGGGCAAGCTGGATTTCCGGCTCTCCCGCAGCAACAGGCTGGAGCTGTCCGGCCTCTACCAGGGCTTCAACAATACGGAGAATCCCAGGCTCGGGTACTGGTCCAGCGAGGACTCCTTTATCGCCGGCATCTGGGGGCCGGCGCCGTATTACTACTCGGGCTATTCATCATTCAAGTACTGGCCTTACGGCACGTCACACATATTTCAGTTGCCTTCAGCCCCGGAGTACATGCGGATGAAGAGCGGGCAGCTGAAGTGGTCGCATATTTTCAATCCTTCCTCCTACCTCGATGTGCAGGCCAGCTACACGACCATGCAGCTGGACCGGCACAATTTCAGGCAGCTGGAAGCGAGCGACGTCTATCATGCTGATTCAACGGATTTCGGCACCGCATGGAACGAGACCATGATTCCCGGCAATCCGCTGTTTCTGCTGCCACCGATATTCCACCGCCAGCATCCAGGCATTTTCCAGTTGGCCGTACGGTCCGAGGCCGCAGTCTTCAAGGCCGACTACATCAACCAGCTTAATCAGCACTTTCAGATCAAGACCGGCGCTCTATTCTCTCCCCAGTACGTTTCGAAACTGTTCAAGGCGGGATCCATGCCGGGCGCCATCTACTCGAATCACGCAACGAATCCGGATTTCAATCCGTGGGACGCGGCAGCCTACGTTCAGGGAAAGGTCGAGTCCAACGGCATGGTGATCAATGCCGGGCTTAGGCTCGATGCCTTTGACGCCAATACCCGGACCGGTGCCTCGATATTCGATCCCGCACTGATCACCAACATGGTGGGTGTGCCGCACGAGGAGATCGTGACGTACGACGAAGCGACCCACGGCGTGAAGACCTCCCGCAAGATGATTCTCTCGCCGCGCTTCGGCATCTCCCATCCCATCACCGATCTTACGGTACTTCATTTTTCGTACGGACATTTCAACCAGCGGCCGGCCTGGCAGCTCATTGGAGGCGGTCCCACGGTTTTCCATGTCTTCGGCAGTTCGGAGGGAGCCCCTCATGCTTCGCCGGACACGACCGACTACGTGTTCGTCTTCTATCATCCCAACACGAGCACAGCCAACCCGGACCTCTCATTTGAAAAGGTTATCCAGTATGAGCTTGGCTTCGACCAGCATATTCCGGGCATCGCCAATCTCGATGCCACCGTCTACTACCGGGACGGCAAGAACCTGACATCACTGGGCATCCGACAGTCCCCCAACAACATCGGCGAGAACGTTTTTGGCCTAGGGGGATCGGTCAACGCGGAAGTACATTGGGATGCGGCCAACCCGCTCGGATTCGCGCCCGGAGGCGGCCGCAGCCGCGTGACCATCAACGGGGGCTACGTGGACGTTCGCGGCCTGGAGGTCTCCCTGCAGTCGCTGCTACTCAGGCATGCGCGGGCCAGGTTTGTCTTCAATCGCTCGTTTGTCCGCTCCGGTCAGTACGGATTCCGCCAGATATTCATCGAGGACGACGAAGGCATGCCTGTGCGTCCCAACACGCTCCACGGGGTCAGCCTGCGAGACAGGGGCCTATCGGGCACGAACAACGACCAGTGGAATCCGACAACGAGTGTCAAGATTATTGCCGACCTGTTTACGCCGGCAGAGTTGGGGCCGGCTGTTGGAGGCTTTTTCCCGCTGGCGGACTGGCACCTGAATGCGTACTACGTCTATGCCAGCGGCCACCGCTACACGTACCATTCACCCGGAGACTTTTCCACCGAACCCAATAATCGTCGATGGAAGCCCTACCACAACACCAATATGCGGCTCTCAAGGGCCATTGACCTAAGCGGGCCCGTGGAGGTCTTGCTGAGCGTTGATGTCTACAACGTGCTCAATACCAAGCGTCTCAACTTCCTTACAGGAACTGCGCTGGAAACGTACCACGAAGAGGGAATGCTGCCCGTGAACCCTACGACCGGCGAAGAAAGCGAGTGGGACTGGTACAGTCAGAGCCAACTGCCACGGCAGGTCTATTTCGGACTTGAGGTGACATTCTAAGCAGTCCTAGGACTCGTTTCGCTAACAATCAAACCGGCGTCTGGACAGATGAGCACAACAGGACGACATAGCGCAATACTGCTTACGGCCTTCACTCTGGCTGCGATACAGCCGGCAGATGTGTCAGGTCAAGGCAGCACCCAACATTCGCTTACACGCGGCAAGTTCTGGGCCGTGATCAGCGAAGCGGTTCCCCATCCACCCATCTGGCTTTCCTCCTACCCCGGCTACTTCGAGGCACCGTCGAACTGGTTCAATACGCTCAGTTTCTGGGTGGGCGATGTGGACGGTACCCAGACGGTAACCGGAGGATTTCCGGGCTTTAACGTCGTTCCCCACACGCTGGTCAAGAACTACAACTTCACGCAGAGCCTGACGGAAGCAGAAGAATACTCCTTCGAGACCGTCTCGGCGGTGGACCCCGAGGGCACTGGTGTGCCCGAGATCCCGCTTACCGTTTCGCGCAAGAGAATGGTGTGGAGCCTGCCCAAGTACGACGATTTCATCATACAGCGCGAGGTGTACACGAACGTAGGCGCCGGGACAATCACGAACTGGTACTACAACATCGCCTTCGGCATCAATATCGCCCTGGGAGTGCCGTACGGTACGACGTTCGATGACGAATACCTGTGGGATCCCTCGTTCCGCAACCTCCGGACGGAACAGGGCAACTTCGTTTTCTACGACGACACGTCCATGCCGCCGAACCAGGAGCCCGTGGCCTATGACATATCGCCGGGCGATGTAACGGGTGACCGCGGCGACCCCGGCAACATCACTGTCCAGAATTCCATCGACCGACGGTTGTATTCGCCCCAGCTGTTTACCGACAACATCGTGTATCTGACGCCCAACAAGAACGGTGAGACAACCGTCTACCAGGGCATCTTCCACCGCATCCTGAACGAGAATCCGGGTGCTCCTGATATCGAATTCTGGCAGCCTTCGAACCTGGATCCCACCTATGTGCTGACGCGCATGACCACGCAGCAGGCGCGCATGGGATGGCGCGAGGCCAACACCGACGGCAGCACCATCGACGGCAGCCTCTACGAGCGCTCGCCTTCCTTCAATTTCGGCATAGGCCCCTACGACATTGCTCCAGGAGATTCCGTCGAGCTGATTCGGGTGGTTGCTCTTGGCGAGATGGATCGCAACAAGAGCGAGGCGGGTGGTACGGCAGCCACGCAGAGCTATTTGCAGGAGGGGCTGGCCAACCTGAAAGCCAACTGGGATGCTGCGTTGGAGATTGTAGACGGATACATGCAGACCGGAAGCTGGAACGAAGGCATCACCGACTATCCTCCGCCAACGGTAGCCGACGCCCCGTTTGCCAGTAACGACAATGAGTTGGAGGTAGACATATTCGTGGACACCGAAGCGGGTACGCAGGGCTTCGAGCTTACGTGGACCGCGGTACCGCCGAGCTACGTTGATCCCGGCAAAGGCGTCAACGACTTCGCCGGATACAAGATCTACCAGTCTGAATCACGCATTGAGGGTCCCTGGAACGAGGTCGCGGACGTTCCGAGGACGGAGGCCGAAGCCCTAACTTCCGGCGGCCGGGTCACTTACCGGTTGCCCACGAAGGCCGGCATCCCCTACCGGCACTGGGTCACCTCGTATGACACAGACGGGCTGGAAAGCGGCTTTACGGCCTATACCTACCATGCGCTGGCCGCGAAGCCTGCCCCGAGCAACGACCAGTCTCAGGTGCTGGTCGTGCCCAATCCGTTCCGGCAAGTCAGCGGCCTCTCCGACCCTTCCGAGGAAAAGCGGATCAGTTTCCTCAATATTCCCGGCTTGTGTACGATTCGCATCTACAACGTGGCCGGCGAACTGATTCGGGAAATTGATCACAATGACGGGTTTGGTGAGGAGGCGTGGGGATCTGCGCTTCACGGCGACTACCTGTTGACGCGCTTTCTCCAGAATGTGCAGCCCGGGGTCTATATCTACCACATCGAGTCACATGTGGCGGGGCATGAAGGGGAGTCCAGTACGGGCAAGTTCATCATCATCAAGTAACGGCGGCATGGATCTGTACGCTGACACCTTTTGACGGGGAATTCCATGAAACGACTTACTTTCTACCGCCAGCTGGCCTGTGCTTTGGTTCTGTGCGCGACAACGTACTTTCTGGCCTACGGGCAGGCAGAGCCCGACGTAGGAGTCGGAATCCCGCCCCAGGACTTCGACCGTGTCGGACAGGCGGGCTTCCAGTTTCTAAAGCTGCCCACCAGCGCGCGGCAGGCCGGAATGGGTGGCGTGAATTCGTCGCTGGGTTTCGGTGACGCCAGCTCGTCCTTTACCAATCCCGCTTCGACGGTGGACGTGCAGGGCCTGGACGTGGTGCTGTCTCACATCCGATGGTTCGCCGACATCAACTATACCGGCGCGGCGGCCGTCAGGAACATGGGAAGCATTGGTACCATCGGGGTTAATTTCCTTTTCCTGGACTACGGAGACATGCCGCGGACCGAAAACAGGCCCATTCTCCTGGAGGGCGAGCCCACCGGGCGCTCGGAGGTGCTGACGGATCTGGGTACGGTTACGGCGCAGGACCTGGCAGTGGGCGTAACCTACGGCCGCAGGGTTACGGATCGGCTGCACTTTGGCGTGAACGCCAAATACATCTCCGAAACGCTGGATGACGCCAAGGTAGGGGCCTGGGCGGTCGATATTGGCACGGTATTCTACACGGGTATACGGAGTCTTCGCGTTACCATGCTGGGAAGGAATATAGGTCCGGATACGCAGATAGCCGATTTCGATGAGCGCATCGGCTATGAGCCTGCCGATATGAGGATGCCCGTCAACTTCAGTTTCGGGGCCGCCTATGATGTACTCGGCGGGGGGACGGGAAGCCTGCATCTGTGGACGCTTGCAGCGGAATTCGTGCATCCGAATGATGGTCCGGAGAAGGTCAATTTTGGAACGGAATACGCTTTTCGAAACCTGCTGAAGCTTCGGGGGGGATACCGGTTCAATTACGACGAGGAAGGAATTACGCTCGGAGCCGGAGTGAATGTCGGGGTCAGCGGCTATGCCCTCGCCGTGGGCTATGCGTTCTGGGACTTTGGCAGGCTGGGTGCCACGCACATTGTGTCCATGGGCTTCAGCTTCTAGCGCAAGGCGGACAGCTTCCCCGGGAGGGAGAGGCTATGCCTGATTTCGCACTCACGCGTCGAATGGTGCCGGCGCCGGGTGAAACTGGCAAGCGGCTCGCGCGGGCGGCCTTGCTCCTGTTGGCTGTAGTCGTGCTCCAGGGGCTGGCTCCGGGAGCCGGCTACGCGCAAGAATCAATTGCGGTCTCGGCATCGGATGCGGACGGAGTCGTGGAATTGGCTAACGGTCTGGTGCGCGCCGTATTCACCCCCGACAGCCAAGGTGTTGAGCAGGCCTTCTACGCAAGCCGAAACGGCGAATGGGTACCTGTGCTGAAAGCCTTCCGTCCCCCGAGTCCCCGCCCGCCTGCGACGACGGAATTGTACCTTGATCGGTCTACAGAATACGGCCGCGCGCTTGACGTAGCGCAAGCATATCGGCTTGTTGTTCCGGAACTGCTTCATTCTGTAAGGATCGCGACAGAGAGCGAGGACGAAGCCGTTGTCGTGCTCTCCGGTGGTACTGTTTCGGCCGAGATCCAGCAGACGGTAACGCTCCGGCGCGGCGAGCCAAGCCTTCACTTGGACGTTGTTGGCACTCTGCAGGGCGAGCCGCCCCGGCTGGAATATCTCCTGTCCCCGTTTGCCTTTGCCGAGGCCGGTCCGCCGGACTTCAGCCACGCGCCCGCTTTCAAGCGTGCTGCAGGCGATGTAATAGGAGACCGCGTGTTTTTTGCGCCGGCTGCACTTGTTCAGTCCGACAGCCTGTTCGCAGCCGTGCTGCCTGACCTTGACCAGATCAACCGGTACCCCGTGTACGCGCAGGACGGGCGTCCTCAAAAGCATCCATGGATATTTCGTGTTCCGATCGATTCCTCACGGATTTCGCTTCCGCATGTACTGGATCTGGATCTCGCATCAGGCATGACAAGCCATCCCTTACTGGCGTACGGCATGATGGATGTCCTGACGGAACACCACTTTTACTGGCGCCACATCAATGCCGGCGGCACGTTCGTTCGCACGCTGTCCGGCGCGGAAATCCGCTACGGAATGGACCTGCTGATAAGTGCGCGCGCAGCACCGGGCAGGGGCTCCCAAAGCGTGGGCCCCTTTCTCTGGGAGCGATACGGCCGGCAGCACTTCCGGAAGCCTCGGCCCCAAGCCATGCCATTTGCGGAGTACGCCCGCGCATTGTATCCGGCGTCCTTTACGTATCAGGGCTACGTGGTCGATGTCATTGACGGAGATCCCGTCATGAGACAGCGCGAGAGCGAAAGCACCGATTCATTGCATTCCTGGCAGCAGTGGGAAAGTGATCTCTTGCCCATGGGCGCGCAGCGACTGGCGCCACCCTTCTGGTACCATTTTGCCTACAATGCGGCATGGTGGAACAACGTGGGCGATGCGACGGGTTTCTTCTACTGGGGCGAGGCGCTTGCCGATTCCTCGCTCATTGACAAGGCACGCCGCGTAATCAATTTCACGCTTTCAGCTCCGCAGAATCAGGGTCTCTTTCCGTCCCTGTACAACATGCGCGACGGCACGTGGGTAGGCAGTATGTGGGAGTTCCCGCACCAGGGGTATGACCCGGATGAGGCGAAAAACTACTGGAACTGGGTGGACGGGGATTACCATACGGCAGCTGCCAGCGTAACGGCAGGCTTCCTCATGCAGGTGTACGAGCGCTGGCAAAGGGACGAGCGCATCCTGGAGTTTGTACGCCGTTATGGAGGCTTTCTGCTCGAACACATGGCCGATGACGGCAGCGTCCCGTCCTGGTTTTCCCCGGAGCTCGAAGCCCGACAGAACATGCGCTGGAATGCAGAGGGTGGGGCGCATGTCTGGGTCTTGAGCGAGCTATACCGGGCGACAGGCCAGGCGAAGTGGCTGGCTGGCGCGGAGAAGGCTGCCGATTTTCTCTTGCAGCAGGTCCTGCCGCTGCAGCGATGGGTTGACTTTGAAGCGCTCTACTCCTGTGCCGTGAAAGCGGAATCGTTCTTCGATCCTCGTACGGGCCAGTACCCTCGCAATGGCATGTCAATGTCCTGGGCGCTGGAGGGGTTTCTGTCCTTGCATGAGGCTACAGGGCAGGATCGCTACCTGGACGCTGCTGAACGCGTTGCTGATTATGCCACGTTTCTCCAGGCCGTGTGGGCCCCGCACTTTATCATCACGGCATATCCGTTTGGGGGATTTACGTCGCAAATTGGAGATGCCGAGTGGCTGGACCAGCGGGACCATCGCTTTGTGGATCCCTTGATCCGGCTTGGCCTGGCAACGGGTCGGCAAGACCTGCTTGAGCGCGGCGTGGCAGCGGCGCGGTCGTCGCTGTCGCTCGTAACGATGCCGGAGCACCTGGAAAACGACATATACCCCGCACAGACGTTTCCCTATGGCGTAGGGCCGGAAAACATCGACCACGAGGGAATTCCGCAGACTCCGCTGCGGTCGGGCCCAAGCTGGTCTGAAGTGGGCGGCCTGGCGGCAGCTGCACATGCGATGCGCCTTCTTGGCGGGCTGTACGTGGATGCCGGGCGCAATCTTGCCGTGGGCGTAGACGGAGTGGCTGTCGACGGATATTCCCTGCGCGCCGATACGCTCGAAATCTCGGCCATCGATTTGCTTGGCTCGCTCAGGGTGCCATATAGCAAGGCCCGCGCACTGTTTCTCCGCGTCGAAGGCTTGGACGCGGAAAAGACCTATGCGGTGCACGTTGGGGCACTTGCCAGCGTGGAAGCATCGGGTGCCCGGCTAAAGAGAGGGATTCCAGTTATGCTGCCTCCGTGACTCCAGCCGGGCGTTCATGGCGGCGTTGTCCTGCACACCGTGTTAGTATCCGATTCGAATTGTGTTGCGCCGTACGCCGGCCAAGCGTGCCTGCCGATCTCCGCCAGGTCGTCCGGATCAGCTATGGCTACAGGACTCCGGCCGGGACAACCACCGGGACCCTGGCGCAAGGCCACGCGCCCGATAGCGACTTGCATTGCAGACGGCTGTCTTCGAAGGCCAGGGCAGCCCGGGTTGCAGTTGCACCGCGGCGGAAGTCACAACCGGGAAGAGACACAAGTGGGGATGCCTGATGCTGCGCCGTGATTTCATACAAATGACATGCGGCGCTTCTGCACTGGCCACGCTCGCCGGGTGCGCACGCTCTAGTGCGAGCAGACCCAATATCGTTCTGATTGTCGCGGACGATCTGGGATTTGGGGATCTTGGTTGCTACGGGTCCGAATTGAACCAGACACCTCGGCTGGACGGGCTGGCCCGCCAAGGGTGCAGGTTTACCGACTTTCACGTTGCGTCTGCGATGTGCACGCCTTCGAGGGCAGCACTTCTGACGGGTAGCTATCCGCAGAGAGTCGGGTTCTCCCGGCTGCCCAACGAAATAGGCCATGTCCTCCTGGCCCGCGAGACCCATGGATTGCATCCCAACGAGGTTACGCTGGCCGACGTGCTGAAAGACGCAGGATATGCAACGAAGATGGTGGGGAAGTGGCACCTCGGGGACCATCCTTCCTTTTTGCCGACCCGGCAGGGCTTCGACAGCTTCCTTGGTCTTCCGTACAGCCACGACATCGCGCCGGACCACCCCAATAGCGCGCGGTTCAACTTTCCTCCTCTGCCGCTTTACCGGGACGAGAATGTAGTCGAGTTGAATCCTGATCGCAGCTTGTTGACGCAGCGATTTACGTCTGAATCCATAGACTTCGTGCGAGAGCACCGCGCGAGCCCTTTCTTTCTCTACTTTGCTCATACGCTGCCGCACGGTCCGCATCTGGTTCCGCCATCGTTTCTTGACCACAGCCGCAATGGCGCATACGGCGCTTGCGTAGAACTCATTGATCACTGCACGGGGCTGCTGCTGGACGCAGTCTCGGCGTCCGGTCTTGATCGAAGTACGCTTATCATATTTACGTCTGATCACGGAAATGCGGCAACCGAGGGAAGGGGCAGCAACGGCGTGCTACGCGCAGGGAAGGGCAATACGTGGGAAGGAGGCATGCGCGTGCCGTGCCTCATGCGGTGGCCGGGGCGCATACCGGCTGGCAGCCGCTGCGACGCGCTGGCCACTACCATGGACCTGTTGCCGACATTGGCAGGGTTGGCAGGGGTCACCCTGCCGCGCGAGCACCCTCCAGACGGAAAGGACATCTGGCCATTGATGTCCTATCCGGCGACGGCGCACACGCCATACGACGTATTCTATTATCTGTGGATGGACGAATTGCACGCCGTCCGTTCTGGTCCCTGGAAGCTTGTGGTCAAGGAAGCCCACAGGGAGCCGTTTTCTTCCGCCCGGCTCTACAACTTGGATGAGGATCCAGGCGAGAGTCAGAATGTGGCCGCCCAGCACCCTGATCTGGTGGACAAGCTCAAGTCCGAAGCGCAGCGGGCACGGGAGATGTTTGGCGACGCGGCAACCGGCACGCGCGGGCGAAATACGCGTCCTTTGGGCTCCGCTGCCTGGCCTTCCGAAGCGAGCCACCGTACCGGGCGGCTTGACCACCGACTAATCCGAGGCGAAAATTGAGAATGCCCACTATAACGAGCCGGCGCGAGTTTATTCGCACTGCTGTTGCCGGAAGTGCCTCACTGGCGCTGGCCGGTTTGCTAAAGGCTTGCCGGCCAGCTTCTGGAGAGCCGCCCAACTTTGTAGTCATCTTCACGGATGACCAGGGCTACAACGACCTGGGTGTGTACGGGTCACCAAACATCCGCACGCCGCGAATAGATCAAATGGCGTCGGAAGGCATCCGGTTTACAGACTTTTACGTCAGCCCGATATGCTCGCCTTCGCGGGCCGCTCTTCTGACCGGTAGCTATCCGGTAAGGGCCGGAGTGCCCGATGTGCATCTCTACGGCGCTCCTTTCGGCATGAGTCCAGACGAGGTAACAATAGCCGACATGCTGAAGCAGGAGGGATACGCTACAGCCTGTATTGGCAAATGGCATCTGGGTCAGGACGATGTCTTTGCGCCCAACAGACAGGGTTTCGACTTCTTCTACGGGACTCGCATGGTTACGGGCACGCAGCCTTTTGAAAACTTCGCGGTTCCGCTTTTCTACAATGACAGGAAGCTGACGGAGAGGCCGGATTTCTTTCGATTTACCCAGGACTACACCGAAGAGTCCATTCGCTTTATCGAGCGCAGCAGAGAGCGGCCGTTCTTCCTGTACCTGGCGCACCCCATGCCGCACGTGCCGATCTATCCCGGAAAGGAATTTTCGGGCACTTCGGCGGCGGGTCTGTACGGGGATTCCATCGAGGAAATCGACTGGTGCACCGGACTGATCCTGGACTGCCTGCGAGACCTCGGGATGGATGACCGCACGCTCGTCATCTTTACGTCTGACAACGGGCCTTGGCTGGGATTTGACGATCAGTCGGGCTCGGCCGCCCCTCTGCGCGGTGCCAAGCTCACCACGTGGGAAGGAGGCGTAAGGGTCCCGTGCGTAATGCGGTGGCCCGGGCGTATTCCAGCTGGCACCGTCTGCACGGAACTGGCAACAATCATGGACATCCTGCCCACGGTTGCGCACCTGGCCGGTGCCCAGGTGCCGCAGGATCGGACTATCGACGGCAAGAATCTCTGGCCGCTGATAACGGGCAGTGCCAATGGCGCCAGCCCACACGATGTTTACTATTACTACGCGGGTACATGGCTTCAGGCCGTGAGGGCTGGCCCGTGGAAGCTGCATCTCGCACGGCCCGAGCCGCGCGAGGGTATCTACGGCGAGTGCGCCGGCTGGCTTGCCGTGAATACGACCCTGATCGATTCGCCGCAGCTCTATAACCTGCGGGAGGATATTGGAGAGCAGCGGGACGTGGCAGCGCAGCATCCCGAGGTAGTTGCGCGCCTGGAGGCGCTGGCCGACCTGGCAAGGGCGGAGCTGGGCGATTACGGCGTACGCGGGTCCGCGGTCAGGCCAACCGGATTCTCCCATCCGGATTACCCAGATCCAAAGGCATGGCACGGGAGTGATCACTGGCGGGAAGCCAGCCGCAGTATGCAGGATGACCTGCGTCTTTTCCGTCAGTACCGGTACCAGGTACTGAACCGCCAGACTGGCCTGGACGCGCGGGAGCGGCTTGAACTGCAGTGGTATAACGACCACTATGATCAGGTATTTCCTTGATCTGCAAACCGGGAATGTTCATTTCTTACAATCAGCAAGATGGCAAGTAGACGTGATCAGGCTGTGGACGCGCTCCATCGGGCGGCGGATACGGGTGACCTTGAGGAGGTCAATTCTCTCGTGGCGGCTGGAGCGGAAGTCAACGAATTCGAGGGAGACTGGACTCCGCTGCACCGCGCTGCGGCTCGGGGTCATGTAGCCGTCGCCCGTGCTCTGTTGGAGGCGGAGGCGAGCATCGATGAGGCGGGAGCCGGCGGCTGGACACCCCTGCACCGGGCGGCAAAGCTGGGCCATGAAGAGATGACGGCCCTGCTTCTGGATCGCGGTGCCGATGTAAATGCGCGGGGCATCGATGGCTGGACTCCGCTCTTGCGCGCCGCCATGGCGGGACAGGCAGGCACGGCGCGCTTGCTTATGGCCGCCGGTGCCGAGATCACGGCCCGTAGCGCTGCGCAGGACTGGACCCCGCTACACTGGGCAGCCTTCAGCGGAAGCCTTGAACTGGCACGCGAACTCATCGCTGCAGGGGCGCTGGAGAGCTCCGCGACAGGCAGCGGGGCAACGCCCTTGGGACTGGCAACGCATTACGGTCATGACCATGTCGCCGATTTGCTGCGCAGGCATGGGCGTGGCGCACAGACGGAGGCCCAAAATGATTAGCTGGAACGGCATCACCTCGCGAGTAAGCCGGCGAAGTTTCTTGCGATCGGCTGCATTTGCGGCTGCGGCAACCGCCGCCGGCTGCTGGGGCGGAGCACCGCGGCGAGCGGGCCCCAACATAGTCCTTATCCTGGCCGATGACCTCGGATACGGCGATCTGGGCAGCTACGGATCCCGAACTATCCGGACGCCCAACCTGGACCGTCTGGCGGAGGAAGGGATTCGGTTCACGGATTACCAGTCCGCGTGTTCGGTGTGCAGCCCCTCGCGGGCGTCACTGCTCACGGGCCGCTACCCGTCGCGGTGCGGAATGCCGTTCGCCGTGGGCGGCGTCTATACGGATCTCGGACTGGAGGAGAGCGAGATTTCCATCGCCCGACTCCTGAAGCAGGCCGGCTACAGGACGGCCTGCATCGGCAAATGGCATCTGGGCTTTCCCCAGGGGTTCGATTTCAAGACGCATTCCGGATTTACGTCCGATTCGCAGTTCCATCCTGTAAGGCACGGGTTTGACCTGTTTCACGGCATGGTGGGAAACACCCATCCCGACGGCTCGACGGCGCTGCTGGAAAACAACGGCATCGTCGATCCTGATGCGCACGTCACTACGATCACGGAGCACTTCACGCGCCGCTCACTGGACTTCATGGGAACTGATTCCGGGCGACCGTTCTTCCTGTATTTTCCACACACGCGTTCGCACGCGCCCTGGATGCCCAATCCGAGGTTTGCGGGAAGGTCACCCGGCGGTGTCTACGGCGACATGGTGGAAGAGCTGGACTGGAGCACCGGCGAAATACTGCGCTGGCTCGACGAGTCGGACAAAGCAGCAGACACGCTGGTAATCTTTACTTCGGACAACGGATCCGCTGCATCCAGAGCGTACGGCTCCAACGGTGTGTTGCGTGCTGGAAAGGGCAGCACCTTCGAAGGTGGCATGCGCGTGCCGTGCCTGATGCGCTGGCCCGCTCGCCTTTCCTCTGGAATAACGATCGAAGCCATGGCTAGCGCGATGGATATACTGCCGACCATTGCGGCGATAACAGGCGCAGCGCTGCCGCGTGGCCGTGTTATTGATGGCATGGACCTGAGCCCGGAGCTGTTTGGGCACGCGACTGCAGAGGCAGAACCTCGCATTCTCTACTACTATAACGGGTTGAATCTCCAGGCGGTGCGAGAAGGACGATGGAAACTGCACCTCCCGCGAACGGAAGAAATGCTGGTCTGGTGGGATTCGGGCATGCGCGAACTTGATTCCCCCTTGCTCTTTGATTTGCAGGAGGATCCGGGCGAGACCGAGGATGTGGCTGCACGGCACCCCGACATTGTAGGCCGGCTGCTGGCCGAGGCAGACCGCGCGCGAGCCGAGTTGGGCTCGTGGAACAGCACTGGCTCGGACCAGCACCCCATCGAGCACATGATGGACGACCGCAGAAGCCTTCGGCATTTGCGCACGCAGCAGAATCACCAAGACCTGGGCCGTGATGTCGCTCCCCGGTGACGCGCGGCCAGGGCGGAAGCTTGCCGGGTAGGCAGTATGAGCAACCGGAATTGACCAGAAAGAACAGGAGCGGTTCGATGTATGAAACCAAGTGCAAGAGAGTGTCGCGTCGGGTAGCAGATCACGTACCGGGACGCACGGCGATTATCCTGCTGCGCCTTAGCCTGTGCAGTGCCGTTTGCATGACTGTGGCCGGACAGGCTGCGGGACAGGTAGCGGTGGTGGAGGCGGACGGGAGGGTCGAGATGGCGAATGAGTTCGTAAAGGTCGTTCTCGAGCCGGGCTCCGAGGGGATTAGGCAAGCCTTTCTTGCGGCAAGAAACGGGCAGTGGGTGCCGGTCGCGAGGGCATTTCACCCGCCGAGTCCCCGGCCCACCAATACGACAGAGCTATATCTTGACCGCTCCAATGAGCACGGGCGTGCACTGCGCGTAGCAGAGCCGTATCGAATCATCGTGCCGGAAGTGCTGACCAAGCTGGTAGTAATCACGCGAGGGCCCGACGAAGCCCGGGTCGTGCTGTCCGGCGAGACCGAAATTGCGCACGTTTCGCAGACTATTGTGCTGCGCGCCGGCGAGCGCTCCGTGCACATAGACGTGCAGGGCGAGCTGCGAGGTGATCCGCCGCGCCTTGAGTACCTGCTGTCCCCGTTCGAATTCTCCGAGTCTGGCACGCCGGATTTCAGCCACCTCCCGGCATACAAGCGCTCGCCCGGCGATGTGGTAGCAGACCGGGTATTCTTTTCTCCCGCCGCCATCGTGCAGACGGATTCGGTCTATGCCGCAGTAGTGCCGGATCTTGACCAGATTAACGACAAGGTTGTGTATGCAGAGGGCGCCCGGCCGCAGAAGCACCGCTGGATATTCGGAGTTCCCATTGACTCGTCACGGATATCCCTGCCGGCTGTGCTGGACCTGGAGCTGTCCTCCGGCATGACCAGTGCTCCGCTTTTGGCCTATGGCATGATGGATGTCATCGCAGAGCAGCACGTCTACTGGCGCCACGAGAACGCAGGAGGTACGCTGGTCCGTACGCTTTCCGACAATGTTGTACAGTACGGAATGGACCTTCTTTTGGGCGCCGATGCGGTGCCCACATGGGGTTACCGGCAGACGGCAGCCTTCCTTTGGGAGCGCTACGGAAGACACTATGTCCGGCAGCCGCGTCCGCAGGCCATGCCATTTGCCGACTATGCCAGGATACTATACCCCGCCTCATTCGAATACAAGGGCTACACCGTTGAGCATCCGGGGGGCATGCCGGAAATGGTACACCGGGATCCCGCCGGTCCGGCAGCCTGGGAAACGTGGCAGCAGTGGGAAGAAGGAGGCGAGCCGATGGGGGCATTGCGCCTTACGGCGCCCCAGTGGTTTCACTTGGCTTACAACACGGCGTGGTGGAACAACGTGGCGGACGCGACGGGACTTTATTTCTGGGGACGCCAGCTGGGCGACGACTCGCTTGTCGACAAGGCGCGGCGGATTGTGAACCTGACACTGTCGGCGCCGCAAGCCGATGGACTCTTCCCCTCGCTTTACGACCTCCAGGAGCGTCATTGGAAACGCAGCATGTGGAGATTTCCCGGGCCGGAGTACGATCCGGACGAGACGCGGACGTATTGGAACTGGGAAGACGGCGACTACCAGACCGCCTCGGCAAGCGTGACGGCGGGCTATCTCATGCAGGTGCATCGGCTGTATGACCAGGATCCGCGCATTGTCGCGTATGTCAGGCGATTCGGCGACTTCCTGATTGAGCGTATGGCGCCCGACGGGAGCGTGCCCGCGTGGTTTGACGAGAACCTCGAGCCGCGTCTGAGCATGCGGTGGAATGCGGACGGCGGCGCACACGCCTGGGTCTTGAGCGAACTGTTTCGCGCCACGGGTGAGGACCGCTTCAGGCAGGCTGCCGTGCGAGCCGCAGAGTTCTTGCTGGACGAAGTCCTGCCCACACACCGCTGGATTGACTTCGAGGCGCTCTATTCGTGCGCGGTCAAGCCGGAGACGTTCTTTGACACGCGGACCGGGCAGCCGCCGCGAAACGCCATGTCCATGTCCTGGGCGCTCCAGGGGTTTGTTTCAATGTACGAAACCACAGGTGAGCGCCGGTATCTGGAGGCAGCCGAGGAGGTGGCGGACTATGCCAGTCTAATGCAGGCCGTCTGGGCGCCTCATTTCATAATAACGGCCTACCCCTTTGGCGGCTTTACCTCGCAGATTGGTGACGCGGAATGGCTTGATCAGCGGGACCACCGGTTCGCCGGCATCCTGGTGCAACTGGGCCTATTGACCGGACGCCAGGATCTCATGGAGCGAGGTGTAGCGGCGGCCCGATCCTCGCTGGCGCTTGTCACGCATCCCCGGCACGTCGAAAACGGCATCTACAACGCTCCCACGTTCCCGCTGGGGCTGGGTCCGGAGAATATTGACCATGAAGGATTCCCTCAGACTCCGCTTCGCTCCGGCCCGAGTTGGGCCGAGGTGGGAGGACTTGTAGCTGCGGCTGATGTGCTGCGGCAGCTGGGAGGCATTCATGTGGATGTCGAGCGGGACCTGGCCGTGGGCGTGGACGGATTGGCTGTCGCCGGGTACGCGCTGGAAGGCCGTACGCTGCGCATTCAGCTCTCCCGGCTGCTTGCCGCCCTGCCCGTGCCTCACGACGCCTCTTACAGTGCGCTTCTACGGGTTGACGGGCTGCCGGACGAGGGTTCATTCAACCTCGTAATCGGAAATGAGGCTCCCGTTGCTCTGACAAGGGCCCAGCTGGCGGCCTTCCCGATCACGATCCGGCCATGAAGCTCCTGTCGCTGTCTCCCCGGCGCCACGATCATCCCGATTGCACGGGTGGATTCCCCGCAGGCCGCGGAGGCTCTGTCCGTGGCTGTCACGTACAGGAGTGTTTGCCGGAATCTGCAGAGTTTGAGATCTGTGCTATTTTCGAATATGAAATCGATGGAGGAAGCCATGCGCTACCGCTACATACTCACCCTGCTGCTGCTGGTCCTCCTTTGGGCCTGCGACCAATCTGAGAATGTGATGCCAGACAACCCGGATGTCGGCATGTCTACCTTTGGAGACGACGCAGCATTTTTGGCTGCTCACACGGATCTGGTGATGCTCTCGGACTCGGCCGGACTTGCGAAAGTCGCGGTAAGCCCGGCGATGCAGGGACGTGTGCTGACAAGTACGGCATCAGGCGACGACGGGCCAAGCTTCGGCTGGATCAACCGCGAGATCATCGCTTCCGGAGAGCGGCAAGAGCACATCAATGTGTTTGGCGGCGAAGATCGCTTCTGGCTGGGACCGGAAGGTGGGCAATTCTCCATCTATTTCAAGGCGGGAGATCCGTTTGATCTAGACCACTGGTACGTTCCGGCTGCCATTGACTGGGACCCCTATTCCGTAGTGGAACAGGAGCCGGACCGGGTTTCCTTCGAGAAGGACATACAGCTGACGAACTACTCGGGTACTCAATTTGATTTGCGCGTTGACCGTGAAGTGCGGCTGCTTGACAGGCCAACCATTGCGCAGCACATGGGTCTGGAGGTTGCCCCTGCGGTAGACGCCGTTGCGTTCGAAACAGCAAATACGGTTACAAACACGGGAAGCGAAGCCTGGACGAAAGAGGGGGGTCTGCTTTCGATCTGGATTCTGGGGATGTACAATCCCTCGCCGTCGACAACCGTGGTGATTCCCTATCGGCCAGGCAGCGAGGAGGCACTGGGGCCCATTGTGAATGCGGCCTATTTCGGCGAAGTGCCTGCTGACAGGCTCGCAATGGACGAGGATGTAGTGTACTTCAGCGGAGATGGTGAATACCGCAGCAAGATCGGAATGTCGAAGGCGCGAAGTGTACCCACTTTTGGCAGCTTCGACAGCGCCAGCGGCGTTCTGACCCTGGTTCAGTTCAACTTGCCGGAAGAAGCCACAGATTATGTCAATTCCATGTGGGAATTGCAGGATGATCCCTTCTCGGGCGATGTGATCAACAGCTACAACGATGGTCCGCCGGCGCCCGGCGTGCCGCCCCTGGGCCCGTCCTACGAACTTGAAACATCGTCGCCCGCAATGGCGCTCGCGCCCGGCCATTCGTACATGCACTTGCACAGGACCATCCACCTGCAGGGACCGGCGGAAGCGTTGGACCAAATAGCGCTAGCGACGCTGGGCAAGTCGCTGGAGGAAATTGCGTCTGCGCTTGACAACTAGTGCGCGGCGGCGCCCTGTGGTCTGGGTGATGCGCCAGTCTTGAGGGGCAAGGTCGGCGAGTACCTGAAATTGCGGTTGGCCTCCGGCGCAGAGTTGGCCAGGTGGCGGCATCCTACCTGACGTGGACCGCGCCCGGGCACCGCAGCCGGGAGCCCTGCGGGCGGCTGGAACGGGCCTGAAGTGAATAGATCTGCATCGTCCGGTTGCGGATGCAGGAGCAATCTGCCTTCAAAAACTCATGCCTGCTCGAAGGCCCAAGAGCCCAAAGGGCTCCGTCGTTGGCCTGTGGTCCAGCCATCGACACTCTGTTGTCATGCCTGCCATTCAGGATCCGCGGTCCAAGAAGGGCAGCATCCTCCGTTTTCGCGATGGTATTCGATCCTGGACCGGGTGCTGCCATTCCTGCCCCGGGTCAGCGTGGCGGCTCCGTTATCCAATGAGGCACACCACCAAATCCGCTCCGAGGAGAACCGCTCAAGCCCACTGAAATCCGTTTGGCCGCTGCGCGTCGCCAACGTGTGTCTCCATTTTTTTGCATTGATATGCGAAAGACTTGCGCAAGTCAAGATAGAATGTTATCGTTAACAAAGGGTGCAACGTTGATGGTAGTGCATGCGCCATGATGACGGCCCCATCTGCCAATCGCCCGAATCGGGTACGAACCAATCCAGATACACGGAGATGTAGATATGGATGCTGAACGCCACTGCAAGATATCCGGACTGCCGGCTCTCCTCGTGCTGTGCATCGGCCTGGCAATGCCGCCGGCCTACGGCGAGTCGCGGGACTCGTTGGCGCCGAGCCCGGATGTGACCATTTCGGGCACGGTGACAGACACCGACGGAGATCCCCTGAGCGGTGCGACTGTGCGCCTTGCGGAAACCAATATCGGGACGGCTACCAACATAGATGGAGAGTATGTGATTACCGTACCCGACGACGCGACCACGCTGGTATTCTCGTTTATCGGCTTCGTCACGCAGGATGTGGCCATAGACGGACGGACCACCATTGATGTAGTCATGGAGGAAGATGTGGCGAGGCTCGAGGAGGTTGTCGTCACGGGTTATGGCACGCAGCTGCGCAGGGACGTCACCGGGTCAATAGTCTCTATTTCGGCTACGGATTTTGAGTCCCGTCCCGTCGCGTCGGTAGAGAAGGCCCTGCAAGGCCTTGTACCCGGCCTCAACGTGGCCGACCGGAGTGCCAATCCGGGTGATCTGGCTCAGATCTCGATCCGCGCCATCGGAACCCTCTCGGCGGGCTACGAGCCCTTGTGGGTAATCGACGGGTTTCCGACTGACCAGCGGAATGCCCAGATGCTCAATCCCGCGGATATCGAATCGATCGACGTGCTGAAGGATGCGTCTGCAACGGCCATCTACGGTTCTCGAGGGGCCAATGGCGTCATCATTGTTACCACGAAGTCGGGCCGCATCGGAACGGCGCAAATCAACTTTGACATGAACACGGGCGTGTCGAGTATCCCGACTAGCTCGCGTTTCGAAATGCTCAATGCCGCGGAATACGTGCAATTTCATACGGAAAAAAACGGCGGCGTGACACCAGACTGGATTTCGAGCGTGTGGGACGGCGCCACAGATACGGACTGGCAGGATGAACTCTACCGATCGGCGCCGTTTCAAAACTGGTCCCTCTCTGCGCACGGAGGAACCGAAAAAGTCTCCTATCTGCTCTCAAGCAACTATACGGAAGAAGCCGGAGTCATACCTGAGGAGGGGTATAACAAGGTCGGGGCTCGCCTCAAACTGGACTATCGTCCCAACGACAGGATAACCTTCGGGCTGAATGTGGCACCAAGTGTGTCCAGGATCCTGAAGTCCAGTCCGCCCAGCGAGGATGGAAGCGACTGGAGGTCCGCGTGGGCTCAGGCCATACTGCTGCCCCCTATCATTCCCATCCACAATCCCGACGGATCTTACGCCATCGGCAGCTACGTGCCGGGCAATTTCCCGATCGGCAACCCCTTGCAGACCATTGAGCGCTTCAAGCGCACGCACGACCTGTTCAGGATGCTGGGAGGCGTAAGCCTGGAGGTGGAGCCTGTTGCCGGCATTATTCTCAAGTCAATCTTGTCCACCAATATCGGGTCCAACAAGAATGAAACGCTGTATGACGCTCCTCCCGGCACCCCCCGATTCAGCTTTCCGGCGGTAAGTACGCTGAACGTGGGGCAGGTGTGGCAAAGGGGGTGGCTGAACGAAAACACGGTCAATTTCCGCAGGCAGGTCGGACGGGATCACTTCTTCGACGTGCTGGCTGGCTTCACCTTGCAGCAAGACCGATTGGAATTCGTTTCCTCGAATGTGGCAGGACTGCAGATTCCGGGTGCGCGGATCTTGTCGATTGGCGATTCGGAGACCCTCACATCCAGCAACGGCTTCGGCGAAAACGCCATCGCCTCTGCTCTCGGGCGGCTCAACTATTCATTCAGGGACAGGTACCTGCTGACAGCCACGGTACGGCGGGACGGGAGCTCTAGATTCGGGGCCAATAATCGCTACCAGACCTTTGGCTCATTTGCACTAGGGTGGCGGCTCTCGGAGGAGGAATTCATCAAGGCGCTGGGTTTTGTCAACGACGCGAAATTGCGTGTGTCGTACGGCTCCACGGGCAGCAACGCCATTCCGGACTTCATTGCGCGACCCAGTCTAAGACCAGTCAATCACGCGCTCGGGGCCACGCAATTGACCGGGGTAGCCATCGCTGACCCGGGCAACCCTGGCCTGACCTGGGAGACGTCGGAGCAGCTGGACATCGGGCTCGACCTGACGCTCATGGACGGCCGCTACAGCATGGTGCTGGATTACTACAACAATGTGACCACCAGTCTACTCCTGTCTCGCAATATCGTAGCCTCGTCCGGCTACGGCGGCTTTCTTACCAATATCGGAAGCATGCGCAACGACGGCATCGAGCTGGCAGCCACCGTTTCCGTATTGGACACCCGTGATTTCGGCTGGACAGTGGGCGGCAACGTGACCAACAACAACCAGGAAATCCTGGACTTGGGCGGGGATGACGAGATCCGAAACTTTTTCGGTGCACTAAGACGCACGGTCGGAGGTGAGTTGCAGAACATCCACGTCGTTGAGCACGTGGGCATCGTGCGGGAAGGGGACTCGCATCCGGCGCAGCCAGGTGCGCAGCCCGGCACGATGGTCTACAGAGATGCCGACGGTGACGGTTCGATCAGTAACTTCCTGGGGCCGGACGGCGTGAATCTGGAAGGCACGAATCTGGACTATATCTACGGATTCCACACCAACGTCCGGTACAAGAATTTCGACCTCAGTGTTCGATTCAACGGCCAGGCGGGTGCCTCCGTCCTGGATCTCTACATAATCCAAATCGGTGCGCCTTTCCGCCGGGTCAATCTTTCCAAGAAATTCTGGTACGATGGCCGGTACATATCGGAAAGTCAGCCCGGCGACGGCAAGACGCCCAGCGCCTCGGGATTCGATACCGGTATTGGTGCCGTTTCGAGCCTTGGCATCCAGGACACAGACTTTCTCCGACTCCGCAACGTCACGTTGACTTACACGCTGCCCCAAAGTCTGCTTCGCGGACTCGGCGTCGGAGGCGTCCGTGGAAGAATCTACACGTCTATGGAGAATGTCCATATGTGGACAAGCTTCATTGGAGGCAATCCCGAAGGTAGACGGAATTCGGCGGGCGGCCCCTCCCTCTTCGGCGGATCCCGGATTCCCGGTGTAGGAGACGGAAGGGAAATCGGATTGACGAGTCCTCCTCACTTGCCACTGCCGCGAGTGTGGACGGCCGGCATCCACTTAACGTATTAACCCTTATAACCAGGCGACCATGAAATCGTGGAATAACGCGAGAGTGCCGTCGGGGCCCGCGCATGGAGGTCCAACCTCACTGCAGCATGATCGGCAACACTTTCCAGTACGCGGCCTGAGGGCCTTGGCTATTGCGCTCCTGGCTCTCTTGGCCGGGCCATCGTGTGACAGCTTCCTGGACGTGGAGCCGGTCGACAGGATCGATGCTCCATCGTTCTTTTCTACCGATCAGGAGCTCCTGATCGGGATGACCGGCGTGTACGGCGCGCAAAGATCAATTTACGGGAGCGGGACCATCTATAACATTATGGAGGGACGGTCCGACAATGCCGGCCTGGACCACACGGACCAGGCCGAGCGTGTGGCAACGGACATATTTGCGGAGGTGCCCGGAAACCTGCTGCTGGATATCACTTGGGCCTCCATGTACAACTGCATTAATCTGGCCAACACGGTAATCGTTCGAGGCCCGGAGGCCGAGGGAAACGCGGGCCTTATCGGGCGCATCGTAGGCGAAGCCAAATTCGTTCGAGCGTTTACCTACTACCACATGGTCAATCTCTGGGGAGGCGTACCGCTTAGAATCACGCCAACCGATGATTTTGAGCAAACTGTAGTGGAGCGTTCCACGGCGGCCCAGGTCTACGATCAGATCGTGCAGGATCTCACGGAAGCCGCGGCGGCGCTTCCCGGAACCTACGACGGCAGTGCCGGCAACGAAGTAGGCAGGGCCACCCGCTTTGCTGCCCTGACATTGCTCGGGAAGGTGGAATTGCAGCGCGACAATGCGGGAGCGGCGGTTTCCGCCCTGCGCCCGGTGCTCGGCGAATACTCTCTGCTCAGCGACTATGGTATGATACACGGCCCCGGCAACAACAATACGGCAGAGTCCATCTTCGAGGTCAGCTTTAACCCCGCGAATCAGACCGGACTCTTCCGGCAGCATTTTATTCCGCAGAGCGTTGCCAACGACCTGGGTATCGTAGCCGGAGGCTCCACACGGGCGATCCTTTTTCCGTTTGCCACGCAGGACTTGATCAATGCCTTCGACGACCCGAACGATCTTAGAATTCCGTATACGTTCGGTACCATCCCGGGCCGCGAACCAGGCGGATACATCACCAAGTTCATCGATACGAGTGCGGAGTCGGACGGCGCTGACGTGAATCTCGTCTTGCTGCGGTATGCCGATGTGCTGTTGTCACTGGCGGAGGCCGTGGGAGAGGGGGCTGAATCGTATTCCCTCATCAACCAGGTTCGAAGGCGAGCCGGGCTCCCGGATATCGAAGCGAGCACGGCAGGCACGTTCATGGAGAAGCTGATGAAGGAGCGCAGATTGGAATTTGCCTTTGAGGCACACCGGTGGTTTGATCTACTGCGGCTGCCCGAGGCGCAGACGATCGCCATCATGAACGCGCAATTGAACGCGCAGCAAAGCACCTTCCAGAGGATTTCCAATTATGGCGGCCCGACCAGCTTCTCTCTGACGCCGGAACGCCTAGTGTATCCTATTCCGCAGTTGGAAATCGATATCTCCGGAGGCGTTGTAACGCAGAATCCCGGACACTAGATAAACTGTTGGTCGCGAGCGTCTCCCTTGCCCGGGTTTGTGTCACGCCGGGGCTGGCCGCACGCACACTCGGGACCAGACTGTCAAAAACCGCACGGCCCTGCAGATGATGAACTCGCGGTTCCAACAGCTTCTGGCCGGGGCCTTGCTTCTGGCAGTATCGTCGTGCGTCCAGCCAACAACGTCACCCAAGTGGAATGCCGATTGGCCGGTCCTCCGGACGTATTCGGGGCAGTATCTGGACGAAGTCGCGATGCCACTCGGAGGCATTGGCACAGGCACGGTTTCGGTTGGCGGCCGGGGGGATCTTCGCGACTGGGAATTGATGAACAGGGGGGCACTTGGCTATCTGCCCGCGTTCAAGCTTGTGCTACCGACCATTGCCAACGGCCCTTTCTTTGCCCTTTACTACAGCCAAAGCGACACGTCGGGCGAGGTCCGTGTACTGGAAGGCCCGGTGCCTGCGCGGGAGCACAGCGGGGACTGGGGCGCCGATGCGGTCAATTCAGGTTTTCCGCGCTTTCAGAGCACAAAGTTTGCGGCAGCCTATCCGCTGGCCCAGGTGCAGTTCGAGCACTCCGACGTACCCGTGGACGTGCGGCTCGAAGCGTTTAACCCGCTCATCGTAGGCGACGCCGACAAGAGCGGCATCCCGGTCGCCGTACTGCGGTACGTCCTTACCAACCAATCCGCCGAGGCACTGGAGGCGGCAGTTGTGGGCATGGTGCCAAATTATATCGGGGCGGATGGATGGACGGGCGCACCGAACAACAACGTTAATGAGTATAGAGTCGCGGGTGGCCTTGCGGGCATATTCATGACGTCAGAAGGCGTCGATTCACTCGATGTGAATTGGGGCACCATGGCCCTGGCAACCAATAGCCCGGGTATGGTCTCGCACAGAACATCCTGGGCGCCGCTGGGCTGGAATTGGACCTTCCGTGAATTCTGGGATGACTTCATCGCAGACGGTGAGTTGACCGACCATCCGGACACGGCGCGCGCCATTCAGACTCCGCCTGCGACCCTGGCCGTTAAGGTTGACCTTGAGCCCGGCCAGACCAGAGAGGTCACGTTTCTTCTGACCTGGCATTTCCCGAATCGCCGCGCCTGGGATCACGGCGTCCACCATGCGGGAGCATACGGGGGGACCGAAATTGTCGGTAACTACTACACGACGCTCTACGACGATGCCTGGGCCGTGGCCGAGCAGATGGGGGCCCAACTGGAAGAGCTGGAAGCCGAGACGGTGCAGTTTGTTCGCGCGCTAGTCGAGAGCGATGCGCCAGACGTCTTGAAAGAGGCGGGTCTGTTCAATCTAAACAACCTGCGCAGCCAAACGGTCTTCCGAACGGCCGATGGGCTTCCATTCGGATTCGAGGGAACCGGCAGCATCCAGGGAACCACGATTGGTGCTTCCAAAAGCTCCGGATGGGGCTTTGGCACGTGCTTCCACGTGTGGAATTACGAGTCGACTACTCCCTTCCTGTTTGGCGATCTGGCACTCAAGTTTCGGGAAGTGGAATTCCGTCACTCGGTAAATGACGACGGTGGCATGAGCTATCGCGTCGGGCTCCCGATCGATAGCCGTGCAAGAAGCTTCCAGAACCGGGCGGCGGACGGCCAGATGGGCACGCTTATCAAGATGTACCGTGACTGGCAGCTTTCGGGCGATGACGAAATGCTCGAAAATCTCTGGCCCAATATTCGCAAGGCCATGAGCTTCGCATGGACAGGCGTTTGGGACCAGGACAAGGACGGCGTGATGGAGGGCAGCCAGCACAACACCATGGACATCAATTATCTGGGCCCCAATCCCCAGATGGCTGGCTGGTACCTAGGCGCGCTGCGTGCCTCCGAGGAAATGGCAAGGCACCTGGGAGACGATGCCTTCGCGGACGAAACGAGAGACCTGTTCGAGCGGGGCCGCGCCTGGATAGACGACAATATCTTCAACGGGGAATACTACGAGCACCATATCCCGGAGGGAACCAGCAAGGTGGCGCAGCTGGGCAAGGGGTGTCTGGTGGACCAACTGGTCGGCCAGTACCTGGCCCATACCGCAGGGCTCGGGTATCTGCTTGATCCGGAGCACGTTAAGACGACGCTCCGCAGCATCATGAAATACAATTACATCGAGGACTTCAACGAGCACTTCAATACCTTCCGAAGCTTCGGGCTGGGCAGCGAGGCCGGATTGCTCATGGCGAGCTACCCGAGGGGCGAGTTGCTGGATTTCCCGTTTCCGTACTACACGGAGATCATGACGGGGTTTGAGTACAGCACGGCCGCGCACCTTATCTACGAGGGCGAGGTAGATTCAGGACTGAAGGTATTCAGAGCTATTCGGGACCGCTATGACGGACACAAGAGAAACCCGTTCAATGAGGGAGAATACGGTCACCGGTATTCCAGAGCCATGGCGGCGTGGGCAGGCATTTTGGCATACACGGGGTTCCAATACTCCGCAGTAGATGCGCGCATGGGCTTCAATCCACACTCTGGCGAGTACTTCTGGTCCAATGGCAGGGAGTATGGAATCGTGGGGATTTCCGGCGGCGGCCGGCGGAGGACGGTGACGCTAGAGCCTCTGAACGGGAGCCTGACGCTGGACGGTTTTGACCTGAACGGGTTCGGGCAGCGGGAATTCGAAGGAGGTATGGTGTTCCCGCAGGGCGAGGCCACGACTTTTGTGGTCGAAGCTGCCGGCAGTTAGGTCCGCGAAAGCTTGCGGAATCTGCCGTTCGCGCGAGCGCCGGTTCTCAGTGCAGTGTCACCGCCCGGGCGAGCGATGAACTGCGAATAATCATTTCTGTGGGTAGGAGGCGACTCCGGGGAGGCCCCGAGTAGCCGTGCATGCGATCAAGAAGCAGCTGCATCGCCATGACGCCCATCTCGTAAGCCGGTTGCGCGACGACTGTAAGGAACGGGTATATCAGTGCGGCGCTTTCGATGTCGTCAAAGGTGGCCAACGCCACGTCTTCCGGAACACGCAGTCCAAGCTTCCGGAGGGCAACCAGCGCGCCCACTGCCACATAGTTGTTGGCGGCGATGACAGCCTCAGGCATGCTTCCGGATGCATGGAGCTGTCGGGTGATCTCCTCGCCGCTTTCCCGGTCCGTCCGACCGGGATACACCTTGGGGACAAGTCCCGCCGTCTCCATGGCCAGGCGATAGCCCGCCATTCGCTCTTCCAGGGACGAGACGCCCGTCCATCCGCCAATGAGCGCAATATCCTTGAATCCCTGTTCAATGAGATGGTCTGTAAGCTTCTGGCCGCCGGTATATGTGTCCCCGCGTACGGCATCAGCTTCGATGTCTCTGACTATTCGGTCAATCAGGACGACCGGAATGCCTTTCTGAAACAGCAGTCCGAAGTGATGGTCATTGCCCGGGGAGGAGGAGATGATGACGCCGTCTACGCGTCTGGAAATGATGATGTCGATGTAGCGCCGCTCCTTTTCTCGCGATTCGTCGGTATTTCCGAGAATGAGCGTGTAGTCGTGCTCCTGGGCCACATCTTCTACTCCGCGCGCAATCGTGGTGTAGAATGGATTGGCAACGTCCGCCAGTATCAGGGCAACCGTCTTGGAGCGGCCGCTGATCAGGCTTCGCGCGGCTGCGTTTGGCACGTACTGCAATCGCTGTATTGCAGCCTTCACGCGCTCGGTCGTGGCCGGAGCAAGCATTTCCGGCTGGTTGAAATAGCGCGATACCGTCATCGCGCTCACGCCTGCCTCCCTGGCAACGTCAAGAATAGTGCTCATGGCTTGGGCGGCCGTCTGACAGGAGGCAGTTTTCGTTCAGCTCGGTATCGTCCCGGATTCTGCAAAATTATAGGGCACGCGGCATTAAATTGTTCGCAAGACAGGCCGCAGTTGCCCACATCCGGGGTTGAACGAAATGTTGGGCCAGAATCTGGCCTGAGGGCTGGCGGACACGCTTGACAGGAACAGGCCAATAGAGTATGTTGCAAGGTACATGTTAAGCTTAACATCCTTTTGCGTTTCCAATGTGTGCGTTACATTCCCGCCGGAGGAGTCGCGCATGCAAAGGGCCAGACGCTAATTCGAGATGTCCAGGACCGTTACCCTGATAGCAAGCGGCGACTTGCGGCTGTCCGCGAACCGCAAGTGCTGGCCTGAGCAGGCGAATGTGGAGCGTGCCGTCCGGCGAGCCATAGAGGCGGAAGGGTACAGCGCGGAGCGAGGACATGCGGTCCATTCTGACGCGGGACACGGGTTCATAGACAGCCAGACCTATGGTCGCGACGTGTTTCGGAGCATTGACACTGACAGTCCGCTCGTCGTGGTTTGCGCTGCCTGGCAGTATTCGCACCATGTACTCCTTGGGCTCGCCACACACCGAGGCCCCATCCTCACGGTCGCAAACTGGAGCGGAACATGGCCGGGTCTCGTTGGAATGCTCAATCTTAACGGCTCCATGACGACTGCTGGCGTATCCTACAGCTCGTTATGGAGCGAGGACTTCTCGGACGACTTTTTCAAGAGAGGTCTTCGCTCGTGGCTGGAAACCGGGACGGTTGCGCACGACGTAGGTCATGCACGTGCGGCAGCCGGACTCCGGTTGCCGTCCGAGGCCGAGCAGCTCGGTGCCAGGCTTGCCGCGGCCCTAAGGCGCGACAAGGCCATCATGGGCGTCTTCGACGAGGGATGTATGGGCATGTTCAATGCCATCATCCCGGACCATCTGCTTAACCGCACGGGAGTATTCAAGGAGCGCCTGAGCCAAAGCGCGCTCTACTACGAGGCTATGCAGGTGCCGGATGCCGAGGCGGCGGCCTGCCTCGGCTGGCTCACCGCCCGCGGTATGACGTTTCAGTTCGGCTCCAATGAAGCGGAGGATCTCACCGAGCGCCAGGTACTTCTGCAGTGCAAGATGTACATAGCCGCGCTTCGAATCGCGGACGACTTCGGCTGCGACGCCATCGGCATCCAGTATCAGCAGGGACTCAAGGACCTGCTTCCGGCATCAGATCTGGCGGAAGGCCTGCTGAACAATACGAACCGGCCGCCCGTCCTGTCTCGGGACGGCTCGCGGGAGCTGTATGCGGGAGAGCCCCTTCCGCACTTCAACGAAGTGGATGAGTGTGCAGGCCTGGATGCGCTTGTGACCAACCGCATCTGGCGCGAACTGGGCTATGCTCCGGAGACGACGCTGCATGACCTTCGCTGGGGTGAGGCGTTTAACGGGCAATTTGTATGGGTCTTCGAGATTTCAGGTGCTGTGCCGCCTGCGCATTTTGACGGTGAATACGCCGGCGCAAGCAGCGAGCGGCAGCCGTATATGTACTTTCGCCTGGGCGGTGGCACCGTTAAGGGCATCAGCAAGCCGGGCGACGTGGTCTGGAGCCGCATTTTTGTAGAAGACGGGTGTCTCAAGGCAGACGTGGGCATGGCCCGGGCGGTGGAATTGCCGCGGGAGGAAACAGAGCGCAGGTGGCAGCTCACCACGCCTCAGTGGCCGATCATGCACGCAGTGACTTGCGGTGTTTCGCGAGACCAGATGATGGCGCGCCACAAGGCCAATCACATACAGGTAGCGTACGCGCCGGATGCGGCAGCAGCACGCAAGGCGCTGGCGACCAAGGTTGCCACGTTCGAGAGCCTGGGCATAGAGACCTTTGTCTGCGGGACAGAGAGCGGCCTCGAACAAGAGACCGGCTGATGGTCCGCCTCGGTCTGGTGCTCATGTCCAGCCATCCATAATCTGCAGTCTGCATGGCGCGCTCGGCCGACATCCGGAGCAATCTGGTTTCGCTGGCCCACGAACTCGGTGATGGACGGCACATGTCCATCCTGGGCGAGGGCAATGTTTCGGGCCGCATTGATGCGCGATTTTTCCTGGTGAAAGCCAGCGGGACGCGACTGGGCACGCTGCGACCGAACGAGCTGGTTAAGGTGGACAGCGAGCCGGTACTGGCCGCCGTCGAATCGGAGAATGGAATGTCGGACTCCGGGATCGAAGCCTTGCTGCTCGATTCCCGCACCGATCAGCACGCACTCAAGCCATCGGTAGAGACGCTCTTCCACGCGTGGCTTCTGAGGCTTCCCGGTGTGGCGTGCGTGGGCCATGTCCACGCCATTTGCGTAAACCAGATTCTTTGCTCGCCGTGGAAGCGGCAGTTTGCCGAGGAGCGCGTAATCCCCGATCAGGTCGTGTACTGCGGCCCGGCCTCCGTACTGGTCCCCTATGTGGATCCGGGGTTGGAATTGGCCCGGCGGATACGCGATGATGTCGAAGCCTTCAGAACCGAAACCGGCATGATTCCCAAGACCATTCTTCTGGAGAACCACGGCATTATTGCCGTCGGTTCACATCCGGGAGAAGTGTCTGCGGCTTTGGCCATGGCCGAAAAGGCGGCTCGCATATTTGTAGGCGCCGCCGGGCTCGGAGGGCCCATCTTCATGGAAGCGGATCATGTGCAGCGCATTTCCGGCCGAAGCGATGAGCACTATCGCCAGCGCATGTTGGCCAGGCACGGCGCCGGTGCAAGCGCCCCTTGATGTGCGATTCTCACGACAATACCGCCTCTTCCGAGAAAACCCCTGCATACTGCCCGTACAGATCCGTGCACGACAGGCGATGTCCATCCTCAAGTCCATACCCGTACCATGAGCCAGGAAGCTAGCACGACACCGCGTCGCGGCATACCCATAGTGCCGCGCCAGTACCTGTTTCCGTTCATACTGCTGACGAGTCTGTTCGCTCTCTGGGGCGTGGCGAACAACATGACGGACGTGCTCCTGGCGACCTTCAAGCGGATCATGAGCATGTCGGATTTCCAGACTGCCTGGATCCAGGTCGCCTTCTACGGTTCGTATTTCTGCCTTGCTCTGCCGGCGGCAATATTCATCCGGAAGTTCACCTACAAGGCCGGTGTGCTGTTGGGGCTGGGGCTTTTTGCCGCAGGCGCGCTGCTGTTCTATCCTGCCAGTCAGACCATGGTCTACGGCCACTTCCTTGTGGCGCTCTTCATCCTGGCAGGCGGGTTGTCCATTCTGGAGACGAGCGCGAATCCGTATGCCATCGTCATGGGGCCCGAGGAGACGGCAACGCGCAGGCTCAACCTGGCCCAGTCATTCAATCCGCTCGGCTCCATCACCGGTGTGTTGATCGGCAAGTTTTTCATCCTTTCGGGCCTGCACCAGGCTACGGAAGCGGAACGGGCGCAGATGGCGGCTGATCAGCTCCGCCAGGTGCAGCAGGGTGAGCTGGCCGCCGTCATGGGGCCCTACGTGGTGGTCGCGCTGGTTATCGGCGTGATTTGGGTCCTATTCGCGGTTACCCGGTTCCCCCAGGGCAGCGAAAGCGACAAGTCCCTGCGAATCGGCTCTACCATCCGGCGCCTGCTCAGGCAGAAGCACTACACGAAAGGGGTCGTGGCCCAGTTCTTTTACGTGGGAGCGCAAATCGGCGTTTGGTCGTTCACGATTCGCTACATCATGTCGAACCTGGAACTGAATGAGGAGGCGGCGGCGAGCTATTACCTCGCCTCCATCGTGCTGTTTTCAACCGCTCGGTTTGCCTGCACGGGTCTTATGAAATACATCGGTCCACACGTGTTGTTGTGGGCCATGGCGGCGATGGCGTCCGGCCTTACCTGCGTAGTCGTAATGGCGGGAGGATATGTGGGCGCGTTTGCGCTCGTGGGCATTTCGGGATGCATGTCGCTCATGTTCCCGACCATCTACGGGCTTGCCATCAAGGGCCTGGGCGAAGACACAAAGATCGGGGCTTCCGGCCTCATCATGGCCATTCTGGGAGGAGCTGTGCTGACGGCCATTCAGGGGCAGATATCCGACTTGTTCGGGATTCATATGGCGTACCTTGTACCCCTGGTGTGTTTCCTGGTCATTCTGCACTACGGCCTCAAGGGCTACAGGGAAGCGCAACCCGTGACGGTGTCCGCGTAGGCCCAATCCCGGGGACAGGTGCGCCTGCACGGCCCATTCTCCAGTACCCCGTTGTCAATCACTTAACACGACGGAATCAATCATGCAAGAGTTCAGGCACGTGCAGGATCTCTGGGACACGGAAAAGGCCCGGGAGCTGGACGCTGTGGAGCGGCTCGTATATCGGTCCAATCTCCTGGGCGCAGACTGGCGAATTGTAAATACCGGCGGCGGCAATACTTCCTCCAAGCTTGTCGAAGCGGATCCACTGACCGGGGAAGCGACAACCGTGCTCTGGGTCAAGGGCTCGGGAGGCGACTTGCGCACGTCGGTGAAGGCAAATTTTGCCTCGCTTTATCTGGACAGGCTGATGGCATTGCAGCAGGTCTATGCGGGCATGCCGGAGCGGGGCCCCAAGACCGAAGCCGAGGACCGGATGGTGGGCTTCTTCCGCCAGTGCACCTTCAACCTGAATCCGCGCGCGCCCTCCATAGATACGCCTCTTCATGCGTTCGTGCCCTACCGGCACGTTGACCATACCCACCCCACGGCCTGTATCGCGCTTGCCACTGCCGCGCACGGCGAGGCCCTCACGAGGGAGATTTATGGTGATAGCGTGATATGGGTAGACTGGCAGAGGCCCGGTTTCGAGCTCGGACTGAAGCTGCAGAATGTCTGCAGGGAATATCCGGAGGCACAGGGAGTGATGCTGGGCGGGCACGGCCTCATCAACTGGGCTGATGATGACAGGGAATGCTACCTGCTCAGCCTGGCGCTCATCGAGCGGGCGGCGCAATATCTGGAGAGCGCAGGCGCAGGCGCGTACGACTTCGGTGGAGCACGCTGCACGGCGCTATCCGAAGGGGACAGGGCTGACGTGCTTGCCGCAATTCTGCCATGGCTTCGAGGGAGCGTCAGCACGACTCGCCGCTTCATCGGTACCTTTGAGGACGACGAGGAGATCCTGCGCTTTGCGAACTCCGTGGACGCGGAGCGTCTGGCGGAGCTTGGGACCTCCTGCCCGGATCATTTCCTGCGAACGAAGATCAAGCCGCTGTACGTAGACTGGCAGCCCGGCAAGGAGGATGTCCGGGCGCTCAGGAAGAAACTGGACGCAGGAATTGCCCGCTACCGCGACGACTACGCGGCCTACTACAGCGCACATTGCCGGGTGGATTCGCCTGCCATGCGCGTAGCGGATCCTACGGTAGTGCTGGTGCCCGGAGTGGGCATGATCACCTGGGGCAAGACCAAGAGCGAAAGCCGGGTAACGGCAGAATTCTACAAGGCGGCGGTTGCCGTCATGCGCGGAGCCGAAGCCGTGTCGAAGTACACGGCACTTGACCGCCAGGAAGCCTTTGACATCGAGTATTGGAGCCTGGAAGAGGCAAAGCTGCAGCGCATGCCCCCGGAAATGGAGCTGTCGCGCCAGATTGTGGCGGTGGTCGGTGCGGGCAGCGGCATCGGCCGTGCTGCGGTGGGCCGGCTTGTGGCGGAAGGCGCGACTGTGGCAGCCATGGACCTGCGGGAAGACGCTGCGCGGGAGGTCGCGGAAGAGAATCTTCGCGCGATCGGGATGGGCATTGGCGTAGCAGGATCAGGTATTTCGGGAAGCGGCGCGGTCATAGGACTGGCCTGTGATGTAACGGACCGGGACTCCATCAGGGAGGCGTTGCGCAAATTGCTGCTCGCCTACGGTGGACTGGACCATCTGGTCATCACGTCGGGGCTTTACGTCAGCCCGGATCCCAGCGGCGAAGTTCCCGACAGGGCGTGGGCCGACTCCTTTGCGGTGAATGCGACAGGACCCTATCTGGTCGCGGACGAAGCGCGGCGCATCTGGCAGGAGCAGGCTCTTCCCGGCAGTCTCGTCGTCACGACCAGCGTCAACGCCACGGTCCCCAAGAAGGGCAGTCTCGCCTATGATGCGAGCAAGGCTGCCGCCAACCACCTCGTTCGCGAGCTGGCAATGGCGCTGGCGCCGCACGTCCGCGTAAACGGCCTGGCACCGGCTACCATGATTGAGGGCAGCGGCATGTTTTCGCTGGAGCGTGTCCGGGCTTCGCTGGCCAGGTACGCACTGCCGTACGAGGAAGCAGAGGACCTCGCGACGCTGCAGCAGCGTCTTGCGGACTTCTACGCGGAAAGGACCCTCCTCAAGCAGGCCATCTCACCTGCTGACCAGGCGGAAGCCATTTTCTTGCTGGTGGGAAGGCGCCTCGCGAAGACGACGGGGCAGATTCTCAACGTCGACGGGGGACTGACGGAAGCCTTTTTGCGCTAGTTGGTATCGGGTCGTGGCCGGCGCAGGCGCGTAAGACGAAATCCACAGTGCAATTGGCAGGCGGCGCTCGGGTGTAGAGGGCCAGGGCCGGAGTTCACGCCTGCAATACCCCGTAGCAGGGCACATGGCACAGGAGGAGGGCATCATTAAGTTCAGGCTGCAGTTTGTCCGGCGGTCTCCGCCTCCGGAGTCTGTCATCGGGAGCGTAAACCGGTGGCGCAAGCGGCTGCATGATGCGCAGCTTATAGGATGCGATCCGCAGCGCTACGGCGGCTTCGGCTTTGGTAACATAAGCCAGCGGGTCGGTCCCTGGAATGCCTTGCCGCACCAGCGCAGATTCGTCATTACCGGGTCGCAGACCGGCGGCGTTGCCGACTTGGGACCTGAGCATTACGCGCTGGTGGTGGAAGCGCATCCGGCCCGGAACCTGTTGGTGGCGGAGGGACCGGTGCGTCCGTCATCCGAGAGCCTGACGCATGCGGCCCTCTATTCCCATGATGCGCACATTCGGGTGGTCATGCACGTGCACGCACCCGCGCTCTGGCGCATGGCGTCGGCTCTGGGTTTGGCGGTAACGGGCGCGGATGTACCGTATGGCTCGCCGGCGATGGCCCGCGAAGTCCGCCGCCTCGCGACCGATATGGGAAAGCACGCTTCCGGGGTCTTTGCCATGGGCGGGCACCGGGACGGGATCGTCGCCTATGGCGGGTCGGCGGATCCGCCGGGTAAGCAGCTACTTGCGCTGAATGCCCGCGCGCTCAAGCTGGAGGCCCATAGTCGTTCATCCTAGGACAGGCTGCCAGGCCGCTTCAGGTGCCGTCTTGCATAGTCCATGTCGAGGGCAGCTTCACCGTCTCGCAGTCGGAGCCACGGCCAGAGACCGCTGGGCAGCTCTGGCTTGAGCGCCACCATCGCGAAGGAGTTGCACTGTCTGGGTAGCACCCGGGTGATCAGACCGACCAGAGGCGCGACGAGGGAGATTGTGATGGATTTCGCCGGGTTTTTCCGAAACTCGGCTGTCTCCCTGGGAAGGTTGAGGCCATAATGGAAGCGGAAGACGTGCTTTCCGCGCGGGTTGTAGCTACTTACTACCTTGCAGAATTCTCGCTCGGTCCAGCGGTAAACGAAGTTCGGAATGGCGGAATTGTTCAGACCGCCGGCGCTGCCGTCGTGGTCGAAAACCGCCTCGAGTTCGTATTCAGGGGAGAGGCCGAGCCGGTTGGCCAGTCGCATGATCAGGCTGTCCCGGGACTCGATGACTACGATGCCACGCCTTGCCACGCGATACATTTCGAGCAGCCCCGCGTGCGGAGAGCCGCAGTGGTGAAGACCGTCTGCGACGAAGACGATATCAAAGGTCTGGTCGCCAAATGACAGGCGCTGCGCATCTTCGATGCCCCACGAAAACGGCGCGACTTCGGCCGCCGTCATCCGGGTATCCAGATTGGTAAGTGTTACGTCCGTAAAGCCAAGGCCCTGGAACACATCCCGTTCTGCAGGTCCCGCGCACACGGCAAGGACCGATTCGTCCCTTCGCAGCATGGATGCGTGCAGCATCTTGCTCAGGACGCTATGAACAAAGTGAGCGCGCATGGGGCTGCAGGGCAGTGCTTTGGTTCGATCGGAAGGCCCCGGATCCGCATCCGGACCCGGTGCCCATAGCGACGGCCCGGGATTCTCGGAATTCGAATGCGCGACCACGCCTCAAGCGGCCAGACACCCGGGAGCATACCGCCTGAAAAGACTGATCGTCGCGCGAAATCTCGGGAGCGCGCCGTACCAAACCCGAATGCCGAATCAGGCTCGCTTTGCTGCTGACCGTGTCGGGGTGGCGGGATTTGAACCCACGACCTCTTCGTCCCGAACGAAGCGCGCTACCGGGCTGCGCTACACCCCGAATGCGCCGTATACTCCAGCCATAAGGCGGTGATCCAGACCGACAATCCGTGCTACGGCGAGGCAGCGGAGCCATGCAGCCCCTTGATTTTCCTTCGTTCGACTTTGTGATCAGGCATGCGGAGGGGAAGGCCATGATTCTGGATACGGTACGGCAGAAGTTTGTGCGGCTTACACCCGAGGAGTGGGTGCGCCAGCACCTGGTCAGGTACCTGGTCTCGGAAAAACGTGTGCCGCCGTCCCTGGTTGCCGTGGAGATGGGATTCGAGTACGAAGGGCTTCGACGCCGGGCCGATGTCGTGATACACAATCGCCGGGCCGAGGTCGTGCTCATGGCGGAATGCAAGGCGCCGGATGTGCCTGTTGCCCAGACCGCGTTCGACCAGATTGGCAGGTACAATCTGGTGGTTCGGGCCCGCTACCTCCTGGTAACCAATGGCCTGGAGCATTACAGCTGCCGTGTGGATTTTCGCTCGCGAACGTATACATTCCTGCAGGACATTCCCGCCTTTCATTCCCTCGGTTAATGCTCATGGGAAAATCAGCCCAACAAGCTAACGCCACGTACAGCCGGGAGATGGAAGCCGCCATCGAAGCCGTTCGCGAAGCGGCAAAGCTGTGCCAGCGTGTGCAGCCGGGCAGCGGAAGCGCGCAGAAGGGCGACCGCAGCCCGGTAACCGTGGCGGATTTCGGCAGCCAGGCGGTGATCTGCAGGATGCTTGCGGACGGCTACCCGGACGATCCCGTGGTGGCGGAGGAGGATGCCTCTGAGCTGCGTGCTGCTCCGCGATCCGTGCTGTTCCACGAGGTGGTAAGGCTGGTCTTGGAGGTATATCCGGAGTCTTCCGTCCAAGATGTGCTCGCGTGGATCGATTACGGCTCGACCCGCGCGTATGCTGAACGCTTCTGGACCCTTGACCCCGTGGACGGGACCAAGGGATTCCTGGGCGGACGTAATTACGCGGTAGCGCTGGCACTCGTGGTTGGTGGGAGCGTCCGGGCGGCCGCATTGGCCTGCCCGGACCGGACCGACCCGGAAGGCGGCAGCATTTATGCGGCCCACGAAGGCGGCGGGGCGCTTAGGGTGGCGCTGCGAGGCAGCACTATTCGCCGGACGATTCGCGTAAGCCGCACGAGGAACGTAGCGCAAGCCCGCTTTTGCGAATCGTTCGAGGCGGCCCATACCTCGTTTGATATTTCTTCGCGGGTGGCAAAGAAGCTGGGTATTTCGCTGCCACCCGTGCGCATGGACAGCCAGGCCAAGTACGCGGTGGTGGCCCGCGGCGACGCGGACGTCTACCTTCGTCTGCCGTCGCGCTCCGGCTATGTAGAAAAGATTTGGGACCACGCCGCCGGCTCACTCATTCTGACCGAGGCCGGAGGCGCGGTAACGGACGTGTCAGGCCACCCTCTGGATTTCTCCGTCGGCGCCCGCCTTTTCGGCAACAGGGGCGTGGTTGCAACCAACGGAAAGATCCACGCGGATATCTTGGGCGCGCTGCCGTACCACTAGCGGGAATGGTGCAAGGACTGCTGCATTTCTGTGCGACGCGGCTTGTCCGCCTCTTCTATTCGCGGATAGAAGTGCGCGGGCAGGAACACCTTCTTAAGCACGGCCCGGCCATATTCGTGCTGAATCATCCAAACGGGATCCTTGATCCGGTCGTGCTGATGGCGATTGTCCGCCGGCCCGTGATGTTCTGGTCCAAGAGCACCCTCTTTGCCAATCCGGTCGTGGGAAGGATTGCCTCGACGTTTGGTGCTGTGCCGATCTTTCGAAAGGCGGATGTAGGCCTGCGCGGCGGCGCCGCTGACGCGGAGGACATGGGACAACGCAACGAAGCCACCTTTGCACGGTGCAGAGCAGTTCTCCGCTCAGGGGGCGCCATGGCACTGTTTCCCGAGGGCTTGACGCACTCGGAACCCCGTCTTTTGCCCATGAGGACGGGCGCGGCGCGCATGGCCTTGCGGGCCGCGAAAGAAAGCGGCTGGGATCGCCCGATCCGCGTCGTCCCGGTTGGACTGTGGTACGAGAACAACACACGGTTCAGGACCGCCGTGCTCGTCGCGGTAGGAAAACCCTTTGTTGTGACCGATTACGCCCATCAGTATGAAACGGATGCGCACTCGGCTGTGCATGCGGTGACCGGTCGGATTGAGGAAGGACTTCGCCGGGTGGTGCTCGAGGCCGAAAACAGCCAGCTGGTCAAGGCAATTCCGGTCGTCGCGGCCTGGACGGCGCCGGAGGACGTGGAGCCTGATCTGGCGGCCCAGCATGAGTGGGCTTCTCGACTGCTTGATGCCTATCGTGCGCTCCAGAAGCGAGACCCGGATCTGCTGGAACATATCGCAGGCGAGGCGTGGAGCTTTGCCGGCTTGTTGCGCAGCGTCGGCGTTGCCAATCCCTGGCAGTTGGAGGCCCCGAGGCTGCGCTGGTGGCCGCAGGCGTTCAGGGTACTGGTTCTCGCCGCTTTTGCCATCCCGGCGCTGGCCGGATTCCTGCTGTCGGTTATCCCTTATCGGCTGTCCGGAACGCTGGCACGCACGGCATGGCCGGACAACCGCACCCAGGCGGGCATGATCAAGCTGCTCGGCGGCACCGCCCTGATGATCGGCGAGTGGATGGCTCTGGCGATAGCCGTTGGCGCATTCGCTGCGCCGCTGTGGGGGATCGCGCTCGCTGCGCTGGCACCGCCTTGCGCCTTTGTCGCGATGCGGTGGGCGGAGGAGGCGCGAAGTGTCCGCAGGGCCGTTCGGTACATCTGGCTGCGTGGCCGCAAGACGAGCCTTGTGGCCCACTTGGTGGAGCGCCGCCAGGCGCTGGCCAGCTCCATAAGAGACGCCGTGGCATCAGTCGAGTAAAGGGACCCCCGCCCCGCCACACGCAGGTGGCAGCAGCTTCGCCCTTGCGAGGCGGCGCGTGCTGGCAGGCTCTGCGCGCCGCCGCCATGGCAGCGCTGACCTGGTGCGGAACGCGCCCCCTGTGCCCGGGTACTGCAATGCCCGCTTGTACTTCCTGCCATGAATTCCGGGTACAGGGCATACTTCTCTTCGTGCGGCCGTGCCCCCTGGCTGCGTCCGGACGCTGCGACCTCCAGCCGATGAAAGGCAGGATTCTCGGTCTGGTCAACCTTTCTGCCGCAGGATTCTTTCTCCTGTGCGCCGCGTGGCAGCACAACGACCCGGACATGGTGATATGGTGGGGCCTTTATCTTCTTGCGGCAACCGCGGGAGTGCTGTATCACTTTCGGCGTCTACCGGCCACGGCGGCAGCGGCCTTTGGGGCCGTCGCATTGGTCACGGGTCTAGTGTATGCCTGGCGCGTGGTGTCCGAGCAGCAGTACTTCTTTGACGAGGAAGGGCGCGAGATGATGGGGTCCTTTCTCATCGCGCTCTACATGGGATTCCTGGTGCTGCTCACACGGCGGCGGCAGGCCTAGGCATCTCGCTCGTAGAGCACCCTTCCGCCTACGATGGTGAAGACCACTTCGGCCGTCGGTATCTCGTCCTCTTCTATCGTCATGATATCCTTCGACAGGACGGTGATGTCGGCCAGCTTGCCGACCGTCAGGGAACCCTTGATATCCTCCTCAAAGGCCGCGTAGGCATTGTTTAGCGTGTAGGACTGCAGAGCCTGCTGCCGGGAGAGGCGCTGGCCTTCGTAGAAGACGCTGCCATCGGCCAGCTTGCGGCTGACCGTGGCGTAGAAGCTGGCGATGGGATCGACATCTTCCACGGGGGCGTCGCTGCCGTTGGTTACCACGGCACCGGTCTGCCACAGATCCTGCCAGACGTATGCTCCCTGCCGTGCCCTCGCTTCTCCAAGGCGCCGAATGACCCAGGGCGCGTCGGAAATGCAGTGCACGCCCTGCATGGATGCGATCACACCCAATTCGCCAAAGCGCGGAATGTCGTCGGGATGCAGGTGCTGGGCATGCTCAATGCGCCAGCGCAGGTTTTCCGGCGCCGGCGCGCCGGCATAGGCCCCTTCGAAGATGTCGAGCACCTCGCGATTTGCCCGGTCACCGATGGCATGCACATTTACCTGGAAGCCGTGCTCGAGTGCCAGCTCCGTGGTGCGAACGACGGCTGCAGGATCAACGGTATTGAGGCCTTCGCTGGAAGGCATGTCGGCATACGGCTCCAGCAGCCACGCGCCGTGCGAGCCGAGGGCTCCGTCAATGGACCACTTGATGGATCTCACGGTGAGCGTGTTATTGGCATAGCCCACCATGCGATACTGCTCCATTTTTTCCGCCAGGCTCTCGTTGTCGCTGCGAATCATTACGTAGAGCCGCACGGGCAGCTGGCCCTCGTCTGCCAGGCGCTTCAGCACATCGATGGTGGCGAAGCTGGAGCCTGCATCCTGGAAGGAAGTGATGCCGTTGGCCAGATTCTCTTCGGCGGCAAGCCGGGCCTGCTCGCGTGCTTCCGCTTCGAGCTCTTCGGGCGTCATGGACTCCCTGGCCCGCGCCAGGGCCGCGCCGATGACTCCGGCCGCCGTTTCGCGGAAGAGACCGGTCAGCTGTCCGCGCGCGTCGCGGATGATCTCTCCTCCCGGAGGATTGGGCGTCTCGGGGCTGACACCCGCGGCGCGCATGGCTGCCTCGTTGGCGAATCCCGCGTGCCCGCTTGCATGCCTCAGATAGACCGGGTTCTCGGGCGAAACGGCACTCAGGTCATGGTGTGTCGGTACGCCGTCCACCACGCCTTCCGGCACCGGGTCCCACTTTTCCTGGTGCCAGCCGCGGCCCGTGATCCAGCTTCCGGGCTCGGCATCTCCGACAGCTTCTTCCACCATGTCGACGATGTCCTGCCAGCTGGAGGCCGTCGTAAGGTCAAGAATCATTCTAGCCTCGCCCATGCCCATGTAGTGGCCGTGGCCCTCGATGAAGCCCGGGATGGCCAGCATGCCGCCAAGATCCAGGACCCGCGTGTTTTCTCCGATGTATGCCTCCATCTCCTGGCTGCTGCCGACGGCCATGATGGTGTCGCCGGCCACAGCAAGTGCCTCGGCCTCGGGCACCAGGCCGTCAACGGTCACGACGTGGCCGTTCGTCAGTACAAGCGTAGCAGACTCGTCGGGGGCGTAGCAGCCTGTCAGGACGGCCGCTATGCCGGCGGCCGCCAGGAGTGTACAACAAGACTTGTCCATGACTTGCCTCCGATCGGTAGTGTCGCGCTCTACTGCAGGCCACCCGTAGTTTTCGGATCTTGCAGCGTCACTGAACAGACAATCTATTAAAATGCCGGATCGTTCACTCGCTACGCTGTACCGTTGGGATGACATGCCCATTGAGTCCGTCAAGCCGCTCCTGGGCAGGCGCCTGATCACCGGAGAGCGCATGATGATCGCTCACGTATACCTGGAGAAGGATTGCGTGGTGCCGTGGCATCAGCATGACAACGAGCAGTTGACGTACGTGCTCAAGGGTTCGATGCGGTTCTGGCTGGGAGACGAGGGGGGGCAGGAGGTCGTGGTGCACGAAGGTGAGGTGCTGGTTATCCCTTCCAACCTGCCGCACAAGGCCGTAGCACTGGAGGACACGCTGGATGTGGACATATTCTGTCCGCCCCGGCAGGACTGGCTGGACAAGACCGATGACTACTTGCGCTAGCGGCCCGGCACTTCTTGCGCTTCTTGCGCTGGGACTGCTGTCGTGCTCCCGGAGCGATACCGGCAACGTACACCTCGGCGCTCCCGCATGGTCACACGATGCCATCTGGTATCAGGTTTTCGTGGAGCGGTTTCGCAACGGCGACCCGTCGAACGATCCCACGGCTGCGGACATGGTCGGGGCACGGCCGGACATCTCGTCCGTGGACTGGCATCCGACGCCCTGGACACAGGACTGGTACAGGCAGGAGCCCTGGGCCGAGGAGCTGGGTAGGGGATTCTACTATGCCGCTCAGGCCCGCCGCTACGGTGGTGACCTTCAGGGTCTATTGGATAAGCTGGACTACCTTGAGGACCTGGGAGTGACGGCGCTTTACCTCAATCCCGTCAACGACGCGCCGTCCCTGCACAAGTTTGATGCACGCAACTACCGGCACATTGATCGCAACTTCGGCCCTGATCCGGAGGGCGACGCGGCGATCATGGCCTCGGAGGATCCGCTGGACCCCGAAACGTGGCAGTGGACGGCGGCGGACAGCCTCTTCCTGGAGCTCGTCCGCGAATTGCATGCGCGCGGCATGCGCATCATCCTGGACTTCTCCTGGAATCATACCGGTATCAGGTTTTGGGCGTGGCTCGACCTTGTGGAGCACCAGGCTGATTCACGTTTTGCCGACTGGTATGACATCGTTTCGTTTGACGATCCGGCTACTGCCGACACCAATGAGTTCTTCTACCATGGCTGGAGCGGCGTAAAGCAGCTGCCCGAGCTGGCAAAAGTGGGACGGGACACCACGCGGGGCGCTCATGAAGGTGACATGCACCCCGAAGTCAAGGTACACATCCTGAATGTCACCCGGCGGTGGCTTGACCCTGACGGGGACGGCGATCCGTCGGACGGCATTGACGGATTCCGGCTGGATGTGGCGGAGATGGTTCCCCTCGGATTCTGGCGCGACTACCGGCGATTCGTACGCAGCATCAATCCGGAAGCCTACCTTGTGGGCGAAGTGTGGTGGGAGTCCTGGCCTGATCACATGCAGGATCCGACGGCGTGGCTTCAAGGTGACGTATTCGACGCGGTCATGAATTACCGGTGGTACATGCCGACCAGAAGCTTTTTTGCCGAGGCGCCGCCGCATCTTGCCGCCTCGCAGTATGTGGCGCACCTGGACTCGGTTTCCCGCGGCATACCCGAGCAGTTTCAGAAGGCCATGATGAATCTAGCGGCCAGCCACGACACGCCCAGAATCTCCACTTCCATATACAATCCGGTACCCTACAAGTACGGGGTCAATCCGCGGCAGAATCCCGAATACAAACTCGAGCGTCCGGACGCTCGCACGCGCAGCGTCCAGCACATGATTCTGGTGCAGCAGTTCACGTATCCGGGTGCTCCCCAGATCTGGAACGGGGACGAAATGGGGATGTGGGGCGCAGATGATCCGGATACGCGCAAGCCGCTCGTCTGGCCTGACCTTGCTTACGAAGACGAGTCGGCGCACCCAATGGGTCTGGCCCGGCGGCGTGATGTTGTCAGCCCCGACACGGCGCTGCTGGAAGTCTACCGGCAACTCATCGCGATGCGGCGGCAGCATGCGCGCCTGTTTGCAGACGGGAGACTCGATTACCTTGTGGTAGACGACAGTGCCCGGGTGCTGGCATATGCACGGGCACTAGGAGACCGGCGTGCCGTCGTCGCCTTCAACGCCTCGGATGCGGAACAAAGTCTCGCCGTTGACCTGAACGGGTACGACAACGCATTCCCGGGTACTGCAATCGCCGGGGAAGGGGGGCTGACATTGGCGCCCCGGACAGCGCAGGTATGGATACGCCGCTAGCGACGGCCGCTGCAACGCATCCTGGTACCGAGCCCTGAAACAGGACGTGGACTGCCCGGCCTAATCGGTCAGCTCGGCGTCGAGCCCGATGGTCGTTCCGGCATAGAGCTTGGAGATCGGGCACCCGACCCTTGCTCCTTCAGCAAATTCTTGAAACGTCTCCGCATCCAGTCCCGGCACCCTGGCGCGCACCGTCAGGTCGATCCGGGGGATATGAAACCCGCCAGCCGGGTCAGGACCGAATTGCACGACCGCAGAAGCGTCCACTCGCTCGGGCGTGTGCCCGCTGCTCGCGAGCTCGTTTGACAGGGCCATGGCGTAACAGCCTGCATGCGCCGCAGCCACAAGCTCTTCCGGGCTTGTTCCTTCCCCGCTTTCCAGGCGCGAGGCAAAGGAGAAACCCTGTTCCTGGCCGCTGCGGCCCGTTTTGATGCTGCCGTGCCCGGAGCGAAGATCGCCTTCCCAGGATGCTTCAGATTGACGGATTACCATGAGTTCTGTGGGGTTCGATTGATTAGGGATGGGCCGCTAGCGGGGCGGCATCAAGCTCATAGCGTGTACCGTTTACCGAATAGGAAGCCGCAATGGATGCCGTCTTTTCCAGGATCCGGGCAACGGAGCAGTACTTGTTGATGCTGAGGTCTACGGCACGCCGCACTTTCTCGGGCTGCAAACGGCCTTGCAGTTTGTAGTGCACGTGGATTTGGGAAAACAGGGCAGGTGGTGGGCCCGCTGCCCGCTCGTAACTGATATCGATATCGAAGCTGTCGATCCGCTGGCGCCCCTTCTTTAGGATAAGCACGATGTCAATGCCGCTGCAGCCCCCCAGCGCCATTATGACGGCCTGCATGGGACCCGCTCCCTGGCCGCTGCCGCCTTCTTCGGGACCCGTGTCCAGGTGTACCTCGTTGCCCGCTTCATTAGCGGCCAGGAAATGAAAGGCGTCATCCAGGCGCCGCAGCTTGATTTGCATGGAGGCAGAACTTTGCATTGAGGCCCCCCTTCAACGCAAGGGGGCCGGCCCGGATTCCGCCTGCTCAGTATCAGGCTCAGGTGCCAATTCGGCTTGAATACCTTGGATTTGCAACCCGACAAGCGCTTTCACGTAACGAAATAAAGGGAAGTGCCACCCGTACCGAAAGAGGTATACCCATGCGACAGAATAGCCGTGACCTTACGCCGTGGCTGCTAGGCGTGCTACTTCCGCTCTATGCGCAGGTTGCCCCGGGCCAGCAGCGAAATGTTGTACGGGAGGAATTTGACGTGCGCCCTGGCGGCACGGTGCACTTTGATCTGGACCACGGCAATATTGAGGTGGAAGTGGTTCGGGAGAACGTGGTGACCATTGCGCTTGGCCGCATGGCCCGGGGCGATGGCCGTGAGTCGTTCGAGGATCTGCTTGAGCACCACGAATACTCGTTCAACAAGGACGGCAATGACATCACGGTACATTCAAGATTTGAAGGCGAGGGCAGGGGGATGAGGTGGCGCAGACGCTCGGGGCTGCGGGTGCATCTCGAAGTGCGAGTTCCCGAGGAATTCAACGTGGAGTTTGAAAACGGCGTCGGCAATGTGAACATCGCGAAGCTCAGCGGGAACGTCACGGGTGCGACGGGTGCGGGGAATGTCGTTATCGAGAAGCTCACTGGTACGGTGGAGATTGCCAGCGGCGCCGGCAATCTGGATATTTCCGGCGATATTTCGTCCGCGTCCATCCGGACGGGAGCCGGAAACATTGATCTGAGCGGCCAGCTGGGCGCGCTGGATGTGACATCAGGCGCGGGCAATGTTTATGCTCAAATAACGCACCAACCCCAGGACGATTCCGAACTTCGCACTGGTGCAGGAAATGTCACGGTTGAGCTTGCTGACGATCTGGATGTTGACGTGGTCGGTACGGCTTCCTTCGGATCGGCGGACTGCGAATTCCCGATTGAGGTGACAGGCAAACTGCTCAAGAAATCATTCTCCGGAAAGATCAACGAGGGAGGTCCCCAGCTGAAGATGCACGCAGGTGTCGGAAACGTCACGCTGAAGCGGCTATAGCGAGGAATTCGCGGCGCCGGGTCCCGATTTGAAGCCACCGGTTGCGTCGCCACCGCCGGCCAAATTCACGAATTGGTCGCGGTGGAAGAGGCCGGTGAACGTTACTATTTTAGAAGGGCGCTCGATCTTCCTGGTGCGGGCTGGCGTGTTTAGCGACCAGACGTAGTCCTTCACGGAAGCATTCAATACGATGCCGGAAAAACCATTCCTGTCGGCGGCTGTGCTGGGAGCGGGCACGATGGGAGCCCAGATTGCCGCGCACCTTGCGAACGCCGGCTTGCGGGTCCTGCTTCTGGACCTTCCGGCAGGTGAAGGCGCAGACCGCAACGCTCTGGTCAACAAGTACTTCAAGGCGTCCACGCGCATCAAGCCGGATCCGTTTTTCGCCAAGGATGTGGCGAGGCGCATTTCGCTTGGCAATTTCGAAGACGATTTCGCCCGCATTGCGGACGCGGACTGGGTAGTGGAAGCCGTTGTGGAGCGGCTTGACATAAAACGCCGGATCATGCAGCGCGTACAGGAGCATGTGAGCGACGGCGCGGTCGTTTCCACCAATACGAGCGGCATACCCGTTCGCGATATAACGGCCGGCCTGTCTCCTGATCTGCGCAGCCGTACGCTCGGTACGCACTTCTTCAATCCGCCCAGGTATCTCAAGCTGCTGGAGCTGGTGCCGACGGCTGACACCGATGCTGCCGTTGTGCGGCGCGTATCCCAGTTTGCTCGCGTGCACCTGGGCAAGGGCATCGTCGTTGCCAAGGATGTGCCGTATTTCATAGGCAACCGGATTGGCATTTATGCCATGATGGGCGCGATAGCCTACTTTGCGCGCGGCCAGTACACGATAGAAGAGATTGATGCGCTGACCGGTCCGCTGGTTGGCCGGCCGAAGTCGGCCACATTCCGCACGGCGGACGTGGTGGGTCTGGATGTCATGCGTCTGGTGGCGCAAAACCTGTACGAGAGCGTGCCGCACGACGAAAGCCGCGAACGCTTTCGGAGTCCTGCGATCCTGGATGCCCTGGTGGAGCAAGGCGCGCTGGGCGCCAAGACGCGGGCAGGCTTCTACCGCAAGGTGGCGGGCGAAATCCTCTCGCTCGATCCTTCGTCCATGCAATACACGCCTGCAGAGCCCATGGACGTGGGAGATCTGCGGCAGTGGAAGAAGAGTGGCGGGCTCGAAGAGAGGGTGCGCGCGCTTTACGATGACGCTGGCCGCGCCGGCAGCTTCTTCCGCGATACCATGCTGGATACGATGGCGTACGCGGCCCGCCGCGTGGGTGAGATTGCGGACAGCCCGGACAGCATAGACCAGGCGCTCCGCTGGGGATTCGGCTGGCAGCTGGGGCTCTTCGAAACGTGGGATGTGCTGGGTCTTCACCGCGTGCTGCGGGACATGGATTCGCGCGCTATACCCGTCCCGGACTGGGTGCGAGGCATGCAGCGGGACCGGCACGATTCGTTCTATGGCACGGACCGCCAATCCGTGTTTGTGCCGGTCGATCAGGCCTATCAGGAAGTGGCGGCCCACAGCGACGAAGTGATCATCGGAAGCAAGCCGGAGATATGGTCCAACGCCGAAGCCGTGCTTCGCGACCTCGGCGACGGCGTCGCGCTGCTCGAATTCCGCTCCAAGGCCAACACCATGGGCAGGCGCGTTATCGAGGGCATGCTGGCTGCCATAGACCGCGTGGAAGGCGACAGGGACCTCCGAGGCCTTGTCATAGGCAATACCGGCACGCATTTCTCTGCCGGCGCCAACCTCATGGAAATGGCGCATGCGCTGCAGCAGGGCGATTTCGGGCTCCTGGATCGCTATATAGACACGTTCCAGCAAACCATGCAGCGGGTCTATTACGCGGCCAAGCCCGTTGTCGTGGCCGTGCACCAGCGTGCGCTTGGAGGGGGCTGCGAACTGGTCATGGCTTCGTGCCACCCTGTGGCAGCGGCCGAGACCTACCTGGGACTGGTGGAGCTGGGCGTGGGACTCATCCCCGCCGGAACGGGCTCAATGCGGCTTGCCGCTCGTGCCGCCCGGGAAAGCACGGGCCACGATAGCGACCTGCAGGCCTTTGTGCGGAAGTACTTCGAGACCGTCGCGATGGCCCGCGTCGCAACGAGCGCGCGCCAGGCCCAGGATATGGGCTTTCTACCCAGGCGCCTGCCTGTGGTAATGCACATGGACCGGCGATTCCACGTTGCAGCGCAGGAAGTTATCCGACTTTCCGAACTGGGATACATGCCGCCTGTGGGCACGGAGTTTCGCGTACTAGGACGGCCCGGATACGCCGTATTGCAGGTAGGCATCTATCAGATGCACCAGGGACGCTTTATCACGGACTACGACCGTTACCTTGCAGGCCGGCTTGCGCACGTCTTCACAGGAGGCAACCTGACTGGGCCGCAGGAAGTAACCGAGCAGTATATGCTGGACCTTGAGCGGGAGGTGTTTCTGGGCCTGCTCGGCCAGCCGAAGACACAGGAGCGCATTCGCGGATTGCTTACCAACAACAAGCCTGTGCGAAACTGACCTGCCCTTCTTACCCTGACCATGGAATCCAACAACTCAGCCTATATTCTGACGAGCGTGCGCACTCCGGTTGGCAAGGCCAGGAGGGGCAAGCTGCGCCAGATGCGTCCCGAACAGATGGGAGCGGCCGTTGTGCGTGAAGCGGTGCGCCGCACGCCTGGTTTGGAGCCGGCACGCGTCGACGACGTGCTGATGGGTTGCGCGTTTCCCGAGGGTTCCCAGGGCATGAATGTGGCCCGCATAATCGCGGGGCAGGCCGGACTTCCCGACAGCGTGCCGGGCGCCACGGTGAACCGTTTCTGTTCGTCAGGGCTTCAGACTATTGCAATGGCCTGCCAGGCCATAGCGGCGGGCCATGCCGCGTGCGTGGTGGCCGGCGGCACCGAGTCGATGAGTCTCGTGCCCATGAGCGGCTACTATTTCCAGCCTGACCCGCAGACTGCCGAAGCACGCCCGGAAGTGTACATCTCCATGGGCAATACGGCAGAAAACCTTGCAGAGAAATATAGCATCGCGCGTGGGGAGCAGGACCGCTTTTCGCTCCAGTCACACCGCAGAGCCATGGACGCGATCTCCACGGGCCGCTTTGCTGAAGAGATCGTTCCGCTGGAAGTTACTTCCACATCGTTCGTGGACGGAGCTGCACGCACCACCACCGAGACCGTGGCCGTAGATGAGGGCCCCAGGCCGGATACTTCCCTGGAGGCCCTGGCCAAGCTCAGGCCTGTATTTCGCAGCGGCGGCACCGTGACCGCTGGCAATTCCTCGCAGATGTCCGACGGCGCTGCGGCGACCGTGGTAATGGAGAGCTCGATGGTTCGCGAGCTGGGCCTGGAACCGATGGCGCGCATGGCTGGCTATGCCGTGGCGGGAGTTGCCCCCGAAATCATGGGCATCGGACCGGTGGATGCCATCAGCAAAGTCCTTCGACAGTGCGGGCTCTCGCTTGAGGACATCGGTCTGGTAGAGCTCAACGAGGCGTTTGCCGCCCAGGCGCTGGCTGTCATCCGGGAGGCGGGACTGGACGAGTCCAGCGTGAATGTAAACGGCGGTGCTGTAGCCCTCGGGCATCCGCTCGGCTGCACGGGAGCCAAGCTGACCGCCACGCTGCTGCACGAAATGAAGCGTCGAGGAACGCGCTACGGACTCTGCACCATGTGCATCGGCGGCGGCATGGGAGCCGCTGCCGTATTCGAGAACCTGATGCTCTAGGGCCCGGGAAGAGCGATACTGACCATGTCAGAGTGGCCGTTTTTTGACCTATTGTCGTCCGCTCCCTGGTGGACGGCCGCCGCGGCGGCGGCGGTGGTATTGGTGCTTGGCTACCGCGGAGCAAGACTCTGGATCTGGGTGCTGGCAGCATTGGCGTTGCTGTATGGCACGGGAGCGCCGGCTGCCGTACTGGCAATTGCGCTGGTGGCGGGATTGATACTGGCAGTGGTGCCCGTAAGGCGCGCACTGGTCACGCGTCCGATGATGGGCATGGTACGCGCGCTGCAGCTGCTGCCGAAGATTTCGGAGACCGAACAAGTCGCTCTCAAGGCGGGGACCGTGTGGGTGGAGGGAGAGCTCTTTTCCGGTCGCCCCGACTTTGCCCGCATACTCTCGGAATCCTATCCGTCGCTGACCGACGAGGAGCAGGCATTCCTGGACGGTCCCGTGGAAGAGCTTTGCCGCGTGGTGCAGGACTGGGAGCTGTGGAAGACGCGCGAGCTTCCGCAGGAAGCATGGAATATCATTGCGCGGGAGAAGATGTTCGGGATGATCATCCCGAAAGAGTACGGCGGTCTGGGATTCTCGGCGCGGGCCAACAGTGCCGTGGTAATGAAGCTTCACAGCCGGTGCGGCCCGCTTGCAACAACAGTGATGGTGCCTAATTCGCTCGGACCTGCGGAACTGCTCATTCACTACGGGACGCAGGAGCAGCGGGACTACTATCTGCCGAGGCTGGCCGACGCATCGCTCATACCCGCCTTTGCGCTGACCGAAGCGCAGGCAGGCTCCGATGCCGGAGCCATGGAGGCGAGCGGAACCGTGTTCACCGATGCGAACGGGGAGCTGAGATTGCGGCTGGACTGGAACAAGCGTTACATCACGCTTGCACCGATGGCCGGCGTGTTGGGATTGGCCTTCAAGCTTCGCGATCCGGACAACGCGCTCGGCAAGGGAGTAAGACCCGGCATCACGTGTGCGCTGATTGAGACGGACACGCCGGGTGTTGTCACCGGCGACCGCCACGATCCGCTGGGCGTGCCGTTTGCCAACGGTCCCACCGAGGGGCACGGCGTGGTTGTGTCTGTGGACGCCATCATTGGCGGCAAGGACGGGGCCGGCCGGGGCTGGCAGATGCTGATGGAGTCGCTGGCCGCCGGCAGGGGGATCTCCCTGCCGGCCGTGGCCACCGGCGGCATAAAGACCGCCTTTCTGGTGGCCAGCGCGCACGCGGCCATCCGGAAGCAGTTCGGGCTTCCCATCGGCCGGTTTGAGGGCGTGCAGGAGCCGCTGGCGCGCATCGGAGGCTATGCCTACCTGGCGGAGGCCGCGCGCACGTATACGGTGGGAGCCATTGACCAAGGTGCGGCACCGGCCGTCGTGACGGCCATTGTCAAGTACAATCTGACTGAGATGGGCCGGCAGGCCGTAGTGGATGCAATGGACATCCTGGGCGGCAACGGTATTTCCGGCGGGCCTCGCAATCTCCTGGCCGGCGCGTTTATTGCCACCCCGATTGCCATCACGGTAGAGGGCGCCAACATTCTGACGCGAACGCTTATCATCTTTGGCCAGGGCGCGATACGCTGCCATCCGTTTGCCTACCAGGCCATCGAGGCACTCCAGTCCGGAGACCGGCGCGCCTTTGACCACGCGATCTGGGGATACGCCGGTCATGTAGTCCGCAACGGTTTCCGCTGCCTGGTTCTTGGACTGACGCGAGGCCGGCTGAATCGCGTACCTGCGCGCGGGCCGTCGGCCCCGTACCTGCGCAAGCTCGGATGGGTTTCTGCCTCGTTTGCCTTCTGGGCTGACGTGGCCATGATGTCCCTGGGTGGCATGCTGAAGCGTCGGGAGTCGATCACAGGCAGGTTCGCCGATATCTTCTCCTGGATGTATCTGGCGGCCGCAACCATACGCCGGTTTGAGGCAGAAGGGCGCAGGAAGGAGGACATGCCGTACTTCCAATGGGCCATGGACCATGCGTTTGCCCGCATGCAAGTGGCATTCGAGGGATTGCTGAAGAATCTGCCCGTCAAGGGGCTGCGCTGGTTCCTGCGCGGGCCCGTGCTTTTCTGGTGGCGTCTCAATGCATTTGCACAGGGCCCAAGTGACGCCACAGCTCGCCGCGTTGCGCTCCTCATGCAGACGCCGGGCGAGCAGCGGGACCGCCTGGCCCGTGGATGCTACGTGCCCCGCAGCGAAAACGAGGCGATGGGGCGGCTGCAGCGGGCCTTCGCGCTGGTATCACAATCCGATCCTGCGGCGAGACGCGTCTCGCGAGCCGTGAAAGAGGGCAAGCTGCGCGGCGGCGCAGATCTATTGCCAAGAGCGGTACGTGCCGGCATAATTTCGGCGGAGGAAGGAGATTTGGTGGAGCGCGCCGAGGCGGCCCGTTGGGAGGCCATCCAGGTGGACGCCTTCGACCTTGACGCCTACCGCCGACATCACCAGCCGATGGAGGCCGCTGCCGTCTAACTCGTAGCGCGGTATTGTCACACTAGGACCATTACGGACACCATGACCCTGTTGCTGCAGATTTTTGTATTCTTGCACGTGCTAACGGCTGCGGCGTGGTTCGGCCTGGGATTGAGGCTCGCCGGACAAGCCCGATCGGCTCTGGATGCCTCGGGCGAGGTGGGGCTCGCGCTTTCGCGTGATATGGGCCGCACGGTAAATCTGATGGGCACTTTCGTTCTGCTCACATTTCTGTTTTCCATGTTGGTTCTGGGACTGGGCGGAGGATACGGAGGCCAGCTTCAATACCATGTCGCCTCCTTGCTGATTGTGCTTCTGACCGTTCTCCAGTTGTGGCTGATCCGTCCGGCCTGGAAGGGCTTGCACCACGCCTTGGAAGGCGGCGGCAATGGGGCGCGTTATGCCCGGCGACTTGCTATGGTTACGGGCTTAGGACACCTGCTCTGGCTCGCTATCCTCGTACTCATGTTCTGGAACCGATTCACCCAGGCATTGTAGAAAATTTGGTTATTGTTGAATCACAGGGAGGCTGGCATGGCGACGCAGCGGATGAATGAGAGCTGGATGCAGGTGAGGAGCCAAATTGAATCTATCTGGAGTGATGCTGAGTTTCCGGACAAGGAGTTGAAGAAGGCGCGTGGCAATATGCGGAAGATGGTGAAGCTGATTCACGAAAAGACCGGTGAGCCGCAAAAGGAGATCTTCCAGAAAATCAGCGCCATAATTTAGGGCCTGATGGCCCGGTGCCGGCGGTAGGTCGGCGCCGGGAGGCGGTGGTGCAGCTTGCCTTAGCTTCGCGCCGTGCCGAACTTACGGTGAAGGGGCTCCGTAGCCCCGGCCAGCAAAGGTGTCCCTGCCCCGGGGGGCAACAGGTTCCGGCCTATGCAATAGCCATGGCCCGCAAGGCGCTGTTCTTCCTGCCTCTGCTCTTCTTGCACTCGGAGGTGAGCGCCGTCCAGATGGACGATCTGGGCGCCGCCAAACTGGCGATGCAGGATCAGGAATGGTCTGATGCGGCCAAGCATCTGACAAGGCGCATCGACGAGGGGGGGGGCTCGCTTGAGGCCCACTATCTGCGGGGCATCAGCTTTGCGGAACGGGGCAAGTTTCGTACGCTCCAGACGAGGCTAGCCAACACGCTTGGTGCCGCTGCTGAAGACTTCGAGTACGTGCTTGCACATGACTCGCTGCATAACGATGTGCTTTATCGCTATGGACTGCTCCGCCGCTACAGCGGTGACCTGCGCTCGGCCATCGCGCTGGCGGAAGCCCAGGTGAGACTCAAGCCGGATCTAGCGCATGCCCGGGTGGGCCTGCATCAGTTCTACTGGCGCTACATCGTCCAGACGGAGCCTGAGGAGGCTCGCAGGTGGCTCAGAGATCAGCCCTGGCCGCTCGCGCAGCTGTTCCTCGGAGAAACGTACGCGCGTCAATCCTTCTTCCAGACGGCAGAGGAGATCTTTACCGGCCTGCAGGAGAGCCCGCACGTACGGGTCCCGGCTCTCCTGGCGCTGGCGCGACTGTATTTTCAGCGGCAAGACCCGGAGCGGGGCACGGCTGCTATGCTCGAGGCCATTGCCTCCGTATCCTCCGTGGCCGACGCCCTGCTGCTATTTGACAACATCAAGACCATCGTGAGTCCGGCAGAGCGCGCTGAATTTGATCGCATCAACGACCTGGACGGCTACCGGGATTTCTTTGCAGTATTCTGGACGAGGCGTGATCCCATGCCGGCAGCGCCGTACAATGCACGTGCGGCCGAGCACTTTCGGCGCTTGCGCGTGGCCGAAAGCCACTACCTGTTCCACGGGTACCGGACCTGGTACCGGAGTCCGTTTACGGCAGATGCGAGCCTTTTCCCGCCCACGTATGCGCTGGGAAGCGAGTTCGACGACCGCGGCATTGTCTTCCTGAGGCACGGCGAGCCGGATGATTACACGATCGGCGAGGCCCAGTCCTGGCTTTACCAGGATTCCCTGATGGTCTTCCATTTCGCGCCGACCTGCGTCCGGGCGATTTGCAGTGTGAGCCGGCATTTTGTCCCCATTCCGCGGGGCCCGACCTGGAGCAGCAAGCTGGTGGGCCGTGATGCCCTTGAGGCAGAGCGCAAGAGCGCCGTTTACCTGACAGCCGGCCTTACGACGGATCGCCACCGTTGGCCCGACCGCACTACGGTCGTGGACATCCCGCATGTGGCTGCATCTTTCCGAGGCCGGGACGGACGAACGCTTGTGGAAGTCTACTACCGGGTCCCGGTCGATGAACTGGGCCCCGCGCTCGGTGCAGAGGCGGATACGCTGCACGTCGAGACTGGCATGACGGTGCATGACCAGGCTTGGCAGAGAATGGGCATTTACCGGCAGACCAAGCGCCTGGCGGGCCCGTATGTGGGCAGATTTCAGGCGGACTTGCCTCAGGAAGCTTTTCGCTTTGCGCTCCATGTCAGGTCGCTGCAAACGCAGCACGTAGGTGCGCACAGGTTTGACTACCTGCCGCGGTCGTTCGAGGGCGCAGGCATCAAAGTGAGCGATATTCTCCTGGCGGACAGCGTGCTGGATCTGAGCAATGGCCTAGGTCGGGAGCGAGACGACGTGTTCCTGCATGTGAACCCGTCAGCCGAGTTCCTGACTTCGGACCCGGTTTTCGTCTACTTTGAGATCTACGACCTGGCACAACAGGCGGGAGGCAGCAGATACAACGTCTCTTATTCTATCAGGTCAGTGCGCGATGAAGAAGATGCCGTCACGCTGAGCTTTGAAGAGCAAGCGTCTCTGGAGCGGTCTGCCGTCGAGTACGTTGCCATCGATGTCACGGACGTACCCGCGGGGTCCTACGAGCTGGTGGTCACCGTGCGGGATGCCGTAAGCGGCGGCGAGGCGGAGCGATCACGGCTCCTGGAGCTTCGCCGGCGCAGGTAGACGAGGTCTGCCGGTGGACACTCGGTTGGCGCCGCAAATTCATGCATGGACGGTGCCAGGGATGGCCGGGGCGTGACGGGCCTGTAGATAGAGGGATGGATGCATGGCAATGCCAGGGCAGCAGGATTCTGACGGTGGTGACGACCGGGAGCGCCTGGTATTACGGATCGGCACAAGCATGCATTCCATTGAGACGTTATGCGAGCGCTGGGGTGCGTCGGAGCTTGCTGTATTCGGTTCCGCAGTTCGAGACGATTTCGGGCGCGAGAGCGACATCGACATACTCGTCCGCTTCAGGTCTGAGAACACTCCCGGCCTGTTCGGAATCGTCCGGATGGAGTGGGAACTGGCCGATATACTAGGCCGGAGGGTCGACCTGGTTCACCGTACCGCTGTGGAGATGAGCCGGAATTACATTCGCCGGAAGGCGATACTGGGATCCGCGAGGGTGATTTACCCGGCGTGACGCTGCCACGAACAGTCGGTTTGTGGCATTAGGTTGATTCCAGGCACACTTTGCGCAGGCCATGCGCGGTATTTGCCGTCCGGACCATGGAGCCTGCACCGTCGGAGGTTGCCAAGCGGCCCGTGGCATCCCTTGGCTGCTCTCTCCATATGCCTGTGACGTGGCAGGCGTTGCGCAAAGTGGAACACCCAACGAATTCAGCCGAGGGCTTGAACGATAGCCGGGACGCACACGCCGCGAAGGAGCGTGCCAAGCGCAGCAGCCGACGATGACAATGGCATTGTCTGCTAGATCCCCGATGCAGGCGTTTCGGGGGCTGGGCATCGGCAACGGCGGCGCTGGCGCTCGTTGAATTCGGCAACCTGCACGTGTCGTCGCACCCGCTGTATCTGCGCCATGCTGTTCGTCTGGGCACTGGCGCTCAGAAATCGTACGCTCCCAGCTCCTTTCCTATCTCCGCATGCTCGAAGATCTTTCGTACGTCCTGCATTTCCTGCGCAGTGGGCTGCTGGATGAAGTGTACCAGTAGCAGCTTCCCAGCTCCGGCCTCCCTGGCCACAATGGCGCCCTCGGCGGCCGTCGCGTGTCCCGCGTACGGCCCGGTGGCCTCGTGGACCAGAATGTCTGCCCCGGTCGCCAACTCCGCAATCAGCGGAGAGCGGCTTGTGTCGGATGAATAGGCCACAACCCCGGCGGACGGCACATGCGTAATGCGCAGGCCAATGCCCGGTGCAGAATGACGGGTTGGGCTCGTACGAACCTCCCAGTTTGCGTCCCGGTAGGCCAGCTGCCGCCTGGCAAGCGGGACGGGTCGCCAGGACAACTCGAACGTGTGCTTCCACCGACTGGTATCGTACGTTCCAAAGGTTCTGCGGACCTGATCAAGAGTGGGCTGCGGCCCGCAAATGGGCAGTGGCTCGCGGCGTCGACTCAAGGACAGCTTTCGCATCAGGAGCGGGAACCCGCCAATGTGGTCCGGATGCTCGTGGGTCAGGAAGAGGGCATCTATCGATTCCTGGGCGATGCCAGCGGCCAGTAACCGCTGCATGAGATCGCCGCCGCAGTCGATAATCAGTGACGAGGATCCGTCGGTCACGGCCAGCATGGTTGTGGTCAATGGCAGGTCGGACAGCGCCGCACCCGTGCCCAACAGGTGAAGATTGGCCATGACCAGCGTTACTTCTTGCGCGTCACGATGTAGCAGGCGAGGGCATCGAGCGCATCCCTGGCCGGCGAAGCGTCCAGCTGCAGCAGCAGCGACCGGGCGTTGTCCGCGTACTCTTTCATGCGCTGCTCGGCATAGGCGATTCCGCCAAACTCCTCCGCGAAGCTCACTACACGTCGCCGGTCATCGCGGTTCTTGCTGCGCTTGCGCACAATACGCATGATCTGGCTCCGCGGGCCGGGCTCCGCAATGCGGAGAGCGTGTATGAGCGGAAGCGTTAGCTGCTTCTTCTGCAGGTCGCGGCCCACTGGCTTGCCGATGCCGCCGGACGAATAGTCCAGGAGATCGTCACGGATCTGGAAGGCTAGCCCCAGGCACTCTCCGACCTCCTGCATGTGCACTACGGATTCCGCGTCGGCGTCCGCGCTACGCGCTCCGCAGGCCGTGCACGCCGAAAGCAGCGAGGCGGTCTTGTCCGAGATTATTCTGAGGTAGGCCTCTTCGTCCATGTCCAGGCGGCGGGCCTTGTCCACCTGCCGGAGCTCCCCTTCGCTCATGCGGCGAACCGCTTCGGAGAGGATATGCAGGATCTCGTAGTCATGGTAGCGCAGGGCAAGCAGCAGGCCCCGGCTAAGGAGAAAGTCACCCAGGAGCACGGCAACCTTGTTGCCCCACAGGGCATTAATCGAAAAGGCGGCTCTTCGCGTCTCGGCCTCGTCCACGACATCGTCATGAACGAGCGTGGCGGTGTGTAGAAGCTCAACCAGTGCGGCAGCTCGATAGCTCTTCTCCGTAACGCCGCCACAGGCTTTCGCGGAAAGCAGCACGAGGGTAGGCCGGATCTGCTTGCCCTTCTGCCGAAGTATATACTGCAGCACCTTGTCCAGGAGGCCCGAGCGCGACCGGATCTCCTCCCTGAAGTACCGGCGAAACACGCCTAGTTCATCGCCGATAACCGCCTGGATTTCCTTTAGCGTCCAACTGCCGCGCTGCTGCGCGACCTGCAGAACGCTTTCGGTAAGAGCAGGCTCAACCATCCCGTCTAGGCGGCATATTCAGGCGAGCCTGTTACGAAGCCTCTGACCAAGAGTTCAGAGGAATCAGCCGAATGCGTACTCGGTTCGGCGAAGCAGAACAAGGAAGAACGGCACGCCGCAAAGAGCCGTAATGATGCCCACGGGGAGGTTCTCCGACGGCAGCAGGGCCCGCGCGGCAAGGTCGGCCCACAACAGAAACAGCGCCCCGGCTGCGAAGGATACTGGCAGCAGCCTGCGGTGGCCCACACCTACGGCAGACCTTACGGCGTGCGGCACTATCAGCCCCACAAAACCAATAGCGCCGCTTACCGCGACCAAGGTTCCTGTTACAACGGCAGCGAGAACAATAAGCAGGCGCTTCGTGCCTTCGACGGAAACGCCCAGGGACTGTGCGGCTTCCTCGCCCATCAGCATCGCGTCAAGCGGCCGAGTCAGGGCCATCAGTACCGCCAGGCCGGCGGTGCAGACCACGGCCGGCAGCGGCACGAGTGACCATGTGGCGTGGTGAAGTGACCCGAGCAGCCAGAAAAGCACCGCTCTCAACTTGTCCGGCTCCGGCGACGAGTATGTAATGAAGCTGGTAACCGAGCCCATAAGTGCGGCCATGGCCACGCCCGCCAGCAGCAGCCGCGCCACGGATACGCGTCTCCCGTTCGCGGCAACAAAATAGACTACGGTTATCGCGCCAAGTCCACCGAGAAAGGCAGCTACAGGCATGGACAACCCCTTCGAAAGAATCGGCGGCAGAAAGCCCAGGTAGAAGAGGGATGCTCCCGCGGATGCCCCGCTGGAAATTCCCAGTATATAGGGTTCTGCGAGGGGATTGCGCACGAGAGTCTGCATGGCTGCTCCCACGATGGCGAGTCCGCCGCCAACCAGTATGGCCAGAGCGGCGCGCGGCATGCGAAGCTGCCAGACAATTCGCTCCGCGGTAATGGATGGCTCGGGCGCGTGGCCAAAGAACAGGCGGTACCGGAGCACGCGCCATACTTCGGCCCGTCCCAGGTCTTCTCCTACAGAAGCCGCCACGCCTACGGTGAAGACGATAAGCACAACCAGTATCCCGACTGCTGCCAATGTCCGTGTCATGGAATCAGGTCGGGATGCAATAGCTTCGCCAGTTGCCATGCTCCGGTTACCAGCCTGGGACCCGGACGGAGAAACAGGTCCCCTTCCACGCTGAAAACCCTGCCCTCCGTGACTGCAGGCACGATGTCCCACGTGGGATGCAGCAATACCAGCTGGTTGGGATCGTACGACTGACCGAAGGAGCCCACTATAACCTCGGGCTTTTCCACTAGCACGAATTCGTCGCTGAGAACGGGTGCCCTGCTGTCAAACTCCGCCGTGATGCTCCGTCCACCGGCGATTTCGATCACTTCGTGAATGTAACTTCCGCGCCCGAAGCTGTACAGGGTCTCGTCACTGATCAGAAACAGGGTCAAAGGACGCTCGGATGCACTTTCTGTCACTAGGCGCAGCCGGCGCAGTGATGCGCGCAGCGAATCTGTGACCGAGTTTTGTGTTCCTAGTAGTCCCGCCATCCTGTCGATTGCCCGAAGCATGCCTTCGACACGGTCGACGGACAGGAAATACGTAGGTATGCCGGTTGCCGCAAACGTGGCCGCATCCCGGGGACTGTTGATCTGGTCCGATGCCAGGACCAGATCGGGGTCCAGCGCGAGCACTGCCTCGAAATCGATGGGAAGGGCACTGAAGTGCGGAAGCGCGTGGACTGCGGGCGGATAATCATCGGCGTCCGTCACGCCGACAAGCATGTGACCGGCTCCGGCCGCAAAAACTATTTCCGTAACGCTCGGTGCAAGGCTTGCCACACGCCGGATTTCTCGTGGTACGTATACGGTTCTGTCCAGATCGTCCGTTATCTCCGTGCGATTGGTTGCGTCAGACGACGGACCGCACGCGGCAAGACCGGCCAGAAGCGCGACTAGCTGCAAGCGAAGCTGCATATCAGCAATGGCGTCAGGATGGTATCTTCAAAGGTATGAATGCGGATCAACAGGCTGAGATCGTGGCGCGCCTCCGCGAACGAGTGTCGGAGGCCGGCATCCCCGAGTACTCTGACAGGTACCTTCTCGGGGCGCTACATGACATGGTCGACGCCGGTGCTTGCCGCGTGGGCATGCGAAGCGACCGTGTGCTCGGGCGATTCCAGGCTGTGAGTGATCTCGCGCGTTCCCTGGCTCGCCTCATCGATCATACGGCTCTGAAGCCGGACGTAACGCAAAAGGATGTAAGAAGACTCTGCGCGGAAGCGGAGCACTACTGCTTTGCCTCCGTCTGCGTGAATCCTTGCAATGTGGAGCTCGCCGCGGCGACGCTGTCAACAGGGGATGTGGCGGTATGTTCGGTGGTTGGCTTCCCGCTGGGTGCCAACAGGACTGAAACGAAAGTGGCAGAAGCGGCAGCGGCCATGGCGGACGGGGCCACAGAGCTCGATATGGTACTCAATGTCGGAAGGCTGAAGGGCGGCCAGTACTCGGACGTGGCAAAGGAAATCGCGGCAGTCGTAGACGAGGCGGGGAGCATGGCCATGGTCAAGGTCATTCTTGAGTGTGCGCTGCTGACAGACGAGGAGAAGGTGACTGCCTGCCGTCTGGCAAAGGACGCCGGTGCGGATTTCGTCAAGACTTCGACGGGATTTTCCGGCGGAGGGGCCACTGCCCATGACGTTGCGCTGATGCGCCGGGTAGTCGGTGATTCCTTGGGCGTCAAGGCCTCCGGAGGTCTTACGTCGCATGACGACGCGCTGGCGATGCTGGCTAGTGGGGCAACGCGCATTGGCGCCAGCGCTTCTGTGGCCATCGTGGAGGGATGCGGGCATGAGGCGTAGGTCGCTGGCCTGGCTGCTCGTGCTTGCGGCCTGTTCCGGGCCTGGTACGGGCGTGGAGCCGCTTGTACGGGAAGAGGAGGAGGGTGCGGGCGAGGAAGTGCTCGAACACGAAACGCTCGACATCAGCCGCTATGTGGAGGAGCCTCCCGCAGCCCTCCCGGATCCGCAGCATGACGTGCCTGAAGCACTTCTCAGTGGACGGACGCAGGACCCACTGGTGCCCAGGACCCGGTCCGGGTTCCGGATCGAGATTGCCTCCACGACAGAGAAGGAGAATGCCGACATGCTGGCTGCGGAGGCCGTGTCGTGGTGGCGTGCGCTGCGCGACACAGGTATTCTTGACCAGGCCTATCCGAGAGAGGTCATGCCGCCTCCGGTCTACCAGGAATTTCGCGCTCCATACTATCGGGTGCGGTTGGGCAATTTCCTGACGCGTACGGAGGCGGAGGCTATGCTCGACATTGTGGAAAGACGCTTTGCCGACGCGTTTATTGCCCCGGCAGACGTCCTGGAGGCGCAGCGTCCTTAGCGCAGCGCGGACTCAAGTGCTACGGCCGCGTCAGTTTTTCTGTCCCGGTACTTCACGATAACGGGCGCATAGAGTCCCAGGCCGTGCTGCTTCGCAAAGGGGCCTCCGGCGGCGCGCGTGCCGGGCACCACGACGGCGCCTTCCGGAATCTCCAAGCTCGGGTGAGGCTCAATGATTCGCCCGAATACCAGATCGAAGAGCCGCGTGGAACCGGTAAGCACGACGCCGGGAGCCAGCACCGCGGCCCGGCGGACAATACAGCCCTCATATAGGCCGCAGCCGCCTCCGACAAAGACATCGTCCTCAATGATGACAGGCAATGCCCCGGCCGGTTCCAGAACGCCGCCGATTTGGGCTGCTGCGGAAAGATGTACGCGCTTTCCGATTTGCGCGCAGCTGCCCACCAGCGCATGGGAATCAATCATGGTGCCGCCGTCTACGTAGGCACCGGTGTTTATGTACATGGGCGGCATGCAAACCACGCCGGAGGCCACAAATGCGCCGCTGCGAATGGCCGAGCCTCCGGGTACCAGTCGCACGCCATGCCCCGGCCCGAGCTGTTTCAGCGGGTAGGTGTGCTTGTCAAAAAAGGGCAGGCCGGCGGCGGAGAGGTCCTCCAGGCGCCCGATTCGGAAGCCGAGCAGCAGACCTTCCTTTACCCAGGCGTTCGCGGACCAGGCCCCGGAATCGTCGCGCTCGGCTGCTCGCACTTCTCCGTTGCCCAGGGCCTCCAGCAAGTCCCGAACGGCCTCCTCCGCTCCTGGATCATCCGCGCCTGCGCGCGCATGTTGGAGGATGCGCTCGCGCAGTTCCACGTTACAGCTGCAGCTTCGCGTCAGAGCCGGTCCTGGAGGCCGCACAGGCAGCTCCCACGATGCCGGCCTCGTTTTGGAGCTGGGCCAGCACCAGTCTTGCCCTTGTGGATAGCAGATGGAGATACTTCCTGGCCCGCTTCGGGCGGCTGATGCCGCCGCCCAGAACAATGAGATCGGGCGCGAAGATGAATTCGACGTAACTCAGGTATTCCTGCGCGCGGCCTGCCCATTCATCCCAGGTCAGACTCTCCCGCTTTCTTGCACTTCCGGCGGCATACGCTTCCGCTACTCCGCCGCGCAGCTCGAGGTGCCCAAATTCCGTGTTCGGCACAAGGTGCCCATCCACGAAGAGCGCCGATCCGATTCCGGTTCCGAAGGTCAGGACCAGTGCCACACCGGCAGCGCCGCGGCCCGCGCCAAATGTCATTTCGGCAAGACCGGCAGCGTCGGCGTCGTTGAGGACCACGGCCTCGCATCCTGTGCTCGCCTTGAAGAGCTCGGCGGCGTCGGTACCGATCCAGGAGTCATCGATATTGGCTGCCGTCAGCGCAACGCCGTTCTTTACCCGGGCGGGCAACGCTACACCCACGGCGCCCTCCCAATTGAAATGCCGAACAAGCTCCCGGACTACCGCGGCCACTTGTTCAGGCGTTGCAGCCTCGGGTGTAGCGATGCGACGCCGATCGCCGATCAGTGAACCCGTGCCGGCGTCAACCAGCGCTCCTTTGATGCCACTGCCGCCGATGTCTATGCCGAGCAAAACCCCAGGCACAAAGTGGAGAATGGACCACAAAATAGTGACGAGGCGAGCGGCTCGCAAAGCGCGTGCGGTGTCGGCAGCGCGGGACGTTGCTTATATTTGGGCGAACGTAGAGCGGTCCCGCCATGAAGAGCGTTTTGGTTGCCATATTCCTCGCCTCCTGCATGACGATCGGTTCTTGCCAATGTTCGGACAAGCCCGAGAGGGCTCCGGTTGAGAAGGCAGCGCCTTGAGCGAAGCCTGCGGAGTCGGATGCGGATACCCGAACACACGATCGACGAGGTACGTGCGGCATCTGACATTGTCAGCGTAGTTGGGCAACACGTACGGCTCCGGCAGCGCGGCAGCAACTTTGTAGGACTGTGTCCTTTTCACGACGAAAAGACGCCGTCCTTCAATGTCAGTCCGTCCCGCGGCATCTTCAAGTGCTTCGGCTGTGGCAAGGGTGGCAACGTATTCCAGTTCCTGATGCAGGTGGAAGCGCTCTCCTTTGTGGAGGCGGTACGCAAGCTGGCTGGCCGCGCCGGCATCGAATTGCCCCGAAGCGACCAGGATCGTCAACGGGCAGCCGAACACGAATCGCTGTATGCTGCTCTGCGATTCGCCGCCAAGTACTTCCATTCCCAGCTCCAGACGACTCCGCCTGGCAAGGAGGCATTGCGCTATCTGCGCGATCGCGGACTGCTTCCGGAGACCATCAAGCGATTTGGGCTGGGGTATGCTCCGGCCGGCTGGGACGGGCTTCTCACGGAGGGATCTCGCCAGCACATTGCGCCCGACGTACTGGAGCGAGCAGGGCTGGCGGCGCCCAGGAAGACAGGTAGCGGTCACTATGACCGTTTTCGTGGTCGGATCATGTTTCCGATCGTTTCCCAGGCGGGCAAGGTGGTGGGGTTTGGCGGGCGGATTCTGAACGGCGACCCGGACGCTCCCAAGTACATAAACTCGCCCGAGACGCTCGTGTACTCCAAGAGCCTTGCGCTTTACGGCCTGTTCCAGGGCAGGGTCGCCATACGGAAGCAGGATGAAGCCATACTGGTGGAGGGATATACGGACGTAATTTCCCTGCACCAGGCAGGTGTGGAACACGTGGTCGCCACGTGCGGCACGGCGCTGACGCCGCAGCAGGTCCGGCTGGTCGGACGCTACGCAAAGCAGATGGTGCTGCTCTTCGACGCAGACGAAGCAGGTGCAAAGGCTGCCATGCGCAGTGTGGACCTGGTGCTCGCGGGTGGCCTGTCAGCTTACGCGATAACGCTACCGGAGGGATTCGATCCGGATTCCTTTGTAAGGGAAAAGGGGGGCGCGGCCTTCCAGGAGTATGCACGGACGCACCGCCGGGACTTTGTCGAATTCATGATGGAGACCGCGCGTATGAGCGGTGCGGCCGGCACCCCGGAAGGAGAGGCGGAAACCATGCGCAACGTCATCGCGGCCCTGCGGCGCATCCCTGACCCATTGCTGCAGGAATCCTATGTTCGCCGGGCCCGGAAACTGCTCCGACTACCCGAAGCGCAGCTGCGCCGCGCTCTGGAGCCTGTGCGCGGCAGGCGCGCCCCCGTCGTGCAGGATGTCAGGACCAGCATCGCCCCCGAGGAACGCATGCTGCTGCGGCTGATGGCGGATGGGGGTGGCGTAATCATCAGGCAGGTGCTGGAGCACGTGGAGCTGGACGAATTCTCGGAAGGTGCTGCCCGGGACGTAGCTGCGCTGCTTTATCAGCTGTGCGACCGGCCGGTAGAGGAAATCCGCAGCCGAATTGCCGAGGCCGACAGCGAAATGGCTGGCAAGCTTGCTGTGGAGGTGCAGATGGATCGCTATGCACCGTCACCGCATTGGGCGAAGAAACGGATCGAGGTACCGGCACTTAACGAGCAGCCGGATTTGGTGGCCAGCGATGCCATCAAGAAGCTGAAGAGGAACCGTTTGGGCAGGAAGGAGAGTGCACTGCAGGCGAAAATGCACAAGCTGGCTCCTGCCGAGCAAAGCCGCGTGTTGCAGGAGATCAGGCAGCTCCAGCGGGAAAGGGTTCGCATACTAAAGACCGATTTTCGGCCGCGAAAGGCATGAAGAAGACAAAGGCAGCCGACCGGCACCATGTCGGTGCATGGGACGGGGCTCCGCGGCTTGCCGTTGCAACAGCTGCGCGCAAGGTGCCGGCCGGATGCGCCCCGGACGACCCCCGCCTGTACTTCAATCGCGAGCTGAGCTGGATGGACTACGCGTGGCGGCTGCTGGCCCGCGCGATGGACACGCGCCTTCCTTTGCATGAGCGGCTTCGCGCGCTATCGGAAACGGCGGGTTTCCTCGATGAATTCTTCAGCAAGCGCGTCGGCGGACTCAAGAGGCAACTCCTGTCCAGCGTGACGGCTATCGGCCCTGATGCCTACACGGTGCGCGAGCAGCTGAGTCTGGTTCGCCAGGCTGCGGTGCCGCTCTACGACGCCATGGGTGCGACGTGGCAGGATGACATTCGGCCCTCCCTTGGGCAGGCCGGCATACATGTTATCTGGAATTACGGGTCGCTGACAGACGCCCAGGCAGCCGAGCTGCGCCGCGTATTTGTGGAGCACATCCTGCCGACGCTCACGCCTCTTGCGGTAGATCCGGGCCATCCGTTCCCTTTCATATCCAACCTGAGCCGGTCTCTCGCCGTCACGGTCCGCCATCCCAAGCGCGGGACGCGGCACTTTGCCCGGGTCAAGGTCCCCCGCCTGCATGGTGGCTGGATCAAGCTGACGGGGGGCGCTATTTCCCTGCAAGAGGCGGTCAGGCACAATCTGGATGACCTGTTTCGCGGCATGGACATCACCGGTGCCTATGCCTTCCGGGTTACCCGCAACGCAGACTTGCGCCACAATGAGGAGGAGGCAGATGATCTGCTGACCATGGTCAGTGATCACCTCCGAAGGCGCCGCTTCGCGCCGGTAGTGCGTCTCGAGGTGGAGCGGTCCATGCCTAGGAAAGTGCACCGTTTGCTGATGCAGCACCTGCTCATAGATGCCGACGACATCTACGAGGCGACAGCGCTGCTGGACCCGTCAGACTTGCAGGACTTGGCAGGCCTGGCAGAGCCGGAGTGTGCCGGCCCCGCGTTTGTCGCGGCTGCGCCGCCCGCGTTCTCGAGTAATCGCAGCTTGTTTGATGTCGTTCGCAGCAAGGATATTCTGCTGCACCATCCGTACGAGAGCTTCCAGGAATCCGTACTGCGATTCGTGAAAGAGGCGGCCGACGATCCGTACGTGCTTGCCATCAAGCAGACACTGTATCGCACGTCCGAGGACTCCATGATCCTGGCGGCCCTGATGCGGGCTGCGCAGGCCGGAAAGCAGGTTGCCGTCCACGTCGAGGCAAAAGCCCGCTATGACGAAGAGCAGAACCTCGCATGGGGGCGGCGCCTGGAGGATTCCGGCGTCTCTGTCACATACGGGCTGCCCAGACTCAAGACACATGCCAAGGTCACGCTCGTTGTTCGCAGCGAAGATGATGTCACCGAGACATTTTGCCACATAGGTACCGGCAACTACAACTCCGAATCGGCTTCTACCCATTCGGATGTTGGGATCCTGACCGCGGATGCGGACATCGGCGCAGATATCACCGATCTATTCAATTTTCTGACGGGATATGCCCCTGTCCAGGACTTCCGCAAGGTCCTTGTGGCACCGGCCGGGATGCGCCGGGCATTTATCGACCTGATCCGGCGGGAGGCGGCCCGTGCAGGACACATCATGGCGGCCATGAATGAACTGGACGACGCCGCCATTATTCAGGAGCTGTATCGCGCTGCCGCGGCGGGGGCCAGAATTGACCTGGTTGTTCGCGGTCCCTGCCGCTTGCGCCCGGGGCTGGCAGGCTACAGCGAGAACATTCGCGTCGTGAGCATTGTGGGTCGCTATACCGAGAACCTCCGGATCTTCTCCTTTGGAGCCGGAGATGCTCCTGAGCTCTTCATAGGTAGCGCTGACTGGCGCCGCTATCACCTGGATGAGCGGGTGGAGGTAGCCGTTCCCGTGTCGTGCCGGGCGCTTGGAAGGCGCCTTTCGAGGTTTCTGACCGGTGCCGTGACCGAGCAGCATCTCGCATGGGAGCTTGGCCCGGACGGCGCCTACCGGCACAGGCGAGGGCCGGGGCCTGGACTGCAAGAACGGCTGATGGCAGAGGCTGCTCAGTAAAGCCGTTCCAGTCTCTTGCGGGCATCATCCTCGCCTTCGCGCGGGCTCCAGTACGTTGTCCGCTCCGCGCTTCGCTTGCGCTGCATGGGGTCACGTCCGCTGAGTCGCATCGCGATGCCGAGGGGAGTTACGATCAGGAAATAAACGGCCGCCAGCAAGACCCGGGTCATGACGTAGCCCAGCACCAGCGCGAGTGCCATCCAGACTCTGTACGGCGCCGTCAATAGCCGCGGAGCGACGGGTCCGAGCACCAGTAGCAATGCGCCCGCGACGATCAGGGGCACGCTCGCCCCGCGATGTTCCTGCAACAGGACTCCGAGTACGAGGAGCACGCCGCCCACCAGGAGGCCGAAGGAGCGGATTGCCCGCTCGCCGGTCCCGATGCTTCTTATTTCTGTCCAGAGACTATGCACGCCGTTCGCCATGCCTGACCGCGGTGGATACCAGGTGTGCAAAGAGCGGGCGCATGACCTCTTCCATGCGCTCCGGGTGAAACTGCACGCCGATCATGGACCCGGACGCGTTCTCGATGGCCTCCACCACGCCGTCAGGCGCCGTCGCGGAGACTGCGAATCCCGCCCCGGGTGTCGCTACTGCCTGAATGTGGCGCGTGTTGACCGAGAACCTGTCATTCCCCAGGATGCGGTAAAGCCACGAGTCCCGGCGTACATGCACCGGATGGCAAGAAGCCCCGCGCACCTGGCTGTGGACAGCAGCCCCCGGTAATTCACGTTCCACGTCTCCGAAAATGGTGCCCCCGGCATTTGCACTCATCAGTTGCATGCCGTAGCAGATTCCAAGCACGGGCTTTCCGGCGGTCACGAAAGCCTGCAGGATGGCGACCGCGGATGCCGTGTGCCCGGGATGAGCGGCTTCCAGGTCATCCGGAAGCAGGCCGACAAGGCCCTGCGTCACGGCAGGGCCGCCCGGAATCAGCAGGCCGTCCAGCATTTGCGCGACGCCGCGGGACTCTTGCAAGACTGGCAGCAGCACGGGCAGGCCGCCGACAGCCTCTATCGCCCGCACATACCGCTGGTCAAGCCTGTATTCTTCCGATTCGAACAAAGTCGTTATGCCGATGCGCGCCGCCATGGATGCCGGTCAGGAAACCCGCTTGCCCGGGCCGAAGGTCTCGCCCAGCCATGCATCAATCTGGTCGCGAATCTCGCGAAATGCGGTGAGCCTCTCTTCGTCGCTGCCGCGCACGGCGGAAGGGTCGCGGAAGCGGTGATGGATGTTTTGCACCCGGGCGGCGAAGTAGGGGCAGCTTTCCCTCGCCGAATCGCAAACCGTAACCACGTAGTCCATAGGCATGGCGGCAAACGCGTCGACTTGATCCGATCGATGTCCCGCTATGTCAATCCCTAGCTCAGCCATGGCCGTCACGGCAAACGGATTCACGCCGCCAGGATGCGTGCCCGCGCTATAGACGACATACCGCTCCCCATGCCGGGCACGCAGCAGCCCTTCCGCCATCTGGGACCGCGAGGAGTTGTGCGTACATACAAACAGGACTGTTTCACGCGCCATGGAGCATCGCTGTCGATCAGGACCTGGCTTCCAGGTGAATGTTGTCGGCGCCGAAGAGACTGGCCACTCCGGCCATCAGTTCCGATGTCAGCTCCACGACAAATGTGCGGCTTCGCAGGCGCTGCCGCCTGTCCGGGCGCGCAGGATCAATGACGTCGAAATACAGGCGGCAGGAGCCCCGATTGTCTTCGCATAGCTTGCGAAAAGCCTCCATTTGGGGCAGTTGCACGCGGCGGGCGTTGATGCACACGACTATGCTCTGAACCATGTCCCGGCGCACTTTCCACATGGGGGTCACTTCCCGCGCCAGAATCCTGAGGCTTCCGCCCCTTGTTTCCACCTCCCCGCGTGCGAGAATGACTTCGTTTTCCGACAGGTACTGCTGCACCTTGTCGAAGACGGCCGAGAAGCACACCATTTCAGCCTGTCCGCTGTAGTCTTCCAGCGTAACGCTCGCCATGGGAGCTCCCTTGCGCGTGGTTCTGCGCTGGACGCCCGTTATGATGGCGCAGAAGGAGTGGAGGGGCCTGGTCCCGTTGGGTCCGCTGGCCAATTCCAGATCTGTGTCCGCGAAGGCCGCGGTAGAGAATGCACGGGCCTCCGGCCGAAAAGCATCAAGCGGATGGCCGGATATATAGAGGCCCATCAATTCACGCTCTTCCGTGAGCTTTCTTAACCGCGGCCACTCTTCCTGCGCTTTGAGCCGTGGCTCCGCTTCCATCGCGAACTGGCCGGTGTCGCCGAAGAGCGAACTCTGGCCCATGGCCGCATCCGACTGCTGCTTGAGGGCATACTTTCTCGCGGAACCAATGCCCGCCACGAGCTCCGCGCGATGACCGCTCAGGTCATCCAGTGCCCCGACCCGAGCCAGAGCTTCCATGGCGCTTTTGGGAACCGTCTTCAGATCCAGGTTGCGTGTGAAGCCAAACAGCGTCCGGGAGGTGCCGTGCGTCTTGCGCGCCTCGACGATGGCTTCGGCCGCTGCCTGCCCCACGCCCTTTACGGCGCACATGCCGAAGCGAATCCTGCCGTCGTCGACGGAGAAGGGACCGCGACTGCTGTTGACGGACGGAGGCAGGATCTCAAGCTTCAGCTTTCGGGCTTCATCCAGCATCGCGGCCAGCTTCTTGGTATCCGACATGATATTGGTCATGGCGGCCGCCATGAATTCGGCCGGATAGTTGGCCTTGAAGTAGGCGGCATGGTACGCCACGAGCGAATAGGCGGCGCTGTGGCTGTTGTGTACAATCAGATTGTTGGCCACGAAGTTGTGATCGCCTTCCACGGTCAGGTCATACGTATCCGCGCGTCCCGCGTCACGAATCGATACCACGGCATCCCAGCACAGCGTTTGCGCTGCGCTCGCCACGGCAGTTGCGGAGCCGGCTTTGCCGGGCGCTGCTAACGGTTCCTCATCGGCGGCAGCGACGAGCTCTCCAGGGACAATCTCGGCCAGCCGCCGCCAGCCCTGCCTCGTACGAAACCGGTGCGTGGCGGTGGCGCGAATGCGGTGCCCGGACGCCGTCGCCAGTTCAAACACTTTCCGGTAGCCATTCCACACTACGTCCGTTACCCTTCGAGCATGTAGCTTGCCGTCATTGCCCAAGGCGCTAACCATGAAGCCGCTGCACCCGCGCCGAAACAGCGATGCAAGGCTCAGCCTGGATCCCGTGTCGGCATGAACGATCTGCGTACACCCGGACAGACACTTGTTGAAGCCGTAGCCGGCGAATTTGGCCATCGCGTCAAAGACTTCGTTGGCGGTTCTTTCGTCCACGCTCCTTCGGGCCGCGCCGCGAACAAAGATGCTTCGCTGGCGATCCATTTCCTCCTGCTTCTTCTTTCCCATGGCCCTGCGCAGGAGGTCGGCGCCGCCCAGCGAGTAGCCCGCCATTTCCTGGGCCATCTGCATGACCTGTTCCTGGTAGACGGGAATGCCGTACGTCTCGCGAAGGATCGGCTCTAGCATCGGATGCCAGTACGAGATCTCCTCCCGCCCGTGTTTGCGGTCGATATAAACCGGGATCAGGCCCATGGGACCGGGCCTGTACAGCGCGTTCATGGCGATGAGATCGTCCATGCTCGTGGGCACAAGCTTCGTCAGCCACTCGCGCATGCCGTCTGATTCGAACTGGAATATGCCCAGCGTATCTCCGCGCTGGAAGAGCGCGAATGTCCTGGCGTCATCCAGCGGGATGTCTTCCAGTTCCAGACTCTCGCCACGGTGCTCCCGGATCAGCGCGATGGCGTCATTCAGGACCGTGAGGGTGGAAAGGCCCAGGAAGTCCATCTTGAGCAATCCGAATCTCTCCACCCACGTCCCATCGTACTGCGTGATGAGTACCGGTTCGCCCTTGCTCTTGGTAACGGCAACAGGAACGTAATCGCTGACCGTGCCGGGCGCTATGATCACGCCCGCAGCATGCACACCCGTATGGCGGGCGGAGCCTTCCAGCACCGTGGCATACTGGAGCAGCTGTCGGATCTGATCGCGCGGATCGTCCTGCAGGGCCCGGAAATCAGGCACCTCATCCATGGCCTTTTCCAGCGTCATGCCGGGTCCCTCCGGGATCAGCTTGGCAATCCTGTCCGCCTCGGCAAGCGGGATGCGCAATACGCGCGCAACGTCGCGGATTACACTCCGTGCAGCCATCGTGCCGTACGTAATGATCTGGCAGACGCTGTTGCGACCGTACTTTCGTACGACGTAGTCTATGACCGCAGCCCTTCCCCGGTCGTCGAAGTCGATATCGATGTCGGGCATAGAGACGCGCTCCGGGTTGAGGAAGCGCTCGAAGAGCAGATTGTACTGCAGGGGATCAATGTTGGTGATGCCTAGGCAAAAGGCCGCCGCGCTTCCTGCTACGGAGCCCCTTCCCGGCCCGACGGTTACGCCCAGATCCCCTGCAGCCCGCGTAAAGTCCTGCACGATCAGGAAGTAGCTGGCGTATCCCATCTTGGAAATAATGCCAAGCTCGTGGTCTAGCCGGCCCGTAACCTCTTCAGAAATCTCCCCATACCGCTTACTCGCGCCTGTGTAGACAAGGTGGCGAAGGTAGGCGTCCGCGTCACCCTCGAAGTCGCTCGGAAGCGCAAAGTGCGGCATCAAAAGCCCCCCCATCGAGAGCTCGAAGCGGCACTTGTCCGCTATCTCGACCGTGGTCGCCAGTGCCTTGCCGGCGATACCGGGCGCAACATCTTCCATGGAGCGCCGCATTTCATCAGCGCTCTTCAGGTAAAACTGGTCCCCTTCGAAGCGCATTCGGGCAGGATCGTCCAGATCCTTCCCTGTCTGCAGGCAAAGGAGGATATCCTGCGCCGGGGCGTCGGCGCGGGAGACGTAGTGCACGTCATTGGTAGCCACGGTCCTAACGCCGTACTGTGACGCCCACTTCAGCAGCACGGCGTTTAGCCTGTGCTGGTCCGCAATCCCGTGGTTCTGCAGCTCAATGTAGTAGTCCTCGCCAAACAGGTCGAGATAGCCTTCAAATGCGGTGCGGGCCGCCTCCTCTCCGCGAGTAAGCAGCGTCTGGGGCACCTCGCCCTGCAGGCAGCAGGTCGTCGCTACGAGTCCGTCTGCGTGGTTCCGGAGAAGCTCGCGGTCGATGCGGGGCTTGTAGTAGAATCCCTCCTGGAATGAAAGCGAGGAAAGCTGAACCAGGTTGCGATAGCCGGATTCATCCTTGGCCCAAAGCACCTGATGATAGCGCGTGCGGTCCTTCCGATCGAGCCGGCTGCCGGGCGTGAGGTAGAATTCGCAGCCTATAACGGGCTGCAGGCCAGCTTTCCTTGCGGTGGTAAAAAACTCGGGGACGCCAAACAGATTGCCGTGGTCACTGATGCCGATGGCTTTCATTTCCAGCTCGCCGGCGCGCCTGACGAGCGCATCGATGCGGGCCGCACCGTCGAGCAGCGAATAGGATGTGTGGCAGTGAAGGTGGCAGAATTCGGACATGGTCCGCAGCGCGCGTGATTTCGTTTTCGCAAGCACCCGGGCCGCGCGCCGGAATGCGCGAGGCGCCGCCATCGAGGCACCGGAATTTATGAAACGGCTACGCTCCCCGACACTCCTGGGCTTGCGGAAGCGCACCGGATCGGCCAGGTACGTATCCGGGTCCCGCCGGCTGTATCATGGTTGCCCGAATGTAATCCCAAACGCGCCGCACCACCAACCCTGTCAGGTCCGAGCCATATGCGCATCCCGAGGTCCAGCGCCAAGTGCACGCGGCTTCCCGCCGTTCTCATTCCATTCCTGCTATGCGCCACACCCTCCGGCGACAGCCATGCCGGCGGTCTGGCCTGGCAGGAAGCCTCGCAGATTGCCGTATCCGAGCTGTATCGAGTAGGTGATGAAGCCGCAGGAGACACCGTCCTATTCGGAGGCATCGGCGGCCTGGCGGTCAATTCAGCGGGTCAAATCTTCGTCGGTGACCGCAGGTCCATGGATGTCAGGGTATTCTCTGCGGACGGTGACCAGATAGGCCAGTTCGGTCGTCCGGGTGAAGGTCCCGGGGAATTTCAGGCCATTTCCGATGTATTCGTGGGTAGCACTGACTCCGTGTATGTCTACGACTTTAGAAGGCGGGCCCTTTCCATCTTCGATCCTGCGACTTGGGGCTTTAATCAGAGCTTGCGCATTGAGAGCCACGATTCCCTGGGAAGTCCCGTTAGCGTCATCGGAATAACGGACGTAGGACCGATCACGCTATACGCCCCCGGTATCACGACATCTAATGCAGATCAGGAACGCTATGCTGTAGTAGCCCAGACGGGCCGGGATGGCACTTTCCTGCGGCCGTTGGCCCGACGCTTGCCGCAAATTGAGTTGCGGATCTTTTCGGATAATCCCGGTAGTCCGGGGATCCGTACCGTCCCGTTTGGACGCAGTTCTTTCTTTCGCTACAGCCGAAGCGGAAAGCTGTATTCCGGCTGGAACGAGACCATAGATCTCCTGGTGACATCGCTTCAAGGCAAGGTTCTGGGTCGCGTCCAGCGGAATCATGATCCCGTGCCGGTAACACGCGCGGAACGGGACGCCATTGTGCAGCCGGATGACTTTGACACGATTCACCGCTTCAAGCCGGCTTACGGGGCAATAGCCGTGGATGACCGCGCGCAGGTATGGCTCAAGAGCATGGAGCGGGAGGATTCGACCGCCGAATGGCTGGTTCTGGCTGAGTCCGGAGATGTCGCAGGCCGAGCCACGCTGCCGGAGAGCGTCACGCTTGTCGTCATCCGGCTGGCATCCGGGCGGGCGTATGGATATACCGGGGGCGAAGGGGAGGCCCCGATGCTGGTCGTGTATTCGGTGGATATGTGAGGTGGCATTGCCGAGGCCTTGACCTGGCTCCGGGTTCGCCTTAGACGGGTTAGGGGGCCATGCCCTGACTGACGGCATACTCACCGGGTCCTGCTGTTCGGCGACTGGATGCCGCGGCGCAAGCTGGCCCAAGGGGCTTGCGCCGGCATGCAGGCGGTTGCGGGCGGAGGCCGGACGGAAAGATCGTATTCAGGCGCGGCCTCGGAGAGCGGCCAAGATTCTATCACGGTAGATCGACCGGGACACGCTCGATCCTGTAGGGCCGGGCTTCATCCGTTGTGGGCTCAATTGCGTAGAAGGCGCCATCGCGCTCGAATTGGATTCTCCGGGGCAGCTCCTGCCTGATGACAAGGTCTCCGTCATGCGTGTACAGGCCAAGCATCCATCCACCTTTGCTGCGGGACTGCACAGCAACATGGTCCTCTAGCAGAAACAGGTTGAAGTGGGTTTCCAGGGACGCAATTGCTCTGGCGACCTCGGCCAGATCGGTCTCCTCCGCGTACTCGGAAACGTCGGCAGAATCATGCTCCAGTTCGAAGAATGACACAGCGCCGGAGCGCACGTCGTAGTTCCAGAGCCGGTGCGAATAGGGAAGAACGAAATAAATGCGCCCCTGCCGGCTGCGAATCTGCTTGAATCTGCCTGGCATCCTAACCGGCGCCATCAGCATATCCGCGTCAAGGTCTGCCTTGGTCAGACCGAGCGGCACCAGACTGTCGCCTCCGCGCATGGCAAGAAGCAGGGGGCGCTCAGGATCGGTCGGTGCGGTATAGCCTTCATATATGAAATACCAGTCGCCCCCGGCGGCAGCGATGCCGGTTACGCCTGCGAGCTCCGGCGAATTGACCTCACCCGTGCATTCCCCGCGTGAAATGGAGTAATGCACGACCCTGCCGAGCCGCCGGTCCAGCACCAGGAGCGTATCGCCCGTAGTGGCAAACGAAGTGACGTCGGTATACTGACACGGCCCTTCGCCTATGGAGCCGATTGCGGCTACGCGCTCGTCGGATACCAGCAGAAAGGCGGCATCCCGGTTATCAATAGCCAGAGCGGAGTCCGGCCCAAGCGGCACGTATGCCACAATTTCCGCCATAGGGGGTGTGCCGGTATCCGTGATAAACTGGGCAGCGGAATTCTCTGCGAGCGCGCAGGCTGCAATCACAACCGGCAAAAGCAATCGGTGCATGGTCTGACGGCTATTGAGAGGAACGCGGAAAGATTTCACACCGCCCGGCGGCGGCTTGAGTTTCAAATGGTCTGGTATAGTCGTTGTCGTGTCATGCAGGTGGAGGTCGCTGGCGGTTAGCGCCAAGCGAGAGCAACCGATTGTCCTGGCCCGCCAGCCAGGGGAGCTGGGAGGCTACGGACTGGGACCAGGTCCGATGACCACCCAAGGAACAACGGCAGCTTCCTGAGTAGTATTTCGTTATGAATGTGCGCGTCCATTGTCTCGGACAAGATGCCTTGTGGTCGCATCCAGCCAGTGTAGCCGAAACATCCGGGACGGCGAACTGGAGGGCGGTACTTGCCAGGGAAGCCGCCTCGAGAGCCGTCCTTGCAAAGGCACCGGCCGGAAGAGAGGCGAGACTGGATCGGAATGTGGCTTCCGCGGCCCTTGCCGGGCAGAACGGAGTGATGGGCATTCGAAAGCGGTAGATTCTGGCGCAAATCACCCAATTGATCCCTAACGGAAGCTGCTCGCACGATGACCTCTCACTGCTCCGCGCCGAAAAGACCGATTACTTCGGCAACGGTCATGTCGCCTACCTGCCGCCCCAGCCCTGCTTCACGCACCGAAGCGATCGCGGCCTCGAAGCGGCGCTTTTCGCTTTCCGGAAGTTCTATGATCTGGACGCCAGCTTCCTCGGCCATCCGCAGGCCGGTTGCGCTGGCGCGCGCGAATGCGTCGCCCCCCGCCCAGGAGAGAGAATTGTCTGCAGCTTCGTCGATCCATTCCTGTTCCTCGGGCGAAAGGGCCTCGTATACTCCGTGATTCATGAGCAGGGCGAAGGGAAGTCCCGATACCGGAAGCCAGGTGGTCAGGTAGACTGCCGGCTCATGAAGCTGGTATGCCGCGATGCCCGAAGGAGAGATCGCCACTCCGTCGATGACTCCCGTGGCCAGACTCTGGTGGACAACCGTAGCCGATTGCATGATGGCACTGGCGCCGAGTGCTTCGATGAACGGTATGGCACTCCGCGTTGCGACCCGGATCTTGAGCCCGTGCATGTCCTCGAGCGTACGCACGGGTGTATCGCGGGTGAGCAGCACCGGAGCGCTGGTGGCCCACAGCCCCAGAACCTTTGCATCGTATTCTACCTCTAACACTGGCCTGGCGCGCAACAGGGATTCGGTACATTCCAGTGCGGTCTTGCAGACGCCGGGAAAAGCGATAAGGTCGGTCTTCGAAAAGAGGTCAGCGTTATAGGAGGGAATAACAAGGGCGATATCGGCTACGCCGCTGCGCAGAATCGAGTACTGCGCCGGCGCCGACGAGTTTAGCGCCCCGGCAGGGAATTGCCTGACGGCCAGCGTGCCATCCGACAGCTCAGCGAGTTCCCGGGACAGGGGTGTGAACACGGCCTCGACCAGGACGTGGTGCGCCGTCAGGAAATGTGCAAGTGACAGTTCCCTGGTGTGGGATGCGTCTCCGCACCCGCACGCGAACAGCGCTCCGGCTGCCAGCGCGGCGATTCGTCCCGTCTTCACCACTTCAGGCCCCGCTACCGGGAGCGGCAAGAGCATCGACAGTCAGGATTGCCATGGCATGCAACGCCTTTTGAAAAAGCGACGAGGTAAAGTGCCCGGGCAGCCGCATGGAGAAATCCTGCTGCGCCCGACTCGCCTTGGCCTTCTACCGGAGCCAGGCCAGCTGGTCCCCAACATTGAGCTCGTAGCAGGGTGGCGTTCATCCCGAATCCCAGCGCGACGGCGCGGCAACCAACTATGCCCCCGGGTCGCTGTGGGCGGTAACGCCCCTGTGGACGCCCTGATCCGCCCCGGTTGGGCGCCTTGGGCCTGTTCCTCAGCCTGGTATTCTCTCTGCCGGGTCCAAGCCGCGAATGGCAGCAGCGCCGCCGAGCTTCCGATGCTCTACCGTACGCGCAGCGTATTGGTTGCCTCTGAACTCGGCATTACGCACAGGAAACCGGCGCGGCGGCAAGAGCAGTTCCTGCGCGCAGGCGGCGATGATGATCGCCAAATAGCCGCATGCCAGATCATTTGGAGCGCCGATGCATTCCTCTGGCCCGTCCCGCATGATTGCGGAGTCGCCAAATACTCAGATTGGAGGCACGCACCGCCCCGAGCGCGATTCATTCGGCGTCGCCCGTCCCGTCTGGCTCGTTGGCGCCAGCATCGGCCTTTTTTTGGTGGGGTGGCGGGGCCACATGCCCGCACGGACCGAGTGCGAGCGGAGCGCAAGTCCCGGCGTCAGGCTCCTGGCCCAGCGCCTCGTCTAGGCTGTGCAATGAGCGCAACAGCGCCCTGCCCCGGACCGACACTCAGCCGAACATGGCATTGGGAATAAAGGTGGCAAGGCGAGGCACCACGGCGGTCAGAATAAGTGCCGCCAGCATCGCAAGCCAGAAGGGGATTATGCCGCGAAACATCGTGTTCACCGGCACGTCGGGAGCCACGCCCTTCACTACGAAGATATTCAGTCCGACCGGAGGCGAGATCAGGCCCATTTCTAGCGTGATAACGATCAATATGCCGAACCAGATCATATCGACACCCAGTGATTCAAGGATCGGCTGAACCAGGGGTACGGTCAGCACCAGCATCGCGAACCCGTCGAGAAAAGTGCCCAGCACAATGAACACGGACAGCACCAGCGCGACCAGCTGAGCGCCCGACAACCCCTGTGCGCTGACCCACTCGGAAAGGACAAACGCAACTCCGGTCAGTCCGAGGAAGACCTTGAAAACAAACGCACCGAGCAGTACCAGAAAGGCGGTGCCGCTCGCCCTTAGCGTTGCGCTGACCACCTCCGCTAGGCTCTTCCTGTTCAACGCGCGCCGTGCGAAAGCCATGACAAGCGTCAAGAACGCCCCCACTCCCGCCGCCTCTACAGCGGAGAATACGCCCGCGTAGATGCCGCCGATGGTCACAACGACGATGCCGAGGATCCACGTCGCGCTCGCGGCGATCCTGAAGCGTTCCCGCCATGGAATGACCGCCTCGACGTAGGGAGCCTTGTGCGGGTCCCGCCGGACGACGATCCAGACCGCGAGAACAAACAGGGCGGTAAGTAGAAATCCGGGAATCACCCCAGCCATGAAAAGGCGTCCAATGCTCTCTTCCGTAATGATCCCGTAGATGACCAGCCCCGCCGATGGCGGAATCAGTATGCCGAGCGTCCCGCCGGCGGCAACGGCCCCGGTTGCCAGGGAGTCATCGTACTTGTAACGGCGCATCTCGGGGAGCGCCACGCGCCCCATGGTCAGCGCAGCTGCCAGCGAGGAGCCCGAAAGAGCTGCGAATCCGGCGCACGCAACAATCGACGCGGACGCGAGGCTCCCGCGAATGCGCCCGAGCCAGCTGTGCGCGGCTCGGTAGAGGTCCTGGCTCATGCCCGAGACGACCGCCAGATTGCCCATTAGTATGAACAGCGGGATAATGGTGAGCGGGTATCGCGAGGCCACGGCGAATATCTCCCCGGCCACGACAGGCACCGTGGCGGCAGGGCGGATCAAGGCTACTCCTGCAGCACCTGCGGTCAGCATCGCCAGCCCTGCAGGTACGCGGATAAGCAGCAGAACAAACAGGGCGAGGAAGGCCAGAAGGGCGATTCCCGTTCCGTCAATCATTCGACCGGCTCGTTGGGGTCGTCGCCGTTCCACACTGCAAGTCCCAACAGCATCTGGGCAACCAGCAGCAGCCCGTAGACGGACAGCGATGCCCCCAGCACATAGTAGAATGGTCTGTGCGGGATCGAAACGCTGCTGGTCACGGCGCCGCAGGCAAGGCCGCAACTGCCATGAACGAAAAGGGCGAATGCAGCCATCGCGGTTACCACTACGCCGAGAAGACGAGCAACCGTGTCCGTAATTCTGGTTACGGGCCGGCCCCAAAGGCGTGCAATCAGGTTTACGCAGACGTGAGAGCCCTCGCCGGCGCCGTAGGTGATGGCCGCCGCTACTACGACCGTAAGCGACATCGTGGAAAGGTCCTCTGCCCAGAGCAGGGAATCATTCAGGACGTAACGCCAGAAGACCTCGGCCACCGTGACTGCCAGCAGCACCAGGAGCGCAATGCCTCCCAATACCGCGGACGATGCGTTCAATCGTCGGCAATTCGACTCGAAACGCGTGAGGCGGTGTATGTTGCTTTCGAAGACAGTCATGTTTGACCTTGCGCCACGCCGATTCGGCTGTCCCGCGAAGCCCGCGGAATCACAAAAGCGCTGCGCGCCAAGGCGGCGGCGAACACCGTTCGGAGTCCGGGCTTTCCAGCGCAGCCAGCCCGAGCATCGAACATAGGGATGAGCGCAAGACCCTGACGGTCAGAGCGGCAAGCTGCAGCTCGAGGCCGAGTGACAGCCGTACAAAGAGCCGGTATTCAGCGTTTCGAAGCGCAACTGCTGGTCCGAGCCGAACAGCGAGCGCTCCGAAGGGGTTCCCCTGCTTTTGGCGGACGCGGGCGCCCGGGCATCAGGATGCCGGCGGAGTCGAGGCGAATCAGCCGGTATGTGAGCCGCCACAAACGCCATGGCTGCGGTGAACCGGATGCGCCGTTACGCCGCGCTGGCGCCCCCGGATACAGCACGGCCCGGAAGCCTGTATCACAATTGCCGGGGTAGCCGGTTAGCACCGAGCGGAAATGGGATTCAGTCCTGGCAGGTACGGTAATGCCCTCGCTGGCGCCGCCGATCAAATCCCCCGCTCACTATATTTGCCTTGACACCACTGTGGCGAGCTCCGGATCCGGGTACGATTGCGGAGCCAATGCGGAGCGCCGAGTACGCCGGTTCCAGACTTGTACAGGGAGGATTTCATGAGGAGTTGCCTGCGCGTCCTGGCGATTGGCTTGCTTTCGTTGCCGGGGCTTGGCTCGGCGCAATCGGTCATTTCCGGCCGCGTCACGGACAGCCAAGGCAGGGCATTGTCTGGTGCCAATGTATCAGTGGCATCGCTCGTAATAGGCGCCTCCACCAATCTCGACGGGAACTACACTTTTCAGATCCCGGCGGAGCAAGCGGGCCGGACCTTGACGCTGACTGTGCGCTATGTCGGTTACACTGGGCAATCCCGCGAAATCATAGTGCCGGAAGGGGAGATGACCGAGGACTTTGTGCTGACCATCGACCCGCTGAAGCTTGATGAACTGGTAGTAACGGCCAGGAACAGGGAGGAGCTCCTCCAGGGCGTCCCGGTGGCGGTATCGGCTTTCTCCGGCCAGGACCTGGATTCCAGGCAGATCGGGAACACCGACCAGCTCGGCTACATCACGCCGAATGTCACTTTTAACCATTCCGGTGCTTTGGCGGGAACGAAGTCTGCCGCACAGGTCTACATTCGGGGCGTGGGGCAGCGCGACTACCTGCCGGTAACCGATCCCGGAGTTGCGGTCTACGTCGACGGGATATACGTGCCGCGCACGGTCGGGATGGTGCTGGACCTCATGGACGTGGAGCGAGTCGAGGTGTTGCGTGGGCCACAGGGCACGCTCTTCGGGCGTAATGCGGTAGGCGGAGCCATATCCTTGCACTCCCGTAGGCCCGATGCCCTGGCGCGCAGGGACATACGGGCACGCTTTGGCGACGACCGCATGGTCAACCTGACCGCGTCGGCGAACGGGGCCTTGGGCGACGGGCTGTTCGGGGGCGTGGCGCTGGCCCTCCGCAAGCGAAACGGGTACGTGATGCGCATACACGACGGACTCGACATGGGTGACGACAACGGACTGGCAGCCCGCAGCACACTCGTTTGGCGGCCTCGGGAGACCCTCGAGGTCTTTGCGACGGCAGACTATTCCCGCAGACGGGAGAACGGAGCACCAACCGTCAACGGGGGCCTCAACGACAAGCAGGCCCTGGCGACATTCGGCAATGCCGCGCTGCCCGGCTGCGCCGCGATCAGGGTCAATCCCAACTTCCCCGAGAGCGGGCCGCCTACGTTCCCGCCCCCGGGGCAGGGCGCGGGAGGTGCCGCTGGCTGCTATGGGCCGGACAGCTTCGCTGGAGAGTACATCTCGGAAGGCACCTTCCCGGTGTTCTCCGATGTTGACTCATGGGGCGCCAGCGCTACGGCCTCCTGGCTACTCGGCGAAAGCGTTATGCTCCGGTCCCTTACCGGTTACCGGGGCCTGGACATGCTGGTGTCGCGCGATGCGGACAACACGCCTGCAAATGTCTTGCAGAACGAGAACGCCGTAGAATCCGATCAACTCAGTCAGGAATTGCAGCTAAGCGGTGTCGGCCTGGCCGAGCGGATGCACTGGCAAACGGGCGTTTACCTCGTCCGCGAATTGGGGTTTTCGCGTACCGCGCTGACGCTGCCGACCGGATCCTTCGACAGCAATTGGGATCTGGACTTTTCTTCGATGGCCGGCTTCGCCCAGGCCACGGCCGATGTGACTGCGGCAATGTCAATTACGGCTGGCGCGCGCTATACGAGGGACCGGAAGACCGTGACGCCGGATGTCTACGCGCGAGGCGACGCCTCGCACGGCAGGAGAAGCATCCATGAGCCCACGTGGCCACTGGCCGCAGGGATCTACCGGGCAGCCACCGGGCCCATGAAGCCCGGGGACCGCCTGCTTCCCAACAGGGCGTTCACCAGGGAGTTCGATGCACTGACCGCAATGGCCAGCCTCGCATACCGGCTGAGCGAGAACGCGATGGCCTATTTGGGAGTCGCCCAGGGCTTCAAGAGCGGCGGCTTTGACGCTCGGGTCCCGACTCCGCCACCCGGCTTTGAAGCGAATTCACCGGATGCTGCCCCATCCGACTACGAACCCGAAACGGTAACCAGTTACGAATTCGGTCTCAAGTCCAACACCAGAGATGGTCGCCTAAAGCTGAATCTGGCCCTCTTCCGCGCAGACTACGAGGATTTGCAGGTCATCATCCGCCAGTCGATCAATCCCATTACCGTAAATGGCGGATCGGCCAACCTGCGAGGTGCAGAACTGGAGGCGGCGTGGATACCGGCGGAAGGGTGGGACATAGTGGCCAGCTTTGGAGCACTGAGCGCCGAGTACGAAAGCCTGAGCACCACCGTGCTTGAGAGCAATACGCCGGTTCTGCCAGGCCACAAGCTGGCCAAAACGCCCCGATTCAACCATTCACTCGGGATTGGCAAGACCATACGCGCCCGCGGTCTGCCCATCACCCCGCGGATTGACTGGTCGTATACCGCGTCGCAGTATCACGACACGGTCAATACACCTCAACTGTTTCAGGCAGGGTACCACCTACTTCATGCTTCGATCAGTTTGGCGACCGCAGATGGCAATTGGGAGGTAGTATCTGCGTTCCGCAATCTGACGGACGAGCGCTATCTCCTGACAGGGACATCCGCCTGGGGTACGGCTGCTGCCTACATCGAGCAGGTGTACGGGAGACCGTTCGAATGGTCCGTCTCGCTAAGGCGAAGCTGGTGACCGGGCGGCAGGTCCAGGTTCGCAGCCCCGGACGCGCGAACCATGTCGCGGAGGCTGTTTGGCGCCCGGGAAGGCGCGTAGGCCAGCTTGGCGCTTCGCTGGCGAACCCGCCGCCGGCCCCTGCGCAGCTGCGACACACAGATTGCGTTATCCCGCGTACTTCGGCGGTGCTGCGTGAAAGGCGAACGTGTTGCCGCTGAATAGCAGGTACCGTGGGCCGTGCATCCCGTTACCACAGCGGTAGTGTCCGCTTTGTCGTTGATCGTCACGGGAGCTTTGGAGTGCCGAATCGTGTCTTGATTTGATGTGCGCAGGCCTGGCTTGCTTCAACCTCACGGACGCGTGCGCACTGCTCTCGGAGACACGTGCCTGGTCGGAGCCTCGGAACACGGGACCCACGGGCACGACAGCGCACCGGCTAGCGTTGCGCACACCTGAGCTCGGCGCCCTCCTTCATGTGATTCACGGCAACGATGCTGTGCCGAGCCATCGTCTGCCTGTCCCTTCGCGACGCGCATGCCGTATTGCAACGCGCAAAGACCTGCAACCGTCGTGCGGCAAATGTGATTAAGTGAGGGGGCAGTCTGCCACGCTGAACCACAATCCGGCGATCGGGGTAAATTAGCGAGCAACGGCGCTCGTTACAGGCATGCACGCAGTACTGCTCAATCCGCTCTTAGGGATTTCTCGGAGTGATTGGCATTCATGGTGAGGCACTGTAAAAGAGACTGGCCGGGTGCCGGAACTGTACAAGCAATGAAGACGGAAAAGCAATTGGAGGCCACGCCGAATGCATGGCGCGAGCCGGACATAGGCGAGCCATCGAAGACGACGACCAGGCGGCAGTGGTCAGGGCCTCGGCCCCGGAGTCTCGCAGCTCGGGCGAGAACAGACGCACGGCAGAGGGTGCAATTCCCGGGTGAATCCGTCAAGCAGCACGGCCCGTAACCCGTTTCTCCGGCAGGGAGCCCGCCGATGTCCGCAGGTCTAGTGACTCACCGTAGCAAGAGCGTGTAACCTTGGCATCACCGCTTCGAAATCTTGCCGCGGAACTTCGCGCAGACACCTTCTCGACCAGGGCTGTTCCGGCGCTGACGGCCGGGCTCACGTCTGGCCTGACCCTGCTGGTCGTCCAGCTCACCTACGGCAGCTTCATTTTCTCGGGGCCGCTGGCTCCGTATTCCACACAAGGTGTAGGCCTGATACTCTTCGGCAACTTTGTCGCCTGCTTCATCATTGCTCTCGCAGGAGGCTTTCGCGGCGCTATTTCGGGGCTGCCTCCCGCACTGGTAATCGTAATGGCGCAGATCGGCGTTACGACGGCCGCCGCGGGCGAGGCGCTTTACATTACCACCGTCGTGGCATTCATGATCGGTGCAGTCGCCACGGGCCTGTGCTTTCTCCTGATCGGCAAGTACCGGCTTGCCAATCTGGTGCGATTCGTTCCCTACTCGGTCGCAGGCGGATTCGTGGCCGGCATCGGGGCAGCAGTGTGCCTGGCCGGCATGTCCATGATGGGCGTGGATACGGACTGGCGCGCGATTCCGGCACTCGTGGAACCATCGGTGCTTTGGAAGTGGAGCCCGGGTGCGGCATTCGGGATTGCACTCTACTTCGCGTCCAAGCGGTGGGGGCATCCTCTCGTCCTGCCTGCCAGCGTAGTCTTTGCCGTCGGCGCATACCACGTCGTTCGCATTGTATTCGACATATCGGGAGATGAGGCGAGGATGGCGGGTGTCGCACTGGCGAGCGCCTCGGAAGGCAGCCTGTGGCCGGCCTTTCAAATCGCAGACCTGGCCCTTGTGGACTGGACTGCGATAGCCTTGCAGGTCCCGATCCTGCTGACGCTGGTGCTGCTCGCGCTGGTTGTCGTGATCATGAGCCTGGCCGGTCTCGAAATGGCCGCGAGTCAGGAGCTGGACTGGGACCGAGAGTTCAGGGCGACAGGGCTTGCGAGCGTGGTCGCGGGCGTCGGAGGAGGCATGGCAGCGAGTATCATTGTACCCGCATCACTGCGCAGCAAGCTCTTCAGGGCCACCACCCGCCTCACTGGCATAGTCGCCGCCCTCATCATCCTGGCTGCATTGTTTCTGGGCGACAGAATGCTTCAGCTGGTCCCGGCGCCGCTCATGGGAGGCCTCCTGTTCTTCGCCGGCCTCGGCATGCTGGACGAAGGACTTGTCAGAAGCCGGAAGCAACTTCCGTGGTCGGAGTACGGCATTATTGTGCTCATAATGGTCGTAATGCTGGTCTTCGGGTTGCTCGAAGGCGTGGCGGCCGGGATGGTGGCCACGCTGGTGTTCTTCTCTGTGCGCCTAAGCCGCGTGGACCCGATCAAGTCGCGTTTCACGGCGCGCGAGCGCCAGAGTACCAGGGCGCGTTCCGTTCCGGAGCGGGCCATCCTGATGGAGGAAGGCGAGCGGGTCCTGGCATGCCGGCTGCGCGGCTATATCTTTTTCGGAAGCGTATACGCTCTGGCCGGCCATCTCAGGAAATCCCTGAGCGGGGACCCGCGACCGGCCTGCCTGATGCTGGATTTCGCGGACGTCTCCGGCTTTGACTTCTCGGCGGTGAAAGTCCTTGCGAGATTTCTGCGGTCGGCGAATGCAGCTGGTGTGCCGATGGTCCTGAGCGCGTCGCCGGAACAGCTGAGGACCGGTCTGGAGCGCAATCTTTCTCCGTCGGAGCTGGCTGCAGTGCATTTCGAATCGAATTCGGACCGCGCACTGGAACGCTGTGAAAATATTGCAATAGACGAGTGGAAGACGAATGCGCGCATGGTTGACGAGCAGCGCGCATCGCTCTTCGAACGTGCCGCCGAAGACCTGGAACGGCATTTTGAACGGCAGATTCGTTTCGAGGACCTGTTGGAAGAGCTACGAGGATGGTTGAATCCACGCCAATATGCCACAGGGGATATCCTTGCGGGGCCGGGTGCATCCGGCGAAGGGTTGCAATTGCTGACATCCGGCCGGGCTTCCGCATTTGAAGCCGCGGGTGCACGTGTCGGTCAATTCAGTCCCGGAGACGCGATCTGGCCGGTCGCCCATTCTCATGAAAGGACGCACACGGTAAGCGCGGATGTACCGTGCGAGACGATGGTGTTGACGAACGCCGCCAGACGCTGGCTGGAGGAGCACGAAGGGCGGCTTGCCTTGAAACTGTATCAATACCTGCTCGCCGGACGATTCGAGGGCGAGCCGGGAGTCTCGCTGCCGGGGGCCGGTTCCGAATCGGATTCCCCTTCATAAGTGCGGGACCTGCCTGGCAAAGGTCAGAGCGGCTCGAGATTGCCGGGCTACCAGCGGATTATCGCCCAAGTGCCAAGAGTTTAGTCCCGCGCTCGGAGCAATGACGAAGCAGCACATTGAGTGATTGGTGCTGCTCAGCACGCGCACTATCCCCGGCATACGACCGGATCCGCGCGTTATTCGTCGCCGCAGGTCGTACGGCTAACCAGTGGCTGACGGTGAGCCGCGCGAAGAAGTAGATGGAGCTTGGCCGGCGTAGTGCCAGCATCGTCGAACTTGAACGGACAGCAGCTCAACGCCGGGTCACCGATGCGCGCTTTCGCCTCCACCACTTACTGCGCCGGCTCCGCTACGCGCCGGACTCATGCGCTGGTCGTGGTCCGCTCGCGATCAGGGGCTCGATCTTAGCAGCTTGTGCGCACTTGCTTGCCAGGGCGTACCTTGTGTTGCGTTGAAGTCCTTGCTTGAGCAGTGCAACATTCTCGGTGGCGGTGGTCGGTTCTCTTGCTTTGTGTAGCTGGCGCATGTGCCGGCCCGAGGGAATCCGCGGATGCTCCTGTGCGCAGGAGTCCTCCTCCGCCACCCGGCCTGGCCGCGGCCACGGACGAAGTGAGAAGCATTCAGCTTTACGGAGCCAGGGAACAGGACCTCCCGATCTTGAGCCTGGCGCGCGGGGGCGCGCTTACATTGGAATTCGACCTTCTAGATACCAGTCCTCGGGCACTCTCCATTTACTTCTACCATGCGGATCGGTCGTGGCGGCGCGATCTGACGGCCAGCGAATACCTTTCTGCGTTTCACCGGGACGATCTATTTAACTACCGCCTGTCCCGGAGCACGCAGATTGGCTATACGCATTACGAGTATTCCTTCCCCAACAGCAGTATCGGATTTCGCATAAGCGGCAACTATATCCTGCGTGTAACGGAGCAGGGCAGGGAGGACGCCGTGCTCTTCGAGCGACCGTTTTTCGTCACCGAGGGCGCCGCATCGCTGCGATTCGGCCTTGATCGCTTGCTCATGGGACGCCAGGTCCTGCCCACGATTCAGCCCATCGTGCAATTCACGCCGCCTGCGGATCTTCTGGGTACTGTATTTGACTACGTGGTTTGCTTCGCCCGCAACGGCAGGTTTGAGCAGCCCCGGTGCAGCGACAGGCCATCGCTGACCGAACAGCCCGATTTGCTGTTTTATCTGGAGCCGGAACACTCCTTCGCGCCGCAGGAAGGGGACTACTACGTTGACCTGCGGGACTATTCCATTGGCGGAGCCATTGAGCGGATAGACCACGCGGTGTCTCCCATCGCCATTTCACTCGCGCCGGACTACGCACGATTCCCGGCTGGCGGCCTGACACCGCTTCTGGCGGGCCAACCCATAATCGGCCGCGCAGACCGATATGTGGGTGAGGCCGACGTGCAGGGCGAATACGCAGATGTCCTGTTTCGCTACGTGCCTCCGGACGAGGTGCCGCTTTCGGGCGGTATCTTTCTTGTCGGAAGCTTCAACGGCTGGGACCTTGATCTCGCCAACGAGCTTCGGTGGAACGCTGACGAGAAGTGGTACGAACATACGATCCTCCTTAAGCAGGGCGAGTACGATTACCGGTACACTTCTCCTGTAGCACAGGTGCGGCGCGCCATCTCCAGCCGGGCGTTCCGGCCGGATAACCTGTTTACAGCGCTCGTCTACTATACGGACAGAACGCTCAGCACGGACAGGCTGCTCGGCTATCGCCACCTGCAATCGCAGTAGGATGCATTGGCAGGTCAGCCTGCCCACAACGTATCTTCCGCCAACTCAAGACCGACTCGCAATCAATCATGCAGTACCTTCGCAGTTTTCTCTTGCTGGCCCTTCTTGCTGCAGCAGGCTGTACAGGAGCCAGGGAGGCCGCCGATACGGCGCCCGTTGGCGGAGACTCGGAAGAAGAAAGCAGTTCCGAGGATGAAATGAAGGCCTACGCGGATGTCATCACCGACGAAGCGAAAACCGATTCCGGGCTTTTTGTCATACACCGCATCGACGAAAAGCTCTATTACGAAATTCCGCAGGAGCTTCTTGAATCGGAAATGCTTCTGGTTACCCGCACGGCCGCCACGGCTGACAACATCGGCTATGGCGGGATGAAGGCCAATACGCAGGTGCTCAGATGGCAACGCAGAAACGACGATATCCTTCTGCGCATTGTCAGCCACGAGAACGTGGCGGACGAAGACCAGCCCATTTATCAGGCGGTGAGGAATTCCAATTTCGAACCTATCCTCAGTTCCTTCGAAATTGAAACGCTCAGCGAAGACTCCTCAGCCGTTGTTATCGACGTGACGGGATTGTTTACGGAGGACGTGAGGCCGCTCGGCCTCCAGAAATTCCGGCGTGACAGTTACGGCGTTCGGCGGCTGGATGGTGACCGCACCTTCATTACTTCCGCGCGGAGCTTTCCCCGCAACATCGAGGTGCGGCACGTCTTGAGCTACGAGGCCACGTCGCCGCCGAGCAACAGCTCGAGCGAGACCATTTCGGTCGAAATGAACCAGTCGATGATCCTGCTGCCGGAGGATCAGATGCAGCCGCGCTTGTGCGATCAGCGGGTTGGCTTTTTCAGCGTGACCATGACCGATTACGGTCGCGACGCGCAGAAGGCGGAAGAGCGATGCTTTGTTACACGCTGGCGCCTAGAGCCGTCCGATCCCGAAGCGTACGCTCGCGGGGAGCTTGTAGAGCCCGTAAAGCCGATCGTGTACTACATCGACCCGGCCACGCCGATGAAGTGGCGGCCGTATCTGAAGCAGGGCGTGGAAGACTGGAATGCGGCGTTCGAGGAAGCGGGATTCAGGAATGCCATCATGGCCAAGGATCCGCCCACTCCAGAGGAGGACCCGGAATTCAGTCCCGAAGACGTACGCTACAGCGTGATCCGCTACTTCTCGTCAGACATCCAGAATGCGTTTGGTCCGCATGTACATGATCCGCGGACCGGAGAGATCCTGGAAAGTGATATCGGCTGGTACCACAATGTCATGAACCTGCTGCGCAACTGGTTCTTCGTCCAGACAGCTGCCGTAAACCCGGAAGCGCGCGGCGTCAAGTTCAGGGACGAAATCATGGGGCGGCTGGTGCGATTCGTATCTGCACACGAGGTGGGACACACGCTGGGCTTGCCGCATAACTGGGGATCTAGCTATGCCTACCCGGTCGATTCTCTCCGCTCGGCCACGTTCACGGACGCCCACGGCACGGCGCCGTCCATCATGGACTACGCACGGTTCAACTACGTGGCGCAGCCGGGAGACGGCGTGACCAATCTGATGCCGGACGTAGGCCTCTATGACAAGTGGGCTGTGAAGTGGGGCTATAGCGTGCTGCCCGATGCGGCTTCTCCGGACGACGAGCGCGCCGTACTGAATGAGTGGGTTGTTGAACGAGCGGACGATCCGCTTTACTTCTACGGGCGCCAGGGCCCCGCTTTCGATCCCCGGTCCCAGAGCGAGGACCTGGGTAATGACGCCGTCCAAGCAAGCGACTACGGCGTGTCCAATCTCCGGATTATCCTGGACAGCCTGGTGGTCTGGACCCGGGAAGACGCCAAGAATTACGATGATCTGGAAGAGCTCTATGGTCAGGTCAATTCGCAGTGGTACCGCTACGTGGGCCATGTGGCCCGTAACGTGGGCAGCTACTACGAGAACTTCAAGACCTACGATCAGGATGGTCTCGTGTATGACCTGATACCCGTCGAGCGTCAGCGCGAAGCCATGGACTGGCTTGACCGCCAGGTGTTTACGACGCCTGACTGGCTGCTGAACAACGAGGTGCTGCGGCGCATCGAAGGGGTCGGGGCCATGGACCGAATGCGCAGGTACCAGTCCGCAGCCGTAAGCTTGCTGCTGGACCCGCAGCGGCTTGGCCGCATGATGGAGGCAGAGGCTATCTCGGACGGAGAAGTATACACGATGTCCGAGATGCTGAGCGATCTGCGCACCAGCATCTGGGCGGAGCTCCCTGCGGCCTCCGCGATTGGACCGTTCCGGCGAACCCTGCAGCGTGCCCACCTGGAAAGGCTCGAATGGCTCATGACGGAGGAGCCACCGACGGTGCCTTCCGTACTTTCGGCGTTCGGATTTGCCAACATTGATGTCAGCCAGTCCGATATACGCGCCTATGTTCGGGGAGAGCTGGAAGCGCTCCAGAGCGGCGCGCGGCGCGCAGCTGCCCGGACCGGCGATCGCATAACGCGCCTGCATCTCGAGGACATTGAGGCGCGGATCGAGGACATACTGGAAGTCGAGTAATTGTGCCGGTGAAGCAGTCCCGGCAAGGGATTCGCTGCCGGTCGATGGCGAGGCGGCCCGACCCAGGCTGCGAACGTGGGAGGTGTGGCCCGCGCGTGTAGCGGGGCCGGGCATTCGTGTCCGACGGTGCCCACTGCTTTATCGGGCCACGCCTTCGAAGCGTCACGCGGGGCGCCGGTGCTTGGCAGCCATCGCATGGGCGTTTGTATGCAGTGCGGCGCGGCGGCCGTCTGGAGCGTGGGGCGCGGCTGTCTATCGCAATCTGCGGACGGGAGAATCGGTGCTGACGGGTGCAGCCTAATCCCGCGTGGGCAGACTCGGGGGACCTAGCGCGAAGCCGGCGTGAGGCATAGCCTTAATCCTGCCTGTATCCCGGTAGATCAAGGGCTTATTGCCGGAAGTGGCCTTGAATCCGGGATGCGCGGAGCCACACGGATTGTGACGGCGCGGCGCCGCCAGACTGGACGCCCATTCAGGCCGGGACGACACTGCGCCGCGTGAGCTCCGGCTCGGTTCACGTATCGCCATGAGCCCCGGCTCGCCTGCCATTGCGTACCACGCCCCACTACCCGGACGCTGTCCGGCAGACACTAGCGTGTCAGAATCAGCGTCTTGCGCAGGCTTTCTTCTGCCGTAGCGAGGCGGCAGAAATAGATGCCGCTTGCGGCAGCATCGCCCGATGCGGTTCGACCGTTCCACCGGACGAGATGTCTTCCCGCCGTATGGAGCCCGCTGCGAAGCGAAACTATGTGCCGCCCTAGCACATCGACGATCTCAATATGGACCGGCTTGGGCTCCGCCACGGAGTAGGTAATCTGGAAATGCCCTTGCGAGGGATTGGGATAGACGGTACCGAGTACCGTGGCTGCCGGGACTTCAGGCCGCGTCATACTGGTTACGACATCGGGCAGGATGGCATCGCCGGAAGCCTCGTAAGCAATAAGCGAGAATCCCTCTTCGGGCGATTGACCGCGGCCGCTGGCGACGAACACGAGCGTTTGCCTGGCGAATCCACCGAGCTGAAAATAGAAGTGGCCAATCGTATGCACGTTGTCGGCAGAAGTCACGTCGAATACGTATCCGCCGGGTTCGACTCCGCGGTAGACGCCCGACCGGGCATAGGGCAGATTATTGTACACCAGGTCCGTCACGACATTGCCCATGGCGGGATCACGCAGCCGGATGTCGATCGGGCCCGTGTCAAAGGCGGCGTGAACGACAAAGAACTCGACCCTGTTCGTTCGCGAGGTAGCGCGGACATTCTGCCTAAAGCCCAGCTCGACGTCGCGACCTGTACCTAGGGATACCAAAACGTAATGTTCTCCGGGGTTTACGTAGATCTCAAGGCGGGACAAGCGGTCACTTTCCCCGTGATGCGAAAGTGTCAGGCTTCTGGCACCGAGCGGCAGCGCTTCGAATGCGCTGGCACTGCCGTAAGCCACATCGGAAGCAAGCAGTCTCCCATCAGCGCGAACGTCCACCGGTCCAACGTTTGTGGCCGCATGAATAAACTGTACGTATCCGAACGGGTCAGCCGGCTGGCCAGAACTGGAGAGGGAAAGCAGAAGAAAGGAGGCAGCAAGTGAGCAAGCCAGACCGGCTGTTCGAGCCATGAGTCATGTAGATAAGCGAATGGAAACGGGCTCCAGGTTGGAGAACCTACCGGACGAATGACGAGCCGGCGTTAAGGTACGGTTAATTCAGAAATGCGGAAGCGCTTGCAACGAAAAGTCGCGGGCACAGCTACGTATAACCCGCCGGTCCGGAATTCCGGACTCCTTGTTGAACAAACAAACAGCAGCATGATTGCCAAGAAGCTCAGCCCAAAGGGGCGGTCCGTGCGCGTGACCTTTGACTTGCCGGCGGACGTTGCCCACACTGCCGCAACCGTAGTAGGTTCATTCAACGACTGGGACGCCGCCCGGCACCCCATGAAACTGGACTCTGCACGGGGCGTGTGGACCCGGAGCATTTCGTTCAAGCCCGGCGCCAGGGTGGAATTCCGGTATCTTGTCGATGGCCACCGCTGGCGCAATGACGAGGACGCTGACGGCTACGCAGGCACGCCTTTCTTCAGCGAAAACAGCGTTCTGGAGCTGTAATCGGCTACCCGAATAGCAGCAGGACTACATAGACTGCGGCGAACATCGCGAAGATATCGGCGATAAGGCCCGCCGGCAGCGCGTGCCGTGTCTTCCTTACGTTGATGGCGCCGAAATAGACGGCGATGACGTAGAATGTCGTTTCGGTAGAGCCAAACATGGTCGCGGCCATCTTTACCAATATGGAGTCTTCGCCGTACTGTCCGATCATGTCCAGCACAATGGCGGCGGACCCCGAGCCCGTCAGGGGACGGACCAGCGCCATCGGGATGACCTCGGCCGGCACATGCACTAGTGCCAGCACGGGCCGCAGGCCTTGCATCAGGAAGTCCAGCGCGCCGCTCGCCCGGAACATGGCAATGGCGAACAGGATGGCTACGAGGTAGGGGATGATCATGACCGCGACCGAAAAGCCTTCCTTGGCGCCGTCGACGAAGACTTCGTAGACCGGCACTTTCTTCAGCATACCGTACAGGGGGAACCCAACGATAATGCACGGCAGCACGAAGGCCGATGCGTAGTCGACTAGCAGTCGAACAAGGTCCATGGTTAGCGCTGAATCGAGGGGTCTGAAGTGCGGTATCTCCTGAGGCGCCCCAGCAGCTTGGTCGCTGCGATGGCGACCGCCAGGGAGAGGCCGGTAGTGATGATTATGGAGAAAAAGAGCTGGTTAACGTGCATGCCCATGATGGCCACCAGGAGTACCGGCGGTACAATCTGCACGCTCGCCGTATTCATGGCCAGGAGCATGACCATCGGGTTGGTGGCCGTATCTCCGCTTGGATTGAGCGTCTGAAGCTCTTGCATGGCCTTTATGCCAAGTGGCGTGGCGGCATTGCCGAGCCCTAGCATGTTCGCCGTAAGATTGAGCACTATCAGGCCCATGGCGGGATGGCCCTCCGGCACTTCCGGGAACAGCGGCCGCAGCAGCGGCTGCGTAAGGCGCACCAGACCGTAGAGGATCCCTGCCGCCTCCGCAATCTTGAGCAGTCCCAGCCACAGTGCCAGGCCGCCTATGAGTCCGAGGGCAATGGTTACCGCCGTCTCGGCAAAGTCAATCGCTGCTGCAGCAATGGCGGACAGTTTGACCCAGCGGACGGACTCAAAGCGTACCGTGGCCATCCAGGTGAGAGCACCAGCCTCGGGCGGCGCACCTTCCAGCGTGCCTCCCAAATCTTCGGACCGCCGCGAGGTCATGCTGCGGATGGTGGCAAGCGGCGCGGGTAGAGCCACGCCGTCGGCGAAGCGCAGCTGCCGGCCCCGGTCCGTCTGGATGAGCACTCCCGCGTAGCGGTCTGCAGGGGCCTCTGGCGTGGCATAGAAATCGCGGTACGTGTCGGTGTCGATTTCGACGCTTACGTCCTGAAGCCGCATGCCGGGCACGAATCCGTCCGGAAACTGCACCGATACAGGCATCGGCTGATCGTTGCGGTACGTGTCTCGCGCAAAGTCCCGCACGTCTGCAACAAGCGCGAATACCAGGCTGAAGACGATGAGGCCGCCCCAGATATAGTTCAGCATAGGCCTATTGGCGGCTTGATAACTGCTATGGACTGGACAGGCTCAGGCGTTCGGCGCCGCGTGGACGCAGTACGCGGGTCGTATCCATCAGGGCCTCGCGCGCAAGCAGAAATGCGGTAATGTCCCAGTATTGCCCGTCCGCCAGCAGTCCGCCTGCATTATACGGCATGGTTTCCCGGTTGTACGTGAATAATCGGGCGGCCGTGCCGCGAGAGGCCAGAATAGGCGCCGTAAGGCGCGGACCAATGCCCTGCCCTGCCTCATGGCAAGCCGCGCAGTAAAGGGCGTAGGCTTGCTTGCCTCTCGCTTGCTGGTCTGCCGCGCCGCCGCAGCTTGCGAGCACAAGCAGTCCTGCAACTGCCAGCATAGGCCCAATAAAGGCCGCACGCGCGATGTGCTCCACTGGCTTTGCGGTTGCAGGTGCGTATTTTCCGCGTGCCAAGGCAGATGCCATAAGCCATGCTGCACAAAGTACCCGCGACATCATGCCTCGTTCTACTCCTTGCCGATGAATCCACCTACTCCGGCAAGACAGCCAGGGGACTGTTTTCCGCAGTCGACCTTAGCGCAGGTCGGCCCTTGGTGGACCTGTTGGGTGACGCATTGGACCGGGCTGTGGAAGAGGTCGGCAATCGCAAGTATGCTGTGAGACGGTTTTGCCAAACATACCTTTCCGAGAGGCCGGATGCCCAGGTCATTGTGCTGGGCAGCGGCCTTGACCCGCTGTCGATCGACATTGCGGAGTGCTACCCGGATGCGACGGTTATCGATGTCGACATGGCAAACCTGGATATCAAGCAGGCGATAAACGAGAGCCTCGGAGGGCCAGAACTGCGATTCTGTGTCGCCAATCTTGCCAATGTTTCCACGCTCGTGCCAGCGCTGAAAGCGGCTGGATGGGATCCGGGTTCGGCCACACTGGTTGTGGCGGAGGGCATTTCGTACTATCTCCCCAAGCCGGTATTCCTGCAGACGCTCAAGGCGCTGCGCACGGTTGGCGGAGCGCTCGTGCTGGAATACTCCTTGCCGACGGACGAAATTACGGAAGAGGAGGCCCTCCAGATCAGCGACGAATTCTACGGCAAGCTGGCGCAGCTTCTCGAAATGCCGTTTCAGCTCCAGCGTTACAGCACAGGCGAAGCGGAATCCGTTGCCCGGGAGCTGGGTGGTGAACTGGTGCAGACCCTTACTTCGCACGAGATGGAAATCGGGCGCACGGGCAAGGCAGAAACAGCCGTCAATCCAACGGACGGCGTAATCCGCGTAAGCCTGATCCGCATGGCGTAGGTCAGGCCAACACGCGAATCGGGTGCCGAAGGGGGACATTGAACAGGTATCCCTTCTCATTGTAGGGAAGGGTTTCCGGCTGCTCGTTGCCTGCCTCGTCGCGCGCAGAGGTTATCAGAACGTGTTCGCCGCGCGTGGCCTCCCACTCGAGTTCGAATCGTGCCCAGGAGTACTGCCAGCGCGGCTCGAGAATGCGCGCTGCTGCAAAGTCGCCACCGCCGTCCGCGCTCCAGCGGACGCTCTCGATGGGTGCATGCGGGGAGTAGGCATAGCCCCGAAGCGTGTGCCGGCCTTCCGGCATCGTGGCCGGCCAGGGCAGGGCAAGTACCGACTTGACGGACTGCAGCGTTGCGATGGTTCCCGAAGCCTCGCCCTCAGGCGGATAGCCTTCGCCGATGAGCACGTAGGACGTTGTGTTGTTCCGGCTCCAGATTTCGGACGCTGACACCTCTATGCGGCCCAGCCACTTGATGCTGCTGCTGCCAACCCACCCGGGTACCACGGCCCGCAGGGGATAGCCGTGGTCGCGTGGCAGTACAGCCCCGTTCATCCGATAGGCCAGCAGCGTGTCGCGATCGACGGCTTTTTCCAGGGGCAGCGGGCGCCGGAATCCCCCTTCCGGCGCCCCGGTGTCGAGACCTATCAGCTGGACGTTGCGTGCGGAAGGCAAGACTTCCGCGAGCGCGAGCACATCACGTAGCGATACGCCGGTCCAGGCCGCCATGCCGACGGCGCCTCTTCCCCATTGCGTGCCCTGGGCGACCTGTCCGAGCGCGCTCCCGAAAAACGCGCGCTGGTTTCCGCCGCACTCCAGGTAGCTGAACACGGTGCGACTCGGAAGCTCCAGAATGTCCCTGTACGTCAGAGCAAGGGGTCGGCGCACCGCGTCGCCAGCTATTTCGAGCCTGTAGGCGGCTGCGTCGATATCGAGGCTCCTGTCATTGTTGCGGACAAAGAACTCCTCGTTGGGCGTAAGGAAGCCGCCGAGACGCTCAATCCTGGTTTCCAGGTTGGTCCGGCCGTGCGCAATGAAGCCTGCCGTGTCCTTGTAGTGGGTTGGCGCCGGGACCTCTTCCGCGCAGGCGGTTGCGAGGCTGGCAGCGCTGCCCGCAGACAACAGTCGCAGGAATCGGCGGCGGTTTGTCACTTTCATGGCTGGGTCAAGGACTTCGGTCCCTCTGATTGATGATCCACGAATGCACGTATGCGCTCCGCGGTCCAGGGTCCGACTACGGCAGCAAGATCGGACTGGCCGGCTTCCTTGACCTTGCGGACCGAGCCAAAGGCCCGGACAAGCTTCTGCGCAGTCTTGGGGCCAACGCCGCGTATGGCGAGCAGCTCGGAATGAAGCAGCCGCTTCTTGCGCCGCTTGCGCTGGAATTCAAGCGCAAACCGATGGGCCTCGTCACGCACCTGCTGGATCAGCTGGAGGGAGGCACTGTGCCTGGCAATGAAGACGGGGTCCCTGTCGCCCGGGACATAGACTTCTTCCAGGCGCTTGGCGAGACCGATTACCGGAAACTTGCTGTATGCTTCGGCCCCTTTCAGTGCCGTAACGGCACTGGATACCTGGCCCTTGCCGCCGTCTATGACCAGAAGATCCGGCCACGGCCCGCCTTCCGCGCGCACGCGCGCGTAGCGGCGGTATACGGCCTCCCGCATGGCCTGGAAGTCGTCCGGTCCGCCTTCGGCACTCCGGATCCTGTAAGCGCGATAATCGCGCTTGCGGGGTTTGCCCATCTCGAAGACCACGCAGGAAGCGACGGTGCCCGTGCCTCCCAGGTGCGACACGTCCATGCATTCTATCCGCCGTGGCAAACGCTCGAGGTCCAGGTCGCTCCGGAGTGACTTGAGCGCATACGGGATCCGCTCTTCACCGCGCTTCATTTGCTTTACTTTCCATTCGCCAACCAGCAGCCGGGCGTTGGCTTCTATCATGCGCATAAGGGCGGCCTTTTCTCCCCGCTGCGGCACCCTGATGGCAACCTTCCTGCCCCGCCGGCTCCGCAGGAAGTCCGCCAGCGGGGATTCGTCGGCCAGCCTGGTGGAAAGGTAAACCTCGTCCGGAAAGAACGAGGCCTCCGTGTAGTAGGCTTCCACGGCGGACTGCAGGAGTTCTCCATCGGTTGTGCCCTCGATCCGGCGCAATACCTTCTGCCAGCGGCCAATCATCTTTCCTTCCCGGACCTTGAACAGGACTGCGGCGGCCACATTGTCCTGACGGCTCGTGGCAAGGGCGAACAAATCCCGGTCCGCCTGGTCCGTGGCAACGACCTTTTGCCGCTCGGAGTACTTCCGGATGGCGCTGATCCGGTTGCGCAAAGCGGCCGCTTCCTCGAATTGCGTGGCCGTAGCGGCACCCTGCATGGCCTCCTGCAGGGTCTGGATCAGTGCTTCCGAGTGTCCGTTTAGCAGCCGCACGATTTGCGCGATGGTTTCGTCGTAGCTCGCACTGCTCTGATAGCCGACGCAGGGTGCGGCACACTTTTCGATATGGTATTCCAGGCACGGCTGGTACTTGCCGGCCTGGATATGCTCGGCGGCGAGATTCAGGGCGCAGGTCCGGATCTTGAAGACCGACCGGATGGCCTCCAGCGCGCGCCGCATGCTGCCGACGTCGGCGTATGGCCCGAAATAGCGGGATCCGTCCTTCCGGAGCGTGCGCGTAGGAAAAATGCGGGGGAAGGGTTCATTCTTGATGCAAATGTAGGGATACGTCTTGTCGTCTCGCAGATTGATATTGTAGCGCGGCCGGAGCTTCTTGATCAGGTTGTTTTCGAGGATAAGGGCTTCGCTCTCGGTATCCGTCACAATTACATCCACGTCCGCCGTCTTGCGGATCAGGAGCCGGATGCGGCCTTCACGCGCGTCACCGCCCCGAAAGTAGGAGCGCACGCGGCTCCTCAGGTTCTTTGCCTTCCCGATATACAGATAAGCACCGCGCTTGTCCATGAACCGGTAGACGCCGCAGCGAGTCGGCAGGGCGGCAATCTTTTCGGACAGGATTTCGTTCACGGTCAAACGGGTAGCCTGCCGGGCTTTGCCGATTGGAAGAACTGCGCCAACAGCCGGGCAATGACCCTGGATTCCAGGCCGTTCTCGCGGGGAAGCACGGCCATGCGGCTTCCGCGAATCGCACGGTGCGCCGCCTGTATCCGTTCCTGGTCGGCCGGCAGTTCCGTGGAACAGACAAGCATGACTCTCCTCAAGTCATACGCCGGGAATGCAGCCGGGTTGTGCAGCACAAGCGAGAGCACGCGGTGAGGAGAATTGCGGGCAAGCTCCATCGCCCGGCTTGCCGCCGACCCCGTGGCCACGATATGTGCCGGTCCGAAGGCCAGGACAGCATGCATGTCATGGGACCGAGAGACGGCAAGGCGGAAGACTCTGTATTTGCTTCCCAGTGCAGGGGCGGGGCAAGGCTCATCTGCGGCATGAACCACGACAACGCGATCCTGCCTGGCGCTCTGGCAGAATTCGATCAGCACGCCGTGCGTGTCCGCGGGATGCACGAAGAAGATGAGCTTGCCATCAGCGCCCTGAACCGGCTCCTCGGTAAGCGGCGCGAAGCCCGCTTCGCGCACCCGCTGCATGCAGACGCCTATGTCCGGGACCTCGAAGGCCAGGTGATGCATGCCTTCGCCGCGCTTGGCCAGGAACCGGGTTACGGGCGAATCCTTGGTCAGTCCTTCCAGCAGCTCCAGCTTTGCCGCCCCGGCGGAAATCAGGTATGTTCTGACACCCTGCTGTTCAACATCCTCCTGAGCGAATGTCCGCAGCCCGATAAGGCTGTCCAGCATTTCCAGCACCGCCAGCGGTTCGCGAACGGCCAGGCCGACATGGTCCAGACGAAGGGTCATTACGGGAGCCTTGGATGCTTCGCTAAAAATACAACGGTCCAACTGTTGTAGAGAGAGCTGCAGACCGGACGTCAATGTGCTGAAGGCAAGGCAAGCCGTTCATTGCCGGTGCGCAGTCCCGTGCATTTTGGGTACGCACGGTGTGTCGGTTCGGAGAATCTTAGCGAAGCTGCGATGGGTTAGCTCCTGCTGTCAGTGCGCATGAGCCGGCAACGCCGATCCGGTCCAATTTCCAATACAAGTAACCGCACCTTGAGCATGCCACGTAAGTCCGGGTTGTCGGCTCGGCGGCGAGCCTTTGTGCAGCTGTGCCATGCAGAGTCCGCCGGAGCGTACGCCGGCTCTGGAAGCCTTGACGGAACCGACGACCGCGATGCCCGGCAAGTTACAGATATTGTCGCCGGGGTAATGCGTTGGCGTCGGTACCTGGATTATCTGGTAGCCCACTTTTATTCCGGCGCGGCCGCGAAGATGGAGTTGCCGCTCAGGCAGATCCTGCGCATTGGCCTATATGAACTTGTCATAGCCCACACGGCATCTCATGCGGCCGTATTCGAGGCCGTATCGCTTGCCAAGTCCGAGGTGCGACCGGGAGCCGGATCCTTGGTTAATGGGGTTCTGCGGGCGGTTGTCTCATCCAAAGGAAAGCTGCCGGTTCCCGAAACAGGCGACGCAGCCGAGGACCTTGCGGTGCGCTATTCTCATCCCACGTGGATGGTGCGCCGGTGGCTGGTGCGATACGGTCCGGAGGAGACGAGGCTGTTACTGGAGGGCAACAATGCCCGGCCGGCCTACTACCTGCGCATGAATCCGCTCGCGATAACTCCCGAGGCGTTTTGCCGCAAACTGGACGCTCTTGGCGTGGCATGGGAGCAGGCGGATTCGCTGGCGGACTTTGTGCGGGTCAAGAGGCTGCAGCCGGTGTTGCGCGCCGGCTGGATAGAGGAGGGCATATGCGCCGTGCAAGACCTCAGCGCGGGTCTGGTTGTTCACGCGCTGGATGTGCGCCCGGGGCAGGTGGTGTTCGATCTCTGTGCCGCGCCTGGCGGGAAAACTCTCTACGCCGCGGCGCGCATGCGGAACCAGGGCCGCATCGTGGCCCTGGATATTCATGAAAACCGCCTGCGTCGCCTTAGGCGTGCAGCATCGCAGCAGCGTGTTTCGATCGTGGAGCCCGTCGCAGCCGATGCGCGGGAGTACCGATTGCCGCCGATCGCGGACTGCGTGCTGGTCGATGCCCCGTGCACCGGATTCGGGGTCATGGCGAAGCGGAGCGATCTGCGATGGAATCGGTCGCCGGACGACCTGGAGCAGCTGACGGCGCTCCAGGACGCATTACTTGACGCCGGGGCGCGTATCCTTAAACCGGGCGGTGTACTTGTCTATGGCACCTGCACCATAGAACCGGAGGAGAATCAGGACCGCGTGACGGCCTTCCTGGATCGACATCCGGCTTTTCGTATCGATCCAATCAATGAGCCCGCGTCCTTGACAAGCCATGAAGGGTTCCTTGTGACCATGCCCCATGCCAACGGCATGGACGGTGCCTTTGCCGCCCGGCTGCGAAAGATATCGTACAGATAATGCCCATGCGGAATGTGCTGGTATATATGGCTGCTGCAGTGTTTTGTGTCTGCATGGCCGGCTGCGACCAAGGCTCTGATGACAGGCGGCTGCGGATCATAGAGACCGAAGGAATGCTCTCCGTGCATTCCTCCTCGGGTAGCGAGCCGCTGCTTGTCCAGAATGCCCTGCCTGACTTTCGACCGTATCTCCATCCGGTCGCTGCCCCCGATGGCCAGGGAGTCGTTACACAATTCAGTCCCGATCATCACCCGCACCAGACCGGGCTATACTGGGGATTTACCCGGCTCAACGGGCGGGACTATTTTCACCATCCGGAAGGGGATTACTGGCGCCGCACCGCTGTCGAGGTCACGCAGGCGACAGGCGAGGTCGTTCGCTGGAGACTCGTCTACGACCTTCTTGGCGAGGAGGGGGAGACCGTGCTTACCGAAACCCAGGACTGGAGTATGCGCATCGATTCGAGCGGCTACGTCCTGGACCTTCAGTGGCGCGGAGATGCCCACGTGGATGTAACGGTTGGCGAATACGATTACGGCGGTCTTTTTCTGCGCATGCCATGGCATCCGGGCATCGACGGGTATGCCGTCAACGCGGCCCGGCAACGCAACCAGTTTGCCGAGGGCAAGCAGGCCATGTGGCTGGATCTGGGAATTCAGGTGCCGGGCCGGGATGATCTTGCCCACGTGGCGATATTCGACCATCCGGACAACGCGGGATTCCCCCAGCCGTGGCGGGTGGATGGACAGCTCGGGGTGGGTCCTGTGCGCGCCCGCCTTGGAGACTGGACCATTGCACAAGGACAGTCCGAGATCATTCGGCATCGCATGCTGGTGTATACGGGAGCCCACCGTGAGCTGCGCGAGGATTGGGAAGCCTATGCCGGTCTGGAGGGTCAGACCTACTCGACGGCCTCTCTCTGGGGTCTGGCGCAGGAGGAAGCCCGCGAGGCGGAGTTCCTGAGCCCGGAAGAGGCAGCAAGCGCCATGACGCCCATGCAGGGCTACACCGTGCAGGCCTGGGCCGGCGAGCCGCTCGTTACGCAACCCATGGCCTTTGCCTGGGACGACCGGGGCAGATTGTGGGTGGCGGAAAACCGGGATTACGAGTCGCGCAGCACGGGTTTTTCAGGCTCCGGGGACAGCCGGGTAGTCATCCTTGAGGATGCGGACGGCGACGGAAGGGCGGAAAAGCGGACGGTGTTTCTGGAGGGCATTGCGTTTCCGTCGGCGATTGCCGTCGGCTTCGGAGGCATCTTCCTGGGGGCGCCGCCCCATTTGCTCTTTGTCCCGGACCGGGACGGCGACGACCGGGCTGACATGGACGATATCGAGATAAGGCTTACGGGCTGGGGCATCCGCGACCGCCACGAAACCATCAACAGCTTCCACTGGGGCCCGGACGGCTGGCTGTACGGGCTGGAGGGCTTCGCGACACCGTCCGTCATTCGGAAGCCGGCGGCCGATGCGCGACTTTACGGCGGCGGTGATCCGTTCCCGGAACGGCTTCTAGAAGCGGAGGGCATGGAAATCAACGGCGGCGTCTGGCGCTACCATCCCGCCAGGGACCGCTTCGAGGTGGTCGCACACGGCTTCAGCAATCCTTGGGGCATCGACTACGACGCCAATGGGGAGCTGTTTATCAGCGCCTGCGTGATTCCCCATGTGTTCCATGTCATCCCAGGCGGATTGTACCAGCGGCAGGGTGGGCAGCATTTCAACCCCTATGCCTACCAGGACATAGGTCCCATCGTGGATCACCGGCATCGCTCGGCCCATGGTGGAGCACGCATCTACCAGTCGGACGCGTTTCCGGCAGACCAGCGGGGACGCCTGTTCATGGCCAATATTCACGAGCATGCCGTACTAACGGATGTCCTCACGCCCACGGGCTCGGGCTATGTGGCAAGCCACGGCGACGAGTTTTTGCACGCCAACAACGCACAGTGGGTGGGATTCAGTCTGGAGATCGGTCCCGAGGGCGCCTTGTACGTGCTGGACTGGCATGACGCGGACATTTGCGGGGGCGAGGTCCTGGACAAGGACACCGGGCGCATATTCCGTGTGGCGCCGACGGAATCGCAGGCTGCCGAGTGGCCTGGTCGCTACGAGGACCTCGGTGCACTATCGGACATGGACCTTGCGCAGCTGCAGCGCAGCCCGAGTGACTGGCATGCCCGGCGCGCAAGGGTGATCCTGCAGGAGAGGGCCATGGAGCGCGCACTCGAATCGGACGCGGAGGCCGAGCTCATGGCGCAGTTTGAGGGTGAAGGAGCAACCACACTGCGCCTCAAGGCCATGTGGGCGCTTTACGTGGCGGGGCGCATGACGCGCCCGAGGCTGGAGGCGGCGCTGCGAGACGACCAGGCGCACGTGCGCGCTTGGGCCGTCCGACTGCTGGTGGAGGATCCAGATCCTGCCCTTGTGCCGGGCCTGGAAGACCTTGCCCGGCGTGACACATCGCCCGTCGTACGCAAGTACCTGGCAGCGGCGCTGCAACGCATCGCGCCCGATGCCCGGTGGAACCTGGCGGCAGCGCTCGTAGCGCATGCCAGTGACGCCTCAGACCACAATATCCCCATGCTTATCTGGCTGGGAGTAGAGCCCCTTGTGGAATCTGATCCCGGCCGCGCCCTGCAGCTCGCAGAGGCGTCCCGCATCGCGCTGGTCAGCGAATTCATTGGCCGGCGCCTCGTTGACGCGGATTTGCTCGAGGTGCTGGTCGAAGGCATACGGGAGCATGAGGGTGCGCGCCTTCATCTACTCCGGGGTATGCGCTCCGGCCTGGAAGGGAGGCAGGATGCCGAAAGGCCTGCCGCATGGAGTAGCCTGGAGGATGATCTGCGAAGAGTGCGCCAGGTGCAATCAGTCGTAACCGAGATTTCCCAGCTCTTCGGCGATGCCGAGGCTGCCGCCCGGATGATGGGCATCGTGCTGGATGCCGGACAGGAAACCGACGACCGCCTCGCTGCCCTGCGCTCGCTCGCGCAGGGCAGCCGGGACACGCTGCGCAGAGCGCTGCCCGCACTCCTGGACGTTCCCCTGCTGCAGGAGGAGGCCATTCGGGCGGTGGCCGCCTTTGATGATCCACGGCTGGGAAACCTGCTGCTGGAGCGCTTCCACGACTATGATCCACAGGGCAAACTGGAGGTCGTGCAGACGCTGGCCTCCAGACCCGCGTACGGCTGGATGCTGACCGGTGCCCTGACGGACGGCGTGCTGACAAGGCGCGATATTCCGAGCTACGTGGCGCGCCAGCTCCGCAGGGTCGTCGGCAGCGGATTCGTAGAAGTCTGGGGACCCATTGACCAATTGTCCGCCGACCACGAGGCCCAGTATCAACGGTATCGGACCCTGCTCACGCCGGAGAGGGTGCAGGATGCGGATCCGTCAAGCGGCCGCGTGGTCTTTGCGCAGGTCTGCGGCGCATGTCACAGGATGCACGGCGAGGGAGGAGACGTTGGACCGGACATAACGGGAGCGAATCTCTCAAGCATCGATTACCTCCTGAGCAACGTGATCAGTCCCGGCGAGGACATCCAGGACGACTACAGGATGGTAATTGTAACGATGCGCGACGGGCGCACGTATCTGGGTAGCGTCGCCTCCGAGAGCGAACGCCAGCTCACCATGCGGCAGGTCGGCCTGGGCCCGGTCGTGCTGGACAAGTCGGACATCCAGTCCCGGGAAACCTCGAACAGCTCGCTCATGCCCGACGGCATCTTCCAGACCCTGGCTGATTCCGAAGTCCTGGATCTGGTGGCGTTTCTTCAGGCGGGACAATCGACGCAACCGTAATCTCGTGCCATGATCCCGATCTCGCTCCGCCTCTCCAGGGTCGCAGGGCCCCTCCCCCTATTGTGGCGAAGTCTGTCTGCCCTGGCAATTGTGGTATGGGCGGCTGGTGGAGGAGCCGACGCGTACGGCCAGCGGATAGCCAAGTACGGGGCAGACTTCCTGGCAGGCGGCGTGGGAGCGCGCGCGCTGGCCATGGGCGGAGCCCACGTGGCGCTGACGGGCGGGGCAGATGCGGCATACTGGAATCCGGCCGGACTGGGGCTGGCAGAGTACCCCCAGGTAGCCTACATGCACGCGGAGCGCTTCGCGGGCATAGTGAGCTTCGATTACGCGGGCGCGGCCTATCCCGTGGATGCCGTTTCGACGGTAGGGCTGAGCTTTTTTCGCAGCGGCGTCAATGACATCAAGAACACGCTAAACGCCTGGGATGGCGAGCGCAACCAGCCCAGGGCAAATCCGGAGTCGTATATCCGCAGCTTTTCCGCGGCGGACATGGCCTTCTTCCTGAGCTACGCGCGGGATTTTGGCAGAGGTCTGTCGGCGGGAGCGACGGGCAAGATCATTCGCCGCACCATAGGTGATTTCGCGGATGCCTGGGGGTACAGCTTTGATGTCGGGGCGCAGTGGCGCGGCCGCAGGTTTGTGTTCGGCGCCAATCTCCAGGACGCTTCCACGATGCTGCAGAGCTGGAGCGTAAACGCATCGGCCTTTGATCTGGAGGGCGAAAGCCCCGCCACAGGTCAGCGCCAGACCTTTGAGGAAGTGTTCGCCCAGGAGCTGCCCCGCGGCGAAACCTATCTTGTCCTGCCGGTGCTGCGGCTGGGATCGGGCGCGCGCCTGCGCGCGGGCACCACGGGGACGCTGAGCGTGGGACTGGATGTGGACGTGGCATTCGACGGGCAGAAGGCGGCGGTCATTAATGCGGGAGAATTGTCCTTCCATCCCAGGGCCGGCATGGAATTCAGCTTTCGCGACATCGTGGCGCTCAGGGCGGGCGTGAACCGGCTGACGAGCGGCTCGGCGTATGGGTGGAGTGTGGTGCCTTCTGCCGGAGCAGGCCTGCGCCTCTCTTCGCTCGCTATCGACTACGGATTCGGAGATTTCGGGGGGCTGACCTCGGAGCTCGGCTATTCGCACCGGGTCTCGGTGCATTTCAGTCTGGAACGCGAGCGATTCCGTAGGCCGCCGCGTACGGATCCATGATGGCTCCGCTCTCCTGGGACGAGGCCCGGGACGTGGCCAGGCTCCTGGACCAGACACGGCTGCCGTCAGAGGAAGTGTGGCTGGACATTGCCACGCCCGAACAAATGGCGGAGGCGATTCGCTCCCTGCGTGTTCGGGGTGCTCCGGCCATTGGCATTGCTGCGGCCTACGGTGTGGTCTTGGCGCTCGGGACGGAGGTATCGCGGCCGCGCAGCGCAGCACGCGAAGCCATTTCGATGCTGGGTGAAACGAGGCCGACGGCGGTGAATCTGTTTTATTCGCTGGAGCGCATGGAGCGCGTGCTGAAGCGCTTCGCCGCTGCCGACCAAAGCAGGCTTCGCAATGCGCTACTCAAGGAGGCACGCGCCATTGAGCAGGAGGACCGGGAAGCCGGCCGAAAGCTCGGGGAGCACGGACTGAGCCTGCTTCGGGAGGGCATGACGGTGATGACTCACTGCCATGCCGGAGGCGTGGCGACGTCCGGCTACGGCACCGCGCTGGCCCCTCTTTTCATGGCCGCGGAGCGGGGCGTAACCCTGCGCGCGGTGGTGGGCGAGACGCGGCCACTGCTGCAGGGCAGCCGCATCACAGCCTGGGAGCTTGCGCGTGCGGGCGTCCCTGCCACGCTGGTGACCGACTCCATGGCCGGGCACGTGATGCAGCAGCAGGGGATCGACGCCGTCTTGGTCGGAGCTGATCGCATTGCGGCCAATGGCGACGCAGCCAACAAGATCGGTACCTATGGACTGGCTGTGCTGGCACACGCGCACGGCATTCCGTTCTACGTCTCGGCTCCGATGTCCACCGTGGATTTCAGCACGCGGAGCGGAGAAGCCATTGTGATCGAAGAGCGGGGTTCCCGGGAGATTACGCACGGGTTTGGCCAGCCCACGGCGCCCGATTCCGTGCACGCGTACAATCCGGCGTTTGACGTAACACCGGCACGCCTGATTGCGGCTATAGTCACGGAACTGGGGATCGTGCGTCCACCGTACGATTCGAACCTGCTGGCGATGGCATCAGGCGCTTGCGAATAGAACGGCGCTACCGGCCGGCGAAGAGCTGCACGTAGAAGTGCAGCCCGAGACCGGATGTACCCCCCGCGGGATGCAGCAGGTAGGCGTGGTCCAGCACGTTACGCAGCGAGGCGCCCAGACGCATGTGGTCCTGCCAGAACCGCTTCTGCACGGTTAGATCCAGTACGGCCCTGGCCTGCAGGGAGGATGCGTAGTAGGCGGGCGCCTCTTCTGCAGCATAGCGATACAGCGGCCATTCGGTCCCTCCCCGGTATCTGAGACGGGCGAAGAGGCTGAATCGGGCATTCGGGCGAAGGCGCGCCGTAACACTTGCCAGGACGGTAGGCTGCTGCCGGGAGGCATGCACGAAGAGTGCGTCGTTCGACCGGGGATACGAATAGGCGCCGAAGCCTTCAAGGCTGAAAGCGCCAGTAGGCCGGAATTTCACCTTCGCCGCCAGATTTGTCAGGTAGCCCCACGACTCCAGCACAGCAGTGCGCACGACAAGGCCCGTGGTCGTCGGGTTGAAGTTCGCCTCGTGCGCCTCCGCCGGCAGATTTCGGTAGCGCCACAGCGTAGCCGAGGTGGTCAGATCAAACCGTGCTCCAAGACGCAGCTCCCACGCAGCCTCCAGGGATGCTGCGCGGTGCGCGGGCTCGGCCAAAGGCGCTCCCTCAAAGCGGGCTGCATCGTAACCCTGAGCAATCCAGTACCAGAGCGGGCGCTCGATGGCCGGAACCTGACGTAGCGCCGTGGCAGTAAGCACTGCACTCTGGCGTTGACCCAGCTGCCAGGTGAATGCGCCCCTGAAAGCGTGGCCGGTGCTGCCGTCCGTGCGCTCCAGGCGCGCGGCAGCGCGGGCCTCAAGGCCTTCGCCGAGATCTACGGAAAGAGCGCCGAAGCTTTCAAAGGCTACCTCAGGCGCCACCACCGGCAGGTCGGCGCGCTGGTATATGGCTCCCGCTCCGAATTCCGCCGAGGTCGTGCCGCTCTCGCCCTCGAGCGAAGCATAGGTCCGCAGTGTCTCACGGCGCCAATCCATGTCCAGGCTGTCGGGGTTGGGCCTCGTTGCGAGCTCGGACCGCTCGGCACGCATCTGATAGTGCAAATGCAGAGCGGACCCGACGGGAGCGGTTCCCGATAGTCCCGCAGCCAGCACCTGGTGGTCGGCCGGCACTTCCAGGGCGAGCGCCCTATAGTAGGTGAGATCCTCGGACCGCATGGCGCTGGCGTAGAGGCGGTGGCGGGCCCGAACGCCTGTTCGGGCCAACTCTGCCCGTCCGGACGTGTGAAAGATGCGCGCATCCTTTTCTCCGACGTAGAGCGTGTGCACGCGTGTTCGTATGCGCTCGTCGGTCGCATGGTGCTCATCCGCTCGTCCCTGCAACCTAAGGGACCACGCACCGCTGGAAGCTGCCGTTGCTCCTTGCAGGACGGGGCCGCTGCGGTCGACGTTGGGTCCACCCAGCGGAGTATACTTGAATGGTCCCGGATCCCCCGTCTGGCTGCCCGCTCCGGCAGAAATGCCCACCGAAACGCCTGGCGCCGGCTCGCACGTTTGAAAATGTATGGCGCCGGAGGCGGCAAAGACTCCGGCTGTGAACGTGGGCCTGGAGTGGATCTCAACGCGGCAGACTTCCGTCAAGGAGATCGCCAGTGAATTAATGTCTTGGCCGTCTAGAAGCCGCAGGTCCACTTGACTTTCGTCCAGAAACACCTTCCAGCCAACAGGCGCAAAGGGCGCCGTACCGGTAACGGCCGCATCCCAGGAATAGCCGGCCGTGGAGTTGGCGGTCCATCCATCCGCCAGCGCAAAGATATCGCTGAAGCGGATCACGCCGGCCTGCGCCAGGTCCTCCGCCGTGAACACCTGCACGTCCGGTTGTGCCGCGACGGTCAGCGGAAGGGCAAGCATCAGGCAGCTCCAGGCTCTCCCGGTCCAGATGCGCCGCATGGTCACCGGAAAAAGCTCCTCAGCGCGGGCGGTGTGGCTAGCGTGGCGCTGATGCCGGTGGCAGCGTACCACAGGGCAAATCGCGGGTCCGTACGGACACTGAGTCCCCGCAGGGCAGCGAAAACCGAGACGGTTCCGGTCAGGCGAAATGCAGCCCGCAAGGACGTACCCAGGACCAGTTCGCTCTCGGAGATGGTGCCGGAAAACTCGGATCCAGCCGAATCGAACGACATGCGGTAGTTGCCCAGATGGAGGCCGGCCTCCAGCCTCAGTCTGGATGCAACAAGCGCATGCATCCCCCATCCCCCATAGAGCCACAGCGCCCCGAAGCCCGGCACGTCCGTGGCAGCATTGTATCGGTGCAGCGCGCCGCCGAATTCCAGGAAGCCCAGATAGAAGGGCAAGGATGCCGATGCGGCGCCACCCACGCCGGGTTCCCAGTATTCGTGCAGGAGGGACTGGTTGATGTTCCGGGCTACCTGCACCTGAAGCTCAATCGTGGAGAACGGCTCCTGTGCCATGAGGGGAGCTGCGCCAACAAGGGTGCACGCAGCCAGCGCAGTCCGGAATTGAAATGCCACAGCCTACAGTCTGACAGGATAATCGATTTTCAGGCGCAGACCGGTCGAAAGAAGGCCCACAAAGCGGGAAAATCGCGCTGACCGGACGTTTTCGGCATTGCGCGTGGCGTTGAAGCCGCCGTCCATGCGCAGCCACCACCATGCCACGGGTTGGTAGGCCACCTGCAGCGATCCGCGAATGGTGCGCAGCACCGTGCCGTCCAGAATATTGTCCAGAATAGCATCGTTGGACGGAAACGGCTGCCGGATATCGCGCGCTCCCTGCCACAGCACGTTCACGCGCGGCGCCAGCCGCAGCCCGGGCAAAACGCCATCCAGGTAGATGTCCGCGCCCGCGGATCCGGCTACGTAGTCACTGAACTGGGTAGCCAGACCGCGCTTCAGGTACAGGTACTTGCCTTCGGGCTGCGGCGCATTGTACGTACGGGCCGCTACTGCGGCTAGCGTGGCCTTCAGGTCAATGGACCGCAATGCATACGCCAGGGACCCCGCGAAGCCGAAGGTTACGGACTCGTTGCCGGTTCCGCGCTGCAGCCTGATGTCGTCCACTGTCAGCTGCCCGTGCACGGTCAGCCGACCAAGCTGGGCCCAAAGTAGTCCTGCGACGAATCCGTTATTCTCCTCATTCTTGGGAGTGTTGTCTACTACGAATGCAAAAGGATGGACGGGATTGAAGTACTTCAGGGAAAGGCCTGCGTTGGCACCGGAATAGAGCACAGATTCCATGAAGCTGATCAGCAGGCGCCGCGACGGCCGGTAGTCCCAGCGATGCGCGGCCAGGTAGCGCCGCCGGGTATCAACGCGCACGGTATCGTCGCCTGCCCTTCCCGTAAAATCTCCCCGGGAAGTGACGCTGTCGAGCTCTCCCAGGACGGCTCTTACCGTCAGGCGTCCACTGCCCAGGCGAATCGCAAGCTGGTCCTGGCTGCGCGGATTGTCGCTTAGCAGCGTGGCTTCCTCGCCGGGCACGCCCCAGTGGTGATTCCAGCGGCCTCCGTAGACGGACACAAGGCGGCTGTGGTAGCCCACGTACGTGTGGTCACTTCGCGCAAGCAAGCGAAGGGCGGTATCCAGACCGTCAGGGTCGTCGTCGTAGTACCGGTCCTGCCTGAGGCCGAATTCTGCCACGAGGTTCCTGGTGTCCAGGTACACTGTGGCAGGCGTGCCGTGCCAGAAGAATCGGAGTGAATCGCCGAGCGGTCGCACGACGTCGAGCCGGTCGCTGTTGATCAGCCGGGCAGCGGCCTCGAACGTATATCCCACCGCGGTGCCCTCTTCCGGCGCAATCGCTCTCTCCAAGAGGTTTACCCAGTGGCGCTCCGGAGCCGACAGTCCGTCGCGGTTCATTTGCTGCAGCGCTGCCCAGATGTCGCCGTGCCGGTACGGCACGGATGTCGGATTCAATTCCAGGAGGTGCCCCCGCTGCTGGAGGCGGACGATGTAGTCGTAGGCCCAGTCGCTTGCCGGGAGCAGCCGGTTCTCCTGGGCCCGGGCTGCGAGACAGGAAATTAGAAGCGTGCCGACCAGTACGAGCGCCCGCAGCGCAATCAAGTGCACGGCGACTCCGCGGCGCAGACTGGACTGTGCGCGTCCGGCTCGGAGGCGGCCTGACCGGGTCGCCGGGCTTAGCCCCTTGAGGTCCGCCGAAATGCGGGATACCGTTTGCAGTTCTTGTCGGGGAAACCTGCTGTCCGGTCTTCTCGGTCGTTCCATGGCCCGCCAGATTCTGGGTGCATCCGGTGTGCTTTCCCGGGCCAGGTTCGAGTCCACTGCAAAGGCGCGCTTGTATCGACAGAGGCCCTTTGTGCGGGAAAATCAGCCGAGCAGGGCGTCGTTGGAAGCATCGGTTCAACTTAATGACGGTGGAATGCATGCACAAGCCCGTGGCTGGCCGGCGCCTCAACCACGTCGGGTGCATGGAGTACGCTGGCTCTCTCGCATGCAACAAAGTGGCAAGGCTGGGGCAGCATAAGCACACTCTTGTGTGCATTGCCCTTCCGTGGCCTTACCGCTGTTGGAGGGCTGCCTGGACCGAAGGCCCCCGACATTGCCTTCTTGCTGAACCTGGCGGCAAGCCCGTATTTCTTCGCCGGGGCCTTGCTACTTTTGGGGGCGGGCCAGAGCAAATTGTCAAATCGGGAGCGTCCTTTCTGCCGTGGCATCCAGCGAATCCAGACGGCTAGTCGAAGTCCGGTTCGAACCGGACGAAAGGCCTCCGCTTCATCTGGTCGCGGGTCTTGGTCTGCAGCTGGCTTTCCTGGTGATTGCGAGCATGCTCCTGATACCCCTGATCGTTTTTCAAGCTGTCGAAGGAAGTGATGCCTATGTGTACTGGGCCGTTTTTGCCGCGATTGTTGTCGGTGGGATAGCCACCATACTCCAGGCAGTGCGCTTCGGAAGGGTGGGCGCCGGTTACATCCTGATGATGGGAAGTACGATTGCTTTCGTGCCGGTCAGCATCACGGCGCTGGCCGACGGCGGAATTCCGCTTCTGGCCAGTCTGGTGATCGCGTGCGGAGCCATTCAGCTGCTGCTTTCGACGCGTATCTCGGCACTCAGGCGAATCGTGACACAAACCGTTGCAGGCGTAATCTTGCTGCTGATTGGGGTCACGGCAATGCCCATCGCATTTGACTTGTTGGCAGAGGCGCCATCGGGCCCCACATCCGTGGCCAGTCCTGTCAGCGCACTTTGCACGATCGTTGTCATGATCTGCATGGCAATGACGGGCTCGGGCACGCTTCGTCTGTGGGCTCCTGTTGCGGGCATAGCATTCGGGTCCCTGGTGGCTGCAATACTCGGCATTTACGACTTTGATGGGGTACGGGAAGCGCAGTGGGTGGGCCTGCCAAGCGTAGCCTGGCCCGGCTTGCAGCTGGACTTCGGGGCACGTTTCTGGGTATTGTTGCCGGCATTCGTGTTCGTTACCCTGATCGACAACATCCAGACCATCAGCTATTCTGTAGGCATTCAGCACGTATCGTGGCGCCGGCAGCGCGCGGTGGACTACAGGGCGATCCAGGGCTCGCTGGTCGTGGCCGGGATCAGCAACCTTCTGTCGGGACTGGCGGCCACCGTGCCAAACTCCATACGTCCGTCCAGCATATCCATGGCCAACCTCACAGGGGTGGCGGCAAGGCGCGTCGGGATTGCCGCGGGCCTAATACTGGTCGTGATAGCCTTCCTGCCCAAGGTGCTTGCCGTTCTACTTGCCATTCCGGGTCCCGTGTACGGCGCATTCGTGGCCATCATGGTAGCCATACTGCTGGTAGCCGGCATGAAAATGATCGTGCTGGATGGCATCGATTATCGCAAGGGCCTGATGGTCGGCGTGGCGTTTTTTGCCGGAATGGGATTCGAGGCCGGCGAGATCTATCCGGAATTCCTGTCGGAAATAGCGGGAGGACTCTTCGACAACGGGCTGACGGCTGGAGGTCTCGTAGCGATTGTAATGACTTCCGTCATGGTGTTGATGGAGCCTCGGCGGCGGCGAATCGAGGTGGGCCTGGACATGTCATCACTCCCGACAATTGCGAAGTTTGTGAGAGCATTTGCCGATCGGCATGGGTATACGTCTGCGATGGCTGATCGACTGGAGGCGGTAAGCGAGGAAACGCTCATTACGCTCTCGAGGCAGGATACTGTTGGCGGCGAAGAACGAATTCGCCGCCTTGCGCTTACGGCGCAAAGGGTGCGGGATGAGGTCGTGCTTGAGTTCATTGCAACGGTAGGGAAGGAGAATATCCAGGATCAAATGGTGCTCCTCGGTGAGATACGGGACGAGTCCGACGCGGAAAAGGAGCTTTCGCTGCGCATACTGCGCCACCTCGCGACATCGGTGCACCACCAACAGTACCACAACACCGATGTGGTAACGGTGCGTTTAAGCTCTCCAGAGCCAGCGGTAGCCTGACCGCCCCCGGATCGAAGCTACGCTGGTGCGTGCCCAAGCCCCGGTAGGCGAGCATCGGTGCTAACCTGCATCCGGAAGCTGCTGGAGAAAATGGATTGTTGCGGCCGGCACCGCGCACGCGTACGTACCTGAAATGCAAGTACACGGCGTGTCCTGTCGCGTCGGCAGTGCCGGATCTGTCACGTGCAGCGCAAGATTCCCCGCGGTAGCCGTCTTATGGGGCAGCTTCGCCAGGTTCCTGACAGCAGTGTAGGTGCTTGCTACTTCTTGCTATCGCGCGCTGACGCCGGTCGGCTGTTCAGCGCCAAGTGCCCACGGGCATAGTGGGCCTGCGATGCATGAGCAGGTAGCGCGAAGCGGCGCGGTGCCCACTTCAATGGTGGTGAGTGCAACGTCGCAAGGCAGCCGTAACCTGAATGCGCGGCAATGCATTGCACTTGACAAGGCTTTGAGGCATATTCCTCAAAAATGGCGGGTTGACCGGCTGACGTATCACGAGTCCCACCCAAAATCCGGCTCTTGCGACTGCTCACTCCTGCCTGGCATCCACCCGTTGCATTGCATCTTGGCGCATTGAATCCTAAATCCCGTCAATACCCCAGGGGGAGCTAGTATGGCCTCAACTCTCGATAGAATTCAGAGACTGGCGGAGGAGCATCTCGATCTTAGGCGAGACTTGAATCAGGATATCAAGTTCAGTGATACCGGCGTTTCTTCCATGGCTGCCCTGGAGTTTGTCAGGCTGCTGAATGAAGAATTCGATCTAGACATTTCCCCGGTTGACCTGGAAAGAATAAATACAATTCGAAGCCTCGTCGCGCACATAGATTCGCAGCTGGGATAATCGTGCCAGAGACGGCCTGGGTCTGGCCCTTTGAGCTTCTCCGGCAGGGCATCCCGGCGGTGTGATAGAGTAGTTGAGCGGGTGCGCATTAGGACAAGGCCAGCCGGCCGAGGGCGTGCATAAGCCCCTTCTTGCCTGGAGGGAGGCTCGTCCCTTGTTTGTCGAGTTACGGCCCGCTGCAGCAAATCAGCCGCCCGGGAACACTCGTGAACAGAACCTCCAATATCAATGGAGAACGGCTTGTCCCGGGCTTATTGGTATGAACCGGGTATCAGGGCGGTCCCCCCATCTTGCGCCGGGTGACCGGCAGTCTGTGGCGCGCACGGCCGACGGCACACTTTTCACAAGTAGAATTGGGACTAACGCGCATCCCCGCTGGCTCCTGGATTGGCGCGGCAGCCATCTTGACAATCGCTTTCGTACGTGATTAGATTGGTGCCGGCAATTCGACGCCTGAGCCCAATGGCCTCTTGCGAAGCCCGACTCTTACAGCTGATTTACGACAACCTGGAAGTTGACGGACAGCCGCTGCCACGTCCGCTGGATCTGGACACCAGTATCATTGAGTCAGGAATCTCTTCCCTGGACGCGGTGACATTCTTCAGGCACGTGATGAAGGAATTCAGGGTCCGGATCCGGCCGGAGGCTGTTGCAGGAATCTCGAGCTGGCGAAATCTCATCGACTACATTGACGAGAATGCCGGCTGACCGGACCTGACTTGACGGGGTGTGGTCCCGTGGCTGCGTGGTCGGGGGAGGTGGGCAATGTCCTGGTTTTTCTGCGCCGAAGTGTCCGCCGAACCTTGATTGCAGCTGTCCAGGCGATGATGAGTCTGCATCGCCTTGGATTTCGTGTATGCTCATTCTGTTCCTGGCGAGGCAGCAGATTGGCGGCTCTGACCTTGCCACATGACGGCTTCCATGTCTGGCGGCAGCGAAAATGTCAGTGCATCAGCGTGCAGGGATGCTGAGCTGGTATTGACCGGCTCGGAGAGGCCGGATCAGGCCTCAGGCTTCGCTGCCCTGAACCAGTGGCGGCGCCGGTCAAAGGGATAGATCGGCAAGCCAATGCGCCGGCGGGTCTCCCCCGCAAACAGGGCGTGCGGGGAAATACCGAGACCCGCTTCATATGCCTTCGCCAGCGCGGAGTAATAGCCTGCGGCGTCTTCGGTTTCAGGGCCTTGAGAGGCACTGTACAGTAGCAGCGGAGGCCATTCGGAAGGAGAATCGGCGGCCCCACCTTGCAAGGCATCAAGAGGTATAGTGCCCACCAGCACGGCGGCGTCTGTACCGGCATTTGCCAGGGCTCCGGTGATGGCGGACCAGGGCGCAGACCTTCTTGCCCGCGCCCGCCAATAATCTTGGTCGAGTACCTGTCCCTGTCGCATAAGCTCTCCCGTCACACCGCAAACGTACGGTATGCCGGGCGTGGTCATCAAGATGCGCCCCGCGACTGCTTCAATGTGCTCCGCACCGTTCTCTCTATCCCACGACGCAGCCATCTTCAATCCGTCCTCAAGAGAATACACGCCGGCTGCCCAGGCTGCCGCCAGCTCGCCCACGCCCTTGCCGCTTACCACGGATGGTGCAATTCCCACGCTAACCCACAGCGCTGCCTGGGCGCACTGCGCGGCGTAGACGGCGGACGCTTCGAGTCCTGGGTCCGGACTGGTTTCTTCCACAGCGCGCTGGCCGAAAACTACGTCCAGCAAAGATGTGCCGCTCGCTTCCATATGCGCCGCATGGCAGCGGGCCAGCACGGCCCGCATTACGGGTTCCGTGTCGTAAAGCTCTTCTGCCGCCTTGCCGGAAAGGACGGAAGACTGCGCGAATACAAACGCCACTGCGGACACGTGGCGCGAAGGCGGCACAGGTTTTCCAATCCGGACCAGTCCTTCTTTCAGCGTGGCAGCATCAGTGAAAGGAACGGCAGCGCGGTGCCTGAGATGGGCGCGTCCATCAGCTGCGGTCCAGGCCATGTCGGAAAGCAGGTCCCATACTGCATCCCGGTTGTTGCCGCCAACATCCTGGTGCTGGTCCAGCCATAAGAGGTAGCGGCTGGCCAGTGCCGTTAACGACGCCAAGGAGTTGCCTGAGAGCAGCAGGAGGCGCGTGGTGCGAGGGGCAAATGTGCCTTCAGGCAACGGGGAGTCATCGAGAGATTCTGGCAGCCGAACCTCGACGCGTCTCGCCGCACCTCGAATTTGGGGAATGTTGCCGGCGCAAATCTCGCAGCCTTCCAGGACAACGTGCGCATTGGTTCCCGCCAGGCCAAAGGAACTGACGGCGGCCCTCCTTGGACGGTCCGCATGCTCTGGCCACTTTGCAGCCCGCGAATTGACGCGCAGGGCGAGCTGGTCCCACGCGAGCTGCGGAGAGGGGCGTTCACAGTGAAGGTGCCTTGGAATCAGGCCCTGGTGCATGGCCAGCACAACCTTGATCAGGCCTGCAATGCCGGAGGCGGCCTCCAGATGGCCAATGTTTGACTTGACGCTTCCGAGAGTCAGAGAGTTGTCAGTGCTGCGTCCCCTGCCGTAGACGGCTGCGGTTGAACGCACTTCGATTGGGTCTCCGAGTTGGGATCCGGTTCCACTTGCCTCAACGTAGTCCACGTCCAACGGCGCCACGTTCGCGCGCGCGAGTGCCATCGCAATAGCCCGCTCCTGTGCCGGACCGTGGGGCGCGCCGAGTCCGGACGTAGCGCCGCTCTGGTTGACTGCCGAGCCCAGCACGGAACTCCATATCCGGTGGCCGGCGCGAATTGCGTCATCCAGTCGCTCCAGCACCACGACGCCGCACCCTTCCCCACGCACGAATCCGTCTGCATCCGCGTCGAATATCCGGCATCTGCCGCTGGGTGAAAGCAGGCCGAGTTCTGCTATATAAGCTGTAAGCTCGGCCGAAAATATGCCGTGGGCCCCGCACGCAATGGCCAGGTCCACTTCACGGCTCTGCAGCGCACTGACGGCATGGTGAACGGCCACCAGTGACGAGGCACAAGCGTTGTCGATGGCCACCGCCGGGCCCGCGAATCCGAAGGAATACGCCAGTCGGCCGACCGCTACGCCCATGGAAGCACCGAAATGTCCGTGATAGACACCTGCCTCTTGAGCCACCTCCCTGTAGTCACCCTGGCTTACGCCGGCATACACGCCAGTGCGGTCGCCCTTGGCCCGTGTTGGATCCAGCCCGGCATTCTCCAGTGCATGCCAGACGGTTTCCAGCAGCATCCTTTGTCGCGGATCCATGATGCGCGCCTCGATGGGCGCAATCCGAAAAAAGCGTGCGTCGAAACGGTCGATGTCGGCTACAAAGCCACCCGTGCGAACCACGGGGTCCTCAGCATCGGGGTCGCCCATGACGCCGGACCAGGGTCCTCCGTCCTGGCGCCCGTCGGAAATGGCGTCCGTACCCGATTCCAGCAACTGCCAGAACGAGGCCAGGTCCGGGGCTCCCGGAAACCGGCAGGCCATGCCCACGATGGCAATGGGCTCCACTGCCGGGACCCTGTCAGGCTTGCTGCTTGCAGCGCGAAGTCTGAAGTCCATTGCCTTCTTGGTCACCAGCGGCCAATCATCCACGCGAAATCTGGAAGGGAATTGCCCCTAACAGCGACAACTTGCCCCATACCCCTACGCATGAGGTACGCGATCGGACCTTGCGTCTCGGCAAAGTAGTGAACGGGGCCAAGAGCAACAGCTGCGCGCTCCGGATTCCGGGTGGGGCTGCGCGCAACATGATAGGCAATGAGTGTATGGAGGGCAGCGATCCTTGTGACATAAAACGCCTAACCTGACCAATTCGGCAAATGGAGGATACAGCTCCACACATGCAGACGGGTATTGTCTATAGGCCGGCCCGCGCACGGTATTGCATTGTCCTGCGGCCATGTCTGCAGGATCCTCGCTCGCGGTCTGATCTTAGCCGGCTCCGGCATGTTGAGGCTGAGGCAATGCAGGCAATTCCTGCGGCGGCCCTGCTGCGCGAGGTGCTGCGGCGCTCCCTGGAGATCGCGGGGCCGGGCGCATGGTCCACATGCCTCTTTTGTATTTTCAGGAGCTAGGTTGGTCAAGACTGGATTTCCCGGGCATGACGAGGCGGGCTGAATTTATCGTGCTGCTACTTGCTGATATCGCCGCGGCGGCGATTTCCGTACTCGTCTATCTCCGCATACAATTTGCGGACAGCTTCGCCCTCGCGGGATTTCAGCCTCCCAACACTACGGCGGTTTACCCGCTGCACGCAGTAGTGGGCCTGACGGTCTTCTGGGTAGTGATCTTCCTGTTCTTCGGAATGTACCGGGAGCGTCACGCCTCAAGCCGATTCGACGAGCTGGTCTCGCTGACCAAGGTTGTGACGATCGGCGTTCTGATTCTGGTATTCAGCATCTACATCGATACGCTTCGTGCCGACGGCAGGCCATCGATCCTGCTCTTGTACTGGTGCGCCGTGCTGGGGCTGACATCGACGGGGCGCATACTTGTGCGCTCGGTGCAGAAGGCACTCATTCTGCGGGGCCGCGGCGCGCACAAGGCGCTCGTTGTGGGATGGAGCGACAAGGTGGAGCGGATACACGAGGACCTGGCCAGATACCCCGCTGCGGGCCTTCAGCTTGTGGGGGCGATTCGGCTGGGCCAGAAGACCGGCGAGCGGCAACCGGAGCTCTCCCGCAACGGGGAGCATGCCGTGGACGCACTGCCCACCATGATCGACGATCTTGAAGTGCAGGATGTGCTTATTGCCCTGGGGTCGGACGATCACAGGGAGCTGGCGGAAGTGCTGCGCCTGTGCGACGGCAAGTCGGTATCGCTCAAGATCGTGCCTGACTTCTACTCCATAATCGGCGGCATGGCTCGTACGGAGCACATCTACGGCCTGCCGCTTATCGAGGTTTTCCCCCAGCCGATGCCCGCCTGGGAGCAGAGCACCAAACGCCTGTTCGACCTCGCGGTGTCGCTCTTCGTACTGGCGGCCGGATTGCCGCTCTGGATCCTCATTGCTGTCTCGATCCGCCTTACATCATCCGGGCCTGCCATCTATCGGCAGCGGCGCGTCGGCAGGACCGGCAGGCATTTCACGATCTACAAGTTCCGCACCATGCACCGGAATGCGGAAGCACAGACGGGTCCGGTGTGGGCTGCCAGGGATGATCCGCGGTATACCAGGATCGGCCGGTGGCTGCGCAAGACGCGTCTGGACGAGATACCGCAGCTTTGGAATGTGCTCAAGGGTGACATGAGTCTCGTGGGGCCGAGGCCGGAGCGTCCATACTTCGTGGAGCGGTTTGTCGACGAAATCCCTCTGTACAACCGGCGCCACCGCGTAAAGCCCGGCATCACTGGGTGGGCGCAGGTGATGTGGCATTACGACAGCTCGCTGGACGATGTGCGGCAGAAGGTGAAGTTTGACCTGTTCTACATTGAGAACATGAGTCTGCGTATGGACTTCAAGATTCTGTTCAGGACCGTGCGTGCCGTCGTCTCCGTAGGCGGCAGGTGACGCGCATGGCGCCGGAAGTTTCGCCGGACGAGCTTCGGTCGCTGCATCGTGCGCTGGAGCTACCTCGTGCCATCGAGGAGCGCATGCTTCGGCTGATCAGGCATAATCGCCTCTCCAAGTGGTTCAGCGGCTACGGCCAGGAAGCCATAAGCGTGGGGTGCACTTGGGCGCTGCGGCCGGAGGATGTCGTGCTCCCGCTGCATCGCAACCTCGGTGTCTGGACCACACGGCATGTCCCGCTTCGACCGCTATTCTGTCAGCTCATGGGCAGGGCAGGAGGCCATACCCACGGGCGCGACCGGACCTTCCACTTCGGGCTGCCGGAAAGGCGCATCATAGGCATGATTTCGCAGCTGGGCGCCATGCTGCCCGTAGCGTGTGGGGTGGCGCAGGCGGCGCAGCTCGCAGGCAAGGACTACCTCGCGCTGGTCTTCTGCGGGGACGGCGCCACGCGCGAGGGTGATTTTCACGAAGCGCTGAGCCTGGCCTCTCTCTGGAAGCTGCCCGTGCTATTCGTGGTCGAAAACAATGCCTACGGACTGTCAACGCCCGTCCGGGAAGCCGTACCCGTGGAGGACATAGCGGTTGCAGCAACCGGCTACGGCATGCCGGGAGAGGTGATCGACGGCAACGACCTGCTGCGAGTCATCGCTGCCACGCGCCGTGCGGCTACGCGGGCGCGGGCGGGTGAAGGCCCTTCGCTGCTGGAGATGAAGACCTTCCGCCGGCGCGGACACGAAGAGGCCTCCGGCACCAAATACGTGCCGGCCGAACTCCAGGAGCCCTGGGCGCTCAAGGATCCCGTAGAGCGTTTTGAGCGGCATTTGCTCCAGAGTGGAAACGCGACGAAGGACGAACTGGCAGGTGTCCGCAGGGAGCTCGCTGCCGAGGTAGAGGAAGCCGCGGAATACGCGCTCGCACAGCCGCTTGTGGAGAGTACGCCCGACGCAGAGCGGGCCGCGCTATTTGCTCCTTCTCCGCCTGTGGTCGCAATTCGGAAAGGGCGCGAAACCGAGCGGCGCTATGTTGATGCCCTGGGTGATGCGTTGCGCCAGGCGATGGAGTCGGACGACCGCGTGCTGCTTATCGGGCAGGACGTTGCGGAATACGGGGGAGTGTTCAAGGTGTCTGAGGGCCTGCTGGAAGCGTTTGGCGCAGCGCGCGTGCGCAATACTCCCATCATAGAGAGCGGGGCGCTGGGCGCGGCGATGGGGCTGGCGCTGGAGGGGTATCGTCCGATCGTGGAGATGCAATACGCAGACTTTATTGCATGCGGCTTCAATCAGATTGTCAACAACCTGGCGACGACCCACTACCGCTGGGGAGCTCCCCTCGGCATCACTATCAGGGCGCCGTACGGCGGCCACATAGGTGCGGGTCCGTTCCATTCCCAGTGCAAGGAGGCCTGGTTCTGTCATGTGCCGGGTCTCAAGGTGGTTGCGCCGGCCACGCCGCGCGACGCCAAGGGGCTGCTGCTCCGGGCGATTGCCGACCCGAATCCCGTGCTGTACTTCGAGCACAAGTTCCTGTACCGGTCCGTGCGCGGCCCGGTGCCCGAGGCCGCCTACCACATCCCGTTCGGCCGTGCGCACGTTGCGCGCCCGGGCACTGATGCCACGATCGTCACGTACGGGCTGGGAGTGCACTGGGCCCTGGAGGAAGCCGTCTGGCAGGAAGAGGCGCGCAGAGCCCGGATCGAGGTTGTGGATTTGCGCACGCTGGTGCCCTGGGACCGGGAAACCGTCCTTGAGTCCGTTGCCCGCACGAACCGCATACTGGTGCTTCACGAGGCTACGTCGACCTGCGGTTTTGGCGCGGAAGTCTCGGCTGCTGTAGCGCAGGACGGCTTTCACTTGCTGGATGCGCCACCCGTCAGGGTTGCGGCGGAGGACTTGCCGGTTCCATTTTCGCTGACACTGGAACACGGCGTGTTTTCCGCAAAGGCAAGGCTGCGCGATGCGCTGCTGCAGCTGCTTGCCTACTGAGCGGATGCGGCGCGCATCGAATTGGCCGCTGGTGCGTTTGTCTATCCGGGAATGCACTAACCAGACCTGACGGCGCAATGCAGACACCGGGGGTGGGCGACAGGGCGCCGGCCTTTGAGGCACCCTCGCAGGGAGGCCGAACGGTAAGCCTGTCGGACTACGAGGGCAAGAAGCTGGCCCTATACTTCTATCCAAGGGACAATACGCCCGGCTGCACCAGGCAGTCATGCAATCTCCGGGACAATGCTGAAGTCCTTGCGGAGCACGGCATAGCGGTGGTCGGCGTCTCGCCCGACGGCGTGGCATCGCATGAGCGTTTTGCTGAAAAGTACAATCTGCCGTTTCCGCTCTTGGCGGATCCCGAGAAGGAGATCCTGAATGCCTACGGTGCGTGGGGCGAAAAGAACATGTATGGGCGCTTGGTGAAGGGGGTTAAGCGCACCACTTTCCTGATTGACGAGCATGGCGTCATCGTGCACGTATTCCGGCGTCCCAAGGTCGCCAGCCACGCGGCGGAAATCCTGCGCGCTTTCGACTGCTGAGCCCCGCGAGGGCATTCTAGCCAGGCTGCGGCTGGCCCGATTACCGGCCACTCAGCGCCTGGCGCGTGCGGGGTTGGGCGGCTCCCTTCTGCTTGGCACGACAGGCAGGTCTGGCCTTGTCGTCAAAGCCGACTTTCCATCTCTGCCTTGAACCTTTGCAGGTCCGGGATGGCCCGTTCGGTGAATCCCGAAATGCCCATTCTTGTTATCCCGGAGATCTGCCGGACGAGGTCGGGATACCAGGCAAACTGGGGCAGAAGCTTCCCCTCCGCGTCGTAGTACCGGGTTCCCTGCGCCACTTGCGCAGGCAGCAGGACAGACGTTGTCAGCCGGTTGAACTGGTCGACATGGCGCGCGAGATATTCCAGCATGGGCTTGCTTCGGGCAATTTGCCGCAAAGTTGCTTCGTCAAGGAATTCGAAATTCTGGCTTTCAAGAGCCGAGCCGGCTCAAGTCATGGGAGATATAAAGAAGAGATGGTCGGCGGTAAGATCCGGTTGCAAGCCCTCGTCTATCTGGTCAACCACCGACGCAAGCCTGGCCACCTTCTGCTGTTCCACGGAAAGCAGCTCATGGGTGGCCTCCAATTCCAGAATCAGCGTTTCGTAATACTTGATGCGAACTTCGAGCATTGGGATTTACATACAATAGTAGCCATTAGGCCGCCAGTGTATGCGATCCTGTGTCGTAGCCGTGCTTAACTTCGCCTTGCGGCTCCGTCAGAGGCACAGCGTTTGGTGCTTTCGCACCCTCCTCCCAACACACAGGGCCTCCCGCCC